>JAQXMD010000146.1 GCA_029012465.1 Oscillospiraceae bacterium | reverse complement strand
ATATTTCCTGTTTTTCATTGTTATTCTTCATACGGCGGTATTGAATCAAAAGCAGGGTACTTGTAACAGCAACTGAAGTCACGTCACTTACCGTATGTGCTGCTGCAACGCCCGTCAACCCCAATAGGGAATGCGTGAGATACAGGCAGGGAATCAGTAATGCGCCCTGGCGCAGCACGGATACCGCTGTTGCAAGGGCAGCTTTTCCCGCCGCCTGAAAGAAGTTGCTGCCGAGATAATAAAATCCCAGCAGTGGGCTTGCGATCAGGAGCCAAAACATCATCTGTTTCGCAATCTCTGTGTTTTCTTTTTCTTTCAGAAATAGCCCGATTACATAGTCTTGCCCAAGGTAGCATCCGACTGCTGAAATGAAGCCAAAACATACTGTTAATATGGCTGTTTTTAGCAGGATTTCTCTAACCCTGGGGATGTTCTTCGCTCCATAGTTATATGCCAGCATTGGTGAAATACCGATGCAGATGCCTATCTGAATCATCGTGATGACCATTGTTCCCCGTCCTGCTGCCGCCATAGCAGCGATCATGCCGGAGCCGTAAACGCCGAGGATTCGATTGCTGAAAGTAGAAGCAAGTCCGCTGAGTACGCTACTGATGCCGTTGGGCAGCCCAACAGCGGCCGTGTGCAGAAACAGCCCTGGCCTGCGAAGGGCTGGTTTGGGAGAGAAGGTTAGGATCGCGGATTTTTTGAGAATGAAGAATATGAGAAGACCACTTGAAACGGCATTCCCGATTACCGTTGCCGCAGCGGCACCCACAACTCCCAACTTGAGCGCCAGTATGAAGATAGGATCCAGCAGGATATTTGTAATGGTGCCTGCCATATTGCTCAGCATTCCCGGCAGAATCATTCCTTCTGCCCGGACAACGGACGCCATTACAACGCTGAACAGCATCAGAACTGAGCCCAGCGACAAAGTGCGCATATACGCGGATGAATATGCCATCATATCTTCGGTGGCACCAAGATAACGGAGAATTGGGGCTGTGCCAAGCTGCATGGCAAGCATAAGCACAAAGCCCAACACAATCGCGCCCCAAATACAGAGGCTTCCGACACTTTGGGCGTTCTCTTTTTAAACTGTACCCTGTATAAACTGTACCCTGTAGAATGGACACCTACAGTTTAGGGGTGCCCTGTCTATCGGACAGATAGATTAGGGGACAGCCCTTGAAGGTGGACACTTCTATGGGAAAGATTTGTGTGGTAAAATATATTCATGAAGAGGACGGAAAGGCATGGATACAGATGAGCAAGAAGACACATACGAACCCCTTGTCCAGGAAAGAGACCGAGATACTGCGAAAGAATCCTTACATTGCGTCCGTGACGGCTAACACAGTGCGCTTCACCGAGGCTTTCAAGGAACTAGCCTAATGCTGAATTGTTCCGTCTGGTAGCCGTTCGATCTTCATGCCGCTGCCCTTATGGCCCGGCTGACCGCCCTGCTTTTTCCCGCTGGACTGTCTCAGGCTTTTAGGAGCAGACTTCTTCTGGTATCCATCACTGGAAGGCGGCTTGGAACTATTGTGGCTGTCCTTTGAGCCGCCGGTCAGCTCATCGATCTTCTGCAAAAGCAATTTGATTTGCTCTGCCTGTTGGGCGCTCAATTTAAGGAGGGAATCCAACTGCTTCGCCTGAAGCTCATTCGTTCGCTGAAGATTCTCAAACATTTGCTGTTCTTGTGCGTTCAATTGGATCACCCCATTCTTTTTTGCTGAACCTATTGTACAGCATTTTGGGGGATTCCAAAAGATGATTTTTACCTTGTGTGAAATGGATTCGTTATTTTGACGAGTGCAGCTTTTGTCCTGTTTTTCCACAGGGCGACTGAATAGCTACCATATTGATTGGAAGCGGCCACGGGGCACTTCTCAACACCCTCTAGCTGGAAATCTGCCATGACCGAGGCGAAATAGACGTCGACAGCGCCGGACTTGAGCCCCTCTTCAATGGAATACTGGCTGTCGTCTGTCAAGTCCAGCCGCACATTCGGGAAGGTCTGGTTCGGCCGGACGCTGACAGGCATCATCAGACGGCCATGTTCCTCCCGGTTTCTTTGGAGTATTGCACAAGCTCCGTGACATCGATCCGGGCGGTCATAGAGGAAGAACATTTGCAGTCCTCTGAAAAATGATGGAACACGCCCTTGCGGTAATAGGTTTCCAGATCAATTATACGATAATTCATTGGTTATTCCCCTAAATCATATCGTACCGTATTCCAGCCTTTTCCCCATCTCAATCCGAACCTCATGTCTTTCTGGGTCCGTATTGGAATAGGCATACAGGTCAAACCCGATGACCTCAAAACCATTTCTGCGGTAAAAGGCTATGGCGTTTTCGTTGCAGGTCTGTGTTTCCAAGACCACCATCCGGGCTTTTGCTGCGTTTGCTTCCTTCAGAATCGTGTCCATCAGCAACGCCCCAAGTCCATGGCGGCGGTCAGCCTGGTCAAAAATGCAGATATTACTGATCCGGTAACGGTTATTCCATGTCTCCGGGAAGCCCTCCACGCAACCGAGTAACCGCCCGTTCTCAAATGCACCGTAGGCTACCGGATCATTCAGCCATTCGCTCAAAAACACATCCTCAAAGGACTTTTCCACCGGCGCCGCAAAGGATTTGTACTCCAGCCGAAAGCCGGATTCGACAGCACAAAGGTCGTAGTATCCACTGGTTTGATAACGGGTCGTAAATCTTTGCCCGGCATAGATTTCTTTGTCCATTAGTTTGATTTCCATATTCATTTCCTCTGACCCACTAGTCGCGAACGGCCATTCTTCTGGCGTATTCTTTTAAAAACATTATGCCAGTCATTTCCTTTTTCACGAGAAAAGCCTCGTCCTTGCATATCTCTCGGATCATTTCCGTTCCTTCTCGTTATTTCCGCTTTGCCGTCTCTCTTTCGTCCCGCTGCTGTGCGAAGAAATGCTCCTTTGCGTACGCAAAGTGCCAATCAAATGCCTCCACCGCCGCGGCACTGAGCGGCGTGTCCGACTGCATCATATCGAAAGCGTGCATGTCCGTATGGTAGATGTCCAACTCCGCCGGGACGCAGGCGGAGCGTAGCCGTTCAAAATAGCGGACGGTCTCGGCATAGAATGGCTCGTCACCGCCCACGAAGGTATAGGCAGGCGGCAGGCCGGAGAAGTCCTCCAGCCGTGCCGGAGCGGCATAGGGAGAAAGCTGCGCCCTGTCCGTCCCGCGCAGATAGAGCCGCCACGCAAGATGATTGCGCCGGGTGTTCCAGACCCGGCCATGGTTATCCCGGGAGGTCTCAGTGTCCCGGTCATCCAGCATGGGGTAGAGCGGCATCTGAAAAGCAACATTTACCTCGCCCGTGTCCCGGGCCCGGATGCAGACAGCGGCGCACAGGCCGCCCCCGGCACTCTCGCCGCCGACCATGATCTGGTCGCTCCGCACACCCAGGGCTTCGGCGTTTTGCTTCAGATAGAGAAGCGCCGCGTAACAGTCCTCCATTGCCGCAGGGAAGGGCCTCTGCAGCGCCAGCCGGTACCCCGGCGAAAGCACCACCGCGCCATGCTTTTTCACCAGATCCACAGCCCGGGACATGTGGACCATTTCCTTCATGCCGACAATATAACCGCCACCGTGCAGCCACAGCACACCGGGGGCATTCACCGGCGTGACCAACGGTGAGAGCAGCAGCGCCGGAATGCTTCCGTGCTCCGTGGGGATGCGAATTTTCCGGACGCGAACGCCCTTGTCTGGTTTCATCGAACGCATCGGAGACCTCCCTGCATGCCGCTTATCCGTTCTTACGCTTATAGTCCGTCCCCCAGACTACCATAGCGTCCAGGACCGGCTTCAGGCTGTAGCCGGTCTTGGTGAGGGTATACTCCACCCGCGGCGGCACCTCGGCATAGACCTTGCGGGTGAGCAGGCCCTTTTCCTCCATGTCCCGGAGCTGGGCGGTCAGCACCTTCTGGGATACCGTGCCGATGGACTTTTTCAGTTCGCCGAAGCGCTTGGTGCCGTCCATCAGATCCCGCAGGATCAGCACCTTCCA
>JAQXMD010000145.1 GCA_029012465.1 Oscillospiraceae bacterium | reverse complement strand
AGCTCGTGGGGGTCCATCTCACCAAGGCCCTTGAAGCGGCTGATATTGACCTTTACATTCTCGTTGTCGCCCCGAAGCTCCGCGCTGATGCGGTCACGCTCCGCGTCGGAGTAGGCTACTCTGGTGGTCTTGCCCCGGGTCAGCTTGTACAGGGGCGGCACGGCGGAATACACATAGCCGTTTTCGATGAGGGGCCGCATATACCGGAAGAAGAAGGTCAAAAGCAGGGTACGGATATGAGCGCCGTCCACATCGGCATCCGCCATGATGATGATTTTATGATAGCGGAGCTTTTCCATGTTGAATTCACTGCCAATGCCTGCACCCAGAGCCATAATCACGGGGCTGAGCTTATCGTTGCCGTAGACCTTGTCGGCCCGAGCCTTTTCCACGTTGAGCATCTTGCCCCACATGGACAGGATTGCCTGGAACCGGGAGTCTCTGCCCTGAATGGCAGAGCCGCCTGCGGAGTCACCCTCCACGATGTAGATTTCGCAGAGAGATGGGTCACGCTCGTTGCAGTCCTGAAGCTTATCGGGCATGGAGCCGGATTCCAGCGGGCTTTTCCGGCGGGTGGCTTCCCGGGCCTTTCTGGCGGCCTCTCTGGCACGGGATGCCATGAGAGCCTTTTCGATGATGGCCTTGCCCACAGCGGGATGCTCCTCCAGATATTCGGTGAGACCCTCCCGGAGAATGCTGTCCACCAGAGAACGCATATCGGAGTTGCCCAGCTTGGTCTTGGTCTGACCCTCGAACTGTGCCTCCTCCAGCTTTACGGAGATAATGGCGGTGAGCCCCTCCCGGCTGTCCTCGCCGGTGATGGTCTCGTCCTCCTTCAGGAGCTTTTTGCTCTTGCCGTAGGCATTGAGGACGCTGGTGAGAGCCGTTTTAAAGCCGGTCTCATGGGTGCCGCCCTCGGTGGTATGGATGTCGTTGGCAAAGGACAGGAGAATTTCCGAATAGCTGTCGTTATATTGCAGGGCAATTTCCGCCTGAGAGGTCTCACGCTTGCCCATGCAGTAGATCACATCCTCATGGACCAGGGTTTTGTTCCGGTTGATGTGCTCCACGAAGGAACGAATGCCGCCCTCATAGCACATATCGTCATGGCGGCCTACGCTGCCGTCGGGCTGGGGACGCTCATCCCGCAGCTCGATGCGAACGCCCGCATTCAGGAAGGCCTGCTCCCGGAGCCGCTTTTCCAGCGTGTCATAGTCATAGATGAGGGTTTCAAAGATTTCTCCATCGGGTTTAAAGACGATCTCGGAGCCGTGATCCTCGGTGGTGCCGATGACACGCATCTCCTGCGTCACATGACCCCGGGAGAATTTCATCTCATAGATGCTGCCCTCCCGGCAGACCCGAACCTCCAGCCACTGGGACAGGGCGTTTACCACAGACGCGCCGACACCGTGAAGACCGCCGGAGACTTTATAGCCTCCGCCGCCGAACTTACCGCCTGCGTGGAGCACGGTAAATACCACCTCCAGGGCTGGCTTGCCGGTCTGGGGCTGAATGCCGGTGGGGATACCGCGGCCATTGTCCCGGACGGAAATCACATTGTCCTCCTTGATGGTGACCTGAATGTGATTGCAGTAGCCGGCCATGGCCTCGTCAATGGCGTTATCAACGATCTCATAGACCAGATGATGAAGACCCGGTGCAGACTGAGATCCAATATACATACCGGGGCGCTTTCGGACTGCTTCCAGTCCCTCCAGCACCTGAATCTGTTCGGCGCCGTATGTCTGCTTGACTTCCTCTGACATACATTGACCTCCTTTATATCTATTAAAAAGATAGAATTGATATAGTTTGGGCGATTACAATGACCCGTTTTTGGTGGTGCACAGGGCGGGCGAATGATATTCGCCCCTACACCATCCATGGTATTTTTTGTGTAGGGGCGGTTATTAACCGCCCGCTGGGTCGCACCGGTAGTTTTCGGTCATTTCATCCGCTTTTCCAGTGTGGCGGCATTGAGCTGGGTGAAATACACCTTCTCCATGCCGTATTCCTCCGTCACCAGAAAGGACTTGGGAATGTCCTCCGCGATATTCAAAAGCGCGCCATGCTGTTCGGCGCTCTGTAAATACTCCATGGTCTTTTCGGAATCCGCTGTGGCATCCAGATCGAATACCCCGATGATATCCCGGTCCCGAACCATCATATCTCCGCCAATGGAAATGTACATAATATTCCTCCGGGTCAACACTCCCTGAGGCGACCCTTCTCTACATGATAAACTCTGCCTGCGGTGGTGACCTTTTCCGTCTCACAGCAGGTGATGAACACCTGACCGGAACGAATCTCATTGAGAATGAAATCCTGCCGTCCCCGGTCCAGCTCCGAAAGCACATCGTCCAACAACAGCACCGGCTCTTCTCCGGTGTCGTCTCTGGAAATCTCCCGTTCCGAAAGCTTCAGGGATATGGCGGCGGTCCGGGTCTGACCCTGAGAGCCGAAGCTCTTGAGGGACCGGCCGTCCAATGTTACTTCAAAATCATCCTTATGAATGCCTGTAAGGCACCGGCAGCTTTCCAGCTCCGCCCGGTAGTGGCTTTCCTGATGGGCCATGATCTCCTGAAAAATGGTTTCTCTGGGGGCAAAGGGGTCGGTGATGGAGGAGACCGTCTCATACCGCAGCTCCAGCGCCTCATGACCGCCGGAGCAGATGCCGTGATACCGCTTTGTCAGGGCTCCAAGCTTCTGACAGTATCTGGCCCGATAGCCCACAATGGCAGAACCCACCAGAGCCATCTGGCGGTTGAAATCCGGCAGAGCATCCAGCAGCCCCGGCTTTTCAAACCGGTCCCGGAGGATACGGCTCTTGCTGTCATAGAGCTTCTGATAGTCGGAGATGGCCTTTTTATACTGGGGCCGCAGCTGGGAGATGGCATTGTCCAGAAATTTTCTTCGGACAGCCCCTCCGGAACGGAGCAGACTCAAATCCTCCGGGCAGAACA
>JAQXMD010000144.1 GCA_029012465.1 Oscillospiraceae bacterium | reverse complement strand
CTCTCATCTGGTGACGGTATAGCTGCTGCCGTCCAGCTCCACAGTCATGCCGGGGAGCAGTTTCTTGCCCCGCATGGTGCAGACCTCACCGTCCACCAGAACCTCGCCGTTCTGAATGCGGTTTTTGGCCTCGCCGCCGGTTTCAGCGGCCCCGGCGAACTTCAGAAAGGACTCCAGCTTAATGAACTCCGTGGTAATGGGAATTTCGACGGAAACTGTGGGGGCGGTTTTTTTGATTCTCATAAGTGATTCCTCTTTTATTTTGTATGCTGATCGATCAGGGCGTTGATTTCCTTTCCAACACCGCCCAGCCCATAGGTTTCTCCCTGATATATAAACTTCAAATAGGGATTCAGGGGAAAATTGCTGTATTTGACCTGCTTCATCTGATTCATAGGAACTTCGGCAAGAAGCTCACCGACCTGACCGGACATATCCGTATCGGACAGATACAGAGTTTCGTCCTTGATGCTGACCAGAATCATGCCATATACGCCGCCGGGCAGTGCCTTAGCATTGTTGAATACAAAGATTCCCCGGTCGTCTATTCTTCCCTGAAGCTTCAGGGTATCGATCAGCTGCTTTTTCTTTTCTGCATTCATTTTTATACTCCCTTACTCTGCCTTCAGTCTCACAGGCAGCACCATGTAGGTAAATTTGTCGCCCTCTGTGGGCACCATGACCGCCGGGCTGAGACTGGTTTTCAGCTCAAAGGAAATGGTCTCTGTGGGAATGGCCTTCAGGGCGTCCAGCATGTACTTGTTGTTGAAGCCAATCTCCATATCGCCGCCGTTGCCTGCCATAGGGCATTCGTCATAGGCGTTGCCGATGGAGTTGGAGGTGCGGAGGGCAGCTACATTTTCACCCAGGGTGAACCGCACAGGGCTTTTGAGCTTCTCGGAGACGATCAGGCTCACACGCTCGATGCTGTTTACCAGATCCTTCACGTTTACCGCCATACGGATGGGGTTGTCTGTGGGTACCACCCGTCTCCAATCCAGGAATTCACCCTCCAGCAACCGGCAAACCAGAGTTGCAGAGCCAACCTGAAAGAGAATGTGACGGAGGCCCAGAGTGAAGGAGCAGTTTTCGTCGGTATCCTCCAGAATTTTTTCCAGCTCCCGGAGAGCAGGGGAGGGGCAAACAAAGGACAGGGTACGCTCCTCGGGATTGTCGATCTTCTCCCGGCGCATGGCCAGACGATATCCATCTACGGCAATGACCGTAATATGCTCGGGGGTGATCTCAAATTTACAGCCGGTCTGAATGGGACGGGCCTGATTTTCACTGACGGAGAAAATGGTGCCGGAGATCATGTCCTTGAGGATGTTCTGAGGCACATAGATGGCCTTGTCAAATTCCACATCCGGCAGGCTGGGGTAATCGTCCGCGGGAGCAGCCATAATGGTGAAGGAGCTGATGCCGCTGGTGATCTTTACACGGTAGTTGTCATCCACCGCGATGGTCACATCATCCTCCGGCAGCTTCCGTACAATGTCTCCCAGCAGCTTTGCCGGGAAAATGGCGCTGCCCATTTCCTGCACGTCTGCCTCCATGGAGACAGAAACGCCGGTTTCCAGATTGTAACCGGTGAGTACCAGCAGGGTTCCGGCAGTTACATATATGCCCTCCAGGGAAGAAATGCTGCTTTTCTGAGGCACAGTTCTGGAAGCCACGGTAATGGCAGAGATGAACTTGTCCTTATTACAGGTAAAGTGGATCATTTTTTGCTCCTTCCTCCGCCGGGATTTCCACGGGCACTTTCCACAGGGAATCCCAAACGGCTTTTCACTTCTGCTTATTGATACAGATAGATTTTTATAGTTTTAGTCTTAGTAGTAGGGGCGGTGGAAACTGTGGAAAAGCCCCATTTTAATTGACAGTCCTCAAATATTTATTCTTTCCCGATTGTGGACAACCAAGACGGTTATCCACAGAAATTTTGAAAAACAGACTTTTGCACGTTTTCCACATGTTTTCCACAACAGTTTCCATGTGGATATGTGGAAAACCAGTCAGCAGAGAAATTCCGCGAAAAATAGAGGGTAAAACATTATAACCTTCCGTTTACGTTGATGGTAATTTCCCGAATGACGGTCTGAAGATGCTTGGAGCCGGGCAAAGCGCTTTCAATTTTGTTGATGGAATGGAGTACCGTGGAGTGATCCTTTCCAAACTCCAGAGCAATGTCCTCCAGACTCAGACTGGTGAGGTTCCGGATCAGATACATGGAGACCTGTCTTGCCTCGGCAGTGGTTTTGTCTCTGGCCTTGCCCCGAAGGATGGACTCGCTGATGTTGTAATAGGCGCTGACCTCGGAGATCACCAGCTGGGGCGTGGGCAGGAAGGATTCCTTTCCCTTGAACATGTCCTTGATGGCCCGGGAAACATTGGTCCGGTTCATCTCAAAATCGTTCATATTGGTGTAGGCCATGATCTTGTTGACGGTGCCCTCCAGCTGACGGACATTGGAGGTGATGTTCTCTGCCACATAGGTAATGACCTCGGTGGGAAGCTTCATGCCCTTTGCGGAGGACTTGTTCTGAATGATGGCCACACGGGTTTCATAATCCGGGGGCTGAATGTCCGCCTGAAGCCCCCACTGGAGCCGGGTTTTCAGACGTTCCTCCAGCTTGCTCATTTCCTCGGGAGGACGGTCAGAGGTGAGGACGATCTGTTTTCTGTGTTCATAGAGGGTATTGAAGGTATGGAAGAATTCCATCTGGGTACTCTCTTTGCCGGCAATGAACTGAATATCGTCGATGAGCAGCAGATCCGCAGTACGGTATTTGCTGCGGAACTCCACGTTTTTGCCAAGCTGAATGGCAGAGATCAGTTCGTTGGTAAAGTCCTCGGAATTGACATAGACGATATTGAATTCGGGATGGTCCTGCCGGATGGCGTTGGCAATGGCATAGAGCAGATGGGTTTTTCCCAGTCCGCTCTCGCCGTAGATCAGCAGGGGATTGTAGGCGTTTGCCGGATTGTTTGCCACGGCAACGGCGGCGCCATGGGCGAACTGGTTGGAGGGGCCGACAATGAAGTTGTCAAAGGTGAATTCACTGCTGATGGTATTCGCATCATTGATTTTACCCCGGTTACGGTATTCCTCCAGCTGTTTTTCATCCAGGATCATAATATTGACATCCGGATAGCCGATGCTGGCCATTGCATCCCGGATCATAGGCCGGCACTGCTCCTCCAGAATGGGCCGGCGGAAGTCATTGGGAGAAAACAGCACAAGGGTGTTGTTTTCAAATTCGATCACGTCCACGTCATCGAACCAGGTTGTAATCACAGCGGCAGAGTGCTTTTGCTCAATATAATTGATCGCCTTCGCCCAGAGATATGTGGCTGATGGCATAAGGGATTCTCCTTTCTCAGCGGGGTATAACAGGGCTAAATCACGCATAAAGTTTTACACACTATTATACCAGAATTGTGGATAAAAAGCAACAAAATTGACAATATACTATATAAATAAAGAAATCAAAAAATATGCTGTATTTTCATATCATGATGTAGGGGCGCACCCATGTGTGCTCCCGCCAACGAGGCAGGCATTTTTTCAATCGTCATTCCGAACCAGTCCGCAGACTGGTGTAGGAATCTCCGGGGTACGATTGAGAAACTACTGTAATCCATCCTCAGTCAGACTTTGGCTGCCAGCTCCTTCTTTGGGGAGCTTTTTGGGGTGCGTACCAGCCTCCGAACGAGGAAAGCACTCTTGACAAATTCCTGAAAACAGGTATGATATACTGGTTAGAATAGTTTTAGAAAGAAGCGTTTGTATGCTGGAACTCAAAAACCTGTGTTTCTCTGTTCAGACGGAGAATGGACAGATCGACATTATCAAGAATATAAACCTCACCCTGCCGGATGGAAAGTTCGTTGTCATCACCGGTCCCAACGGCGGCGGCAAGTCCACCCTGGCAAAGCTCATTATGGGTATAGAAAAGCCCACCTCCGGCCAGATTTTCTTTGACGGTCAGGACATTACCGGACTGAGTGTCACCGAGCGTGCCCGCCTTGGCATCAGCTACGGCTTCCAGCAGCCCCCCAGATTCAAGGGCATGAAGGTCAGCGATCTTCTATCCTGTGCAGCCGGAAAACAGCTGAGCATGGAGGATGGATGTAAGTACCTGACCCAGGTGGGCCTGTGCTCCAGAGAATACATTGACCGGGATGTGGATTCCAGCCTCTCCGGCGGTGAGCTCAAGCGCATAGAAATTGCAACCATTCTGGCCAAAAAGGGAAAAATGATGATCTTTGACGAGCCTGAGGCCGGCATTGATCTGTGGAGCTTCTCCCGGCTTACCAGTACCTTTGAGGCCATTCATCAAGACACGGATTCTTCCATGATTATCATTTCCCATCAGGAGCGGATCATCCGTCTGGCGGACGAAATCGTCATGGTCTCCGG
>JAQXMD010000143.1 GCA_029012465.1 Oscillospiraceae bacterium | reverse complement strand
CAAAGAGGGAAATCCCCACAGTCTTATGACTTCCTACAACCCACTGAACGGCAAGCAGACCGCCACCCATGAGGAGTTGCTGCGGAACATTCTCCGGGAGGAATGGGGCTTCGAGGGCTTTGTGGTCACAGACTGGGAGGGTGACACCGGCCTTGCGGTGGAGTGTCTGCAGGCAGGCAACGACCTCTTGATGCCCGGTTTTCCCGGCATGGTGGATTGGGTCTACAGAAAGGTTCAATCCGGGGAACTGGAGAGAAGGGTTCTGGAGGAATGCGCCGGACGGCTGCTGAACGTTGTCATGCAGTCTGCCGCTATGGCGCGGTATATGAATCGGTAAGCCAGGACGAACAACCAATACACAGAGTTATCAGGAACAGGGAGGAATTGCTATGGCATACATCATCGACAAGGAACACTGTACAAACTGCGGACGCTGCTCCATGCACTGTCCCAGTCATGCTATTGGCGGCGACTTCACCGGCCCCAGAGTTGACCCGGAGAAGTGCATCGAATGCGGCTCCTGCGTGGAGCACTGTCCTCTGGATGCCCTGCACCCGGAGTCCCAGCCCTATCCCGAACCGAAACCCCACGAGCCGAAGATCGTGGACTGCGACCTCTGCGTCATCGGTGGCGGCGGCGGCGGTCTGGTGGCCGCAGGCCGATTCGCCTGGCTCACCGGGAAGAAAGTAGTGGTGCTGGAGAAAATGCGCAAGTGCGGCGGCAGCGCCTGGTTTGCATCCACCATGCGCATGTATAACAGTCAGTGGCAGAAGGATCGGGGCGTCAAGGACGAGCTGAACGACAAGCTGGTGGAGGTCATGGATCAGACCTATTGGGAGCTGGATTCTCACCTTGTGCGCAATGCCCTCAAGGGTACCGGCGAGTGGTTTGACTGGCTGGGCGAAATCGACCCCGACCGGGACAGCAAGTTTGTAGAGAGCTTCTATGTGTTTGACGGCCCCGACAGCATGATCACCCCAGGCTACTGTCCCCCTGGCGGGCGCATAGGATCTCCTGAAAGCAACGGCACCGGCTGGTACGCAGTTCAGCTTATGCAAAAGGTTATTCAGGAGAAGGGCGGCGAGATTCTCACCCAGACTCGGGCGAAATCCTTCCGGATGGAGAACGGCAGGGTGGCCGCTGTCATTGCAGAGGACCCCGGCGGACAGGTCATTGTGAACTGCAAGGCCTGCGTCATGAGCCCTGGCAGTTGGATCCGCAATCAGGAGATTCTGGACAAGTATGTGCCGGAATTCGGGCGGCTGCCCCAGGGGATCAGCTCTCATGTGCATCTGGCCTGTACCGGCGACGGCATCGGCCTGGCCGAGAGCGCAAATGCCTTTATTGACTACGACAGCTTCTGTATGCGTCTTATGGGCGGCGCAGGTATGGCTCCCGGCCAGACCGCCCTTGCCATGACCACCGGCCCCTATGCAGTCTATGTAAACAAGAACGGAAAACGCTGGATCAATGAGCTGACCATGGGCAGAAGCAGCTTCTTTGCTGTTGCCACCGCCCTTGTGTATCAGCCCGAGGGACAGAACTGGTCCATTTTCGACCTGGGCATGGCAAAGGAGGCCGCAAAGCGTCCCTTCCGCAGTATTAAGAAAAAGTTCAACCCCATTCCCGAGGTTCCCGTTCCCGAGAACTGCGAGGAGGATCTCCGGAAGAACGCCCCGCAGATGATCTCCGCCGACACCATCGAGGAATTTGCTGAAAAGCTGGGGGTTCCCGCCGACAACCTCCGGGAAACCATTGCCCGGTACAACGCCATGTGCGCCCAGGGACGGGATGACGATTTCTTCAAGTCTCCCGAGGATTTGATCCCCTTCGGAAACGGCCCCTATTATGCCGTTGGCGGTGGTGTGAGCACTGATGGGGCCTTCGGCGGCGTCCGGGTCAACGAGAACATTCAGGCCTATGCCGAGGATCGGGAAACTCTGATTGAAAATCTCTATGTACCGGGCGATTTTGCCTCCGGCAGGTTCCTCAATATGCACGGCTACAAGGTACAGGTTCTCAATGATCTCAGTTGGGCCATGTCCAGCGGATTCATCGCAGGCAGCCATGCGGCAGAGCTTCTGAAGGATGCCGAATAACGAAATCACAAGGGGTCATCTCTTTTCGAGGTGACCCTGATTTTGAAAAATGATTGAGTATATTGAATTCTGATTATTGTGGCACTATGTATACCATCATTGACAGTGAAACCCTCAGGAAGAACGGTGAAGCCGGTATACAGCGAAACAACGATCCTTCCGCGATGGAATCCCGTAAAAACTATCAGTATGAGATCGACTTTGAGGCTTCCTGCGGCTATCTTGCAGGCTGCTACGTCGGAGAGGTACTAAAATAATTACGAAAATCCCCGCAGACCGGAAATTCTGTCTGCGGGGATTTGTTATGCCGTGATTCAATTATTCGTCGTAGCAGTCACATTTGGTATAGGTATTATTGTTGTCCATTTTGGCGTAGGGCACAGGCCAGGGCACCGTGTCCTGCACCTTCTGAATGGGCGTCCAGTCAAAGTGCAGGGGGCCGGGATCCTGAAGCCGCTGATCCTTCCGGGGCGGCATGGCGCCCTCCGGGGGAGGCGGCGGATTTTTCAGCATTTCATACTTGCTGTGGGCCCAGTTCACATCGTCCAGATTGCCGAAGATGTCCGGGCAGACCTGCTCGTGGAGGAACTTCCACTGACCATCCTCGTAGACAAAATCCGCGCCGTAGCGCTCCCAGAGATAGGCGCAGCGCTTTTTCTGATTGCCGTTGAGGGTGGAGTAAATGAGGCCGGGGGTCAGGAAATAGGCTCTTGCGGTCTGGCCGTCGTCAGCCACCTCAATGATGTCCGTCACAAGGGTGTGGCAGGACACCTCACTGAGGGGTCTGGGATCCATGCCGCCCACCTGGGGGTAGATCTCATAGATCTGGTTGAATCGGCTGAAGCAGGCGGCATCATAGCAGGTGACGGAGCCGTACCAGACGTTGGCGAAGCCTCTCCACCGGCCAAAGGCATGGGCCCAGGAGCAGTCGTCCCGCTTTGTCCAGATTCTTCCCCACTCCTCCTTGGCAAAGGACTTTCCGTGGAGATAGCTGTGACGGGCGTGAATGTTCTCAGCCTGCTGAGAACCTACTGCGTTGTGAATACGCTGAGAAAGAGAAAGATGTGTTTTCATCAGTAGGGCCTCCATTCATTGTGTACGCCGCCGGGGCAGTTGCCCATTTCGTCGGAGTAGCTGTAATAGGCCTCCGGCGCAGGCGGGAAGCTGTCAGACCAGTTGTAGGTGGGATCATGGGCGGTCATGGGCACCGTTGGGGTGCCGAAGAGGTTCTCCATCAGGTTGGCGCCCTTCTCCCAGAACACAGGCTGATCCGCCACAGCGGTGCCGGGCTCCACGATGATGTCGGGGGCCTCTACCACCCGCCAGATCTTCCAGACCCCGTCCTCCTTCATGAAGTCCGCGCCGATCTTGCCGCAGACCCAGTGGGCGCTGGCGGTGCCGTCGCCGTTCGGGTCGGTGCGCTGGCCGATGGAGTACCAGAGACCCTGGGCAGTCTTACCGTCTCCGGCGATCTCCACCAAAGCGGTGGACAGGGGCGCGGCGATCATGGAGCCGAAGCCCAGGTTTTCGGGGATATTCTTCACGCTGGGGTCATTTTTTGCGATGGCGTCCAGCTGAGCCTGGCGAAGGTTCCCGTGCTCCCCCACATACCAGGCGGAGATGTTGTCCAGACCCAGATAAAAACCCCAGTTGGAGCCGAACACGGCGGTCTCCTTGTTCTCGGGCTTCTGGACCCAGAGCGTCTCGATCTCCTCCCGGCGTAGGCTCTGCATATAGAGGTACGCCCGGCGGGCCATCAGGTCCTTGACCTCCTCCATGTCCCAGACACGGCGGATCTGCTCGTCATCAGAGAAAACTTTCGTATTCAAGGTCAGGCCTCCTTTTCGTATCCGTAGCTGAAGGTGTCAGCAAAGGTGGCATAGGGCTCCGGCAGCCGAGGCAGCTTGGCCAGAGGACGGCTGGGGCTGTAGTATTCCCGCAGGGTGACCTTGACGGTGGGCTCTGGCAGCTTTACGTCCTTCAGGGCGGCAAAGGCCGGATTCTCCGGGAAGGGGGTTTGCTCAGCGGCCCAGCTCTGGCCGCAGAGGCACTTCACGTCCTCGAGATACTGGAGGTGCCAGATCTTCCAGGCCCCGTCCTCGCAGACGAAGTCCACGGCGAAGACACCGAAGGTCCAGTAGGACACGGGGCCCGCCTCGGTGACGTCGGCCTTGGAGCCCTGGGAGTACCAGATGCCCTTGGCGGTCTGGAGGTCGTCCGCCAGCTCAATGACCGGGGTGCCCAGGGGCTTCACATCGAAGTCGCCGATGCCGTAGAGGCTGGCGTCGTCCTGATCTCCCAGCTTGTCGGGCAGGTCGGCCTTCAGGAGCTTTGCCTTCAGGGCTGTGGCCTGGTCGATGGCGGCGAACCAATCTGCGATGGCCTCCCGGCCCACATACCAGCCGTCGTTGAGACCCATGGAGACGTCCTCCCGGCTGGACCAGAAGTCCCCGAACATGGTCTTTTCACGCTTCAAAAGGAAGCTGACGGCGTAGCGGCCCATGAGGTTCTTGATCTCACGGCGCTCCTCCCAGCGGCCCACCAGTTCCTCGGCGGAACACATGGCTTTTATCATAGAAACAGTCCTTTCTTTCGGCAGTACCGATTCTTCACGTTTATCCTACAGGCACAAGGGCTCAAGCGCAATCGTCAAAATTCAAAAACCGGTATCAAAACCCAAAATGCTTCTAAAACAAGGCTTATGAACCCACCGGAAAGGGACTGAGGTTCGTCATTCCGCTGTCAGCTGGGGCTGGACCACCCGGCGCAGATAGCCCTCCCGGGCGCCGTACCGGCTGACGGTGAGCTGGGACACCTGGTACTGCTCCAGGATATATTGCAGGACCAGGATGCCGGGGATCAGGGGCGTTTCCAGTCCCAGCACGTTCAGCGCCGCAAAGCCGCCGAAAATGGTGATAAACGCGGCGCACAGGTGGCCCATGAGGCCCATGGCGATGGCGAGGACCATGTATCTGGCCAGGGGCTTTACCAGCCCGATGAGCCTCCCCATGACCGCAAATCCGCT
>JAQXMD010000142.1 GCA_029012465.1 Oscillospiraceae bacterium | reverse complement strand
CAGTAGATATGTTTCAATATAAGAAATACGGACTTTCATGAGCTATTGCCTAATCTCAAAAAAGCCCGTAAATACGCTACTTTTCGCTATTTATTTCTCTTTTCTTGACATCAAACAGACCGTCTCCACATGCTTCGTTCTCGGGAACAAATCCACCGCTTCGCCCTTTACATACCGATACCCCTTTTCCTCCAGCAGCTTCACATCCCTTGCCAGGGTTGCCGGATCACAGGAAACGTATACAATGCGCTCCGGGGCCATCTGCACCATGGCGTCAATGACCTGAGGAGTAATGCCCTTTCGGGGCGGGTCAATGGAGATCACATCCGGATGAATGCCCCGGGCGGCAAGGGCTTCGGCAGCGGGGCCTGCGTCGGCGCAGAAGAACTCCGCGTTTTCAATGCCGTTGCGGCGGGCATTCTCCTTTGCGTCCTCAATGGCCTGAGGGACAACCTCCACACCAATGACCTGCCCGGCCTTCCGACTCAGGGCAAGGGTGATGGTGCCGGTGCCACAGTAGAGATCCAGTACAGTTTCTGTGCCGTGGAGGTCGGCGAAGCTTATGGCCTTTTCGTAGAGCAGCTGGGCCTGGTCGTGGTTTACCTGATAGAAGGAGGCGGGGGACAGACGGAAGGTCAGACCGCATAGCACATCCTCAATGTAGCCATCGCCAAAAAGGTTGTGGTAAACCGGCCCCAGAATGGCATTTCCGGGACGAGTGTTGACGTTGTGGACCACCGTGGTCAGCTCCGGCAGAGCCTCCTGCAGCACAGCCACCAGCTGTTTCGACTTGGGGAGCTTTTCCGCATTGGCGATGATACAGACCATCAGTTGGCCGGTGACCACTGCCTTCCGGACGAAAATGTGGCGCACATAGCCCCGATGGGTTTCCTCGTCATAGGGGAGAATGTGATACTGCTCCATCCAGCGGAGCACAGCGGCTGCAGCTCGGTCTGCCTCCTCCGGCTGAATGTGACAGTGGGTCACAGGGATCAGATCGTGGGTTCTGGCCCGGAAAAAGCCTGCCGCGGCGGTTCCGTTGGCCAACGCTACGGGGAATTGGGCCTTGTTTCGGTAGCCGGTATCTGTGGGGGCGGCAGAAATGGGGAGAGGGCCGGGATCAACACCGCCGATGCGGCTGAGGGCGTCATATACCCGCTGGCGCTTCAGCTCTGATTCCAGCTGGTAGTCCATATGCATGAAATCACAGCCGCCGCATTTGCCAAAGTGGGGGCAAACTGGCTCTGTGCGGTGGGGTGAGGGAATCAGAACCCGTTCCAGCCGCCCGTACACGGCGGTCTTTGTGATCTTTACCAGCTTGATTTCGCAGGTTTCCCCGGGGATTGCCCCCTTGATAAAGACGGCCCGATCCTCGAATCGGGCCACGCCGAAGCCCTGACTGGTGCAGCCGGTGATTTCAGCCGTAAATACTTGATTTTTTGTCATGGAAAGTACCTTACTTCCTGATGATTTTCAGCTTTCTGGGCAGGGTCGGGATGGAAATGTCCTTTTCCATCAAAATCAGCTTTCCATACCGTCCCGGGGACTTGCCCGCCTGACGGAAGCCAAACTTGTGATAAAAGCCCAGAGCCTTTTCGTTGGTGTGGGCAACGGAGAGTTGGAGGGTTTTCCGGTCACGGGCACGGTAGAAGCTCACCGCGTGGCCGATAAACTGAATGCCCAGACCCTTGTGCCGGAAAGGCTCCCGGAGATAGATGAAGGGAATGTAGCCGACGCCCCGGTAGTCGTCCCGATGGGGACTCAGCTGAATGCAGCCCACAGGCTCAGAACCAAGATACCCCACCACCAGCGCGTTGGGGTCAGGGCCGATGGTTCTCTGGGCATCCATCCAGAAGCCGGAGCCGTCAAAGTCCCGGAGATCCCCATAGACCACCTGCCATGCGTCCTTGCGGTACTGGATGTACTGATCGATATTCCGGCCCATGGGGCGGAAATACAGCTCCGGCAGGGTGCCGTCCGGGGGTAGCCACCGGGTTCGGTTCATGTGGAGGGCGCTGAGATGGCTGGAATCGTTTTTGAACACCAACTGGAAGGAGCCGTTTTCATAGTGGAGCAGGGAAACGGCAGTGTTATCGCTTTTGCCTACAGCGTGGAAATTGTCAAAGTCGTAAAACAGCCTGCAAAGCATGGAGCTGATAAAGTATCCGTGGGCGCAGACGGCAACACTTTGGTTCGGATGCCGCTGGATGATTTCCATGAGGGCCTCAAGGCCCCGGCGGGAAATCTCCTGATAGGTCTCCGCACCGGGATAGTTCCAGGTGGGGGGATTGCAGTAGAAGCGGCACATCTCCTCATATTCGCTGTGCCATGCCTCTCCAAAGGGCATGTCCTCCCAGGGACCCATGCTGATCTCCCGGAGACGGGGGTCTGTGTGGAGGGGGAGCTTTTTGGGCAGGCACAGGGCAGAGGCGGTGTACATGGCCCGGTACAGGTCGCTGGAATAGACCGCATCCAGCGGAATGGATGCAAAGCGCTGTCCCAGAGCCTCTGCCTGCCGGTAGCCCAGATCGGTGAGCCGGGAGTTGTATTGCCCCTGCATCCGGCGATAGAGGTTGCCCTCCGCCTCGCAGTGGCGAACCAGATAGATTTTTGTCATGGAATCACCAGGCTTTTACGGTTTTTGTCAGTGTGGCAATGTCAGAAACGCCGTGGCTGTCAGCCCATGCGGCCAGCTGCTGCTTCACAAGATACGCTGCCCGGGGATCGGTGAAATTGGCGGTGCCCACGGCCACAGCGGTGGCTCCGGCCATCATCAGCTCGGCGGCATCCTCGCCACGGCTGACGCCGCCCATGCCCAGCAGGGGAATGCTGACGGCATTTGCCACCTGCCACACACAGCGGACCGCCACCGGCAGCACTGCGGGGCCGGACATGCCGCCGGTATTGTTTTTCAGAATGGGGCGGCGGGTGTTAAGATCGATTCGCATACCCAGCAGGGTGTTGATGAGGGACAGGGCGTCGGCGCCCGCATCCTCAGCGGCCTTTGCAATGTCCACAATGGAGGTCACATTGGGGCTGAGCTTCACCATCACGGGGACGGTGGCGTACTTTTTCACCACCCGGGTGACTTCTGCGGCGGATTCCGGCTGGGTGCCGAAGGCCAGCCCACCGCACTTCACGTTGGGGCAGGAGATGTTGACCTCAATCATATCCACACCGGCAGCGGAAACCTTCTCGGTAAGCTCCGCAAACTCCTCCAGGGTATTGCCGGAGATGTTGGCGATGATCTTTGTGCCCTGCTGCTTCAGCCAGGGCATTTCATGGGCACAGAAATAGTCCACGCCGGGGTTCTGAAGTCCTACGCTGTTGAGAATTCCGGCGGGAGTTTCCGCAATCCGGGGAGCGGGATTTCCGTCCCGGCGCTTCACGGTCAGGCCCTTGACGCAGATGCCGCCCAGCTCACTGAGGGGATAATAGTCGGCAAATTCCCGGCCAAAGCCGAAGGTGCCGGAGGCCACCACAATGGGGTTACTGAGCTCCACACCGGCAAGATTGACTTTCATATCAGGCATCCCAGACGACCTCCTCTCCACGGAATACGGGGCCGTCCTTGCAGACGTGACCCATAACGGCCTCCCCGTCCTTATAGATTTTTACAGCACACACAAGGCATGCGCCAATGCCGCAGCCCATACGCTCCTCCATGGAGACGTAGCAGGGAACACCGGCAGCCTTTGCTGCGTCATAGGTTGTTTTCAGCATGATTTTGGGGCCGCAGGCAAAGACGGCGCTGTAGGTGCGCGCTTTCAGCATCTCAGCCACGCCCTGAGCTACAAAGCCCTTCTGACCCAGGGTGCCGTCGTCGCTCATGAGCTTCACATTCCGGCAGACAGACTGGAATTCCTCCACCAGCAGAGCCTTGTCGGCGGAACGGAAGCCCAGAACGGCGTCTGCCTCCCCGACGGAGCGGGCGGTGAAGTACATGGGGGGCACGCCAATGCCGCCGCCCACCACCAGAACGGGGCCTTCCACCTTTGGGAAGCCCTTGCCCAGCGGGCCGATGATGTCAAGCTCCGTGCCTACGCTCTGGCGGGACAGCCACTGGGTGCCCTCACCCTTGGCTTCGTAGATCATGGTCAGGCGGTCCGCCTGAATGTTGTGAATGGAGATGGGCCGCCGAAGGGGCTTTTCTCCGCATTTGACGTGTACAAACTGACCGGGGGCTGCCAGCGCGCAGAGTGCAGGGCAGGAGACGGTCAGGGTAAAATAATCGCCCAGAGGTCCGGCCTCCACAATGGGGCAAAGGTAAACTTGTTTCATGGTTCCTCCCAATGGTTCCGATCAGAGAATGGCCACATAGCGGCAGATGTCATTCCGCATGCGGATGGCCTCAGCCCGGGCAGCTTCCTGATAGTCCCTGCCGGTGCCGTCTTCGGTTTTCTTCCATGCGCACATGATGCCCCGGGAGGAGTTGACAATGGCCCCGTGACCGAACTGGTCAAAGGCGTACTGGACGTCCTTGGCCTTGCCACCCTGGGCGCCGTAGCCGGGTACCAGGAAGAACAGCTGGGGGTATTTTGCCCGGAGATTCTTCAGATCAGAGGGATGTGTTGCGCCCACAACGGCGCCGATGCGGGAGAAGCCATGCTTGCCCATGAGCTGCTCCTTATCCGTAAGACGGACAGCCAGATCTGCCATAACGGTGTGCACCACCCGATCTCCGGCAATCATATCCTGAAGCTCCTTGGAGCTGGGGTTGGAGGTTTTCACCAGCAGGAAAATGGCCTTGTCATGTTCTTTGCAGAGGGCGGTGAAGGGCTTGATGCCGTCGGTGCCCAGATAGCCGTTGACGGTCAGGCAATCTGCGTCAAAGGGAGAGACAATCGGCTCTCCGTCAATGCTGATGCCCCCCAGATAGGCGTTGGCGTAGGCTTCACAGGTGGAACCGATATCGCCGCGTTTGGCATCCATAATCACATAGAGCCCTTTTTCCTTTGCGTATGCAACAACCTGCTCCAGAACGGCGATGCCTGCGCTGCCCAGCACCTCGAAATAGGCACTCTGGGGCTTCACTGCGGGAACCACATCCTGCAGAGCGTCAATGAGGCCAAAGCAGAACAGCCGGTAGGCTTCTGCGGCACCCCGCAGGGTCTTGCCGTACTTGGCAAAGGCCTCATCCTTCAGGTGCTGGGGAATGTGGTCAAGGGTGGGGTCAAGTCCGGCCACCGTGGGGTTTTTCTTCTGTCTGATTTTTTCCTGTAAACGATCCATGGACATTATAAAACGCCTCCCGTTTTTGTGATTTTGTGATGAAAGTATATAGTTACACTATTATACAATAGTTTACCATAGGAAAGCATGGATGTAAAGAATCGCCCTGGACAGAATCCCGGCTTTCCAGAGCGGAAATCCTGTCTGAACGCACAAAAGGGCTGCCCTACACATTCGTAAGACAGCCCAAAGAAGTTTATACCTGATAGGTGATTTTGCCGCCGCAGATGGTCAGCCTGACTCTGCCGGCAAGGGCTTCCCCGGCGAATATGGTGTTTCGTGCTTTGGAGCGGAACTGTTCGGGGTCCACGGTCCAGACCTCCTCCGGGTCGAACACACATATGTCTGCTGCGGCCCCGGGAGCAAGGGTGCCGTAGGGCAGGCCGAGAATCTGCGCGGGAACCAGAGACATTCTGGCAATCAGCTCCGGAATGGTCATGTGCCCGGGCTTCACCAGATAGGTGAGGCATGCGGCAAGACTGGTTTCCAGACCCACCATGCCGCTGGGGGCATCGGGGAGGGGACGGGCTTTTTCCTCGGCGCTGTGGGGAGCGTGGTCGGTGACGATGCAGTCCAGGGTGCTGTCCAGCAGACCTTCCAGAATGGCCTGACGGTCGCTTTCGGTGCGGAGGGGCGGATTCACCCTGGCAAGGGTGCCCTTTTTCAGAAGTTCCTCCTCTGTATATATGAAATACTGGGGGCAGGTTTCCGCGGAGCAGCTGACGCCCCGGGCCTTTGCCTCCCGGATGAGACGGACGGAACCGGCAGTGGAAACATGGGCAATATGGACATGGGCGCCGGTTTCCTCTGCCAGCATCAGGTCTCTTGCGACCATTAAATCCTCGGCAATGGCAGGGCGGCCGGGCAGACCCAGCTTTTTGGAGACTTCCCCCTCGTTGACAGCGTAGTTCTGTACCATTTCCCCATCTTCACAGTGGGAAATGACGATCTTGCCAAGGGGCTTTGCGGCCTTCAGGGCATTGCGCATAATCACGGCGGACATGACGGGAACGCCGTCGTCAGAGAATGCGCAGGCCCCGGCATCCTTCAAAGTGGGAAAATCGGTGAGCGCAGTACCCTTCTGCCCCACAGTGACTGCACCGATGGGAAGCACCCGGGCAGAGGCCTCGTTTTCACCCTTCCCGGAGGCATAGCGAATCAGTTCCGGGGTGTCAATGACCGGCTTGGTGTTGGGCATACAGCAGACTGTGGTGACGCCGCCAGCGGCTGCGGCAGCGGTGCCGGTGACGATGTCCTCTTTATAGGTGAGGCCGGGGTCCCGGAGATGTACATGCATGTCAATCAGTCCGGGGGCGATCATCAGACCGGTGCAGTCAATAACCTGATGACCGGAGAGATCATCGGGAACTGCCGGGGCAATGACAGCGTTTTCGAGAAACAGATCACCGGATGTGATGGTTTTCAGCTTCGGGTCGACAATTTTTCCGTTTTTTAATAGAATACCCATAGATTTTCGAGTCCTTTCGGGATAGATTTGAGCCGGTGGGGCAAACTCATAGCGAGGGGAGTGAGTCAAATGGAAGCAAAGTCATTTTTCATGGCAATGGGAATCGGCGCAGCGGCAGGAACGGTGATGGGCATGATGATGCCCCGGAACCGTCAGCTGCAGCAGATCGGCAAACAGGCGGCCCACGCCGCTGCAGAAAAGGCCACAGACGCCATTGATACCATGGAACGAAAAATGAGCTGAGGCCGGGAGGACACATGATGCGTCATGTGTCCTCTGTACATGAATACAGTATACCACGGATTTTGGGTTCACGCGACTGCTTTCGGCGAAATAAAAAATTTTCGGAAAAGCGAAAAAAGGACTTGCATTTTTGAGAAACTGGTGTTATAATACCCTAGCATTCTGAAATGAATACATGCGCCGGTAGCTCAGCTGGATAGAGTGACTGACTACGAATCAGTAGGTCGGGGGTTCGAGTCCCTTCCGGCGTACCAAAACCCGAAAGCATTTGCTTTCGGGTTTTGCTTTACGCCGCCAAAATTTCGTCGCCGAAGGCTAGAAATTTTGGGAAGGGACGGCTGCTAAAAACATGCCCCCGGCATGTTTTCTTAACGCAGCCACTTCCGGCGTACCAAAACAGGAAGACATACGGTTTCGAGTTTTGCTTTACGCCGCCAAAATTTCGTCGCTGATGGCTAGAAATTTTGGGAAGGGACAGACGCAGCTGCGGGAACCCATCCAAAGCCCAGCGAAGCGGGTTTGGATGGGAGAGGACGAGCAAGGGAGCAAGCGAAGGGCGACCAAGAAGCCCTGAGACGGCGCGGACTTTGCGAGGACGAGCCCCCGGCATGTTTTCTTAACGCAGCCACTTCCGGCGTACCAAAACAGGAAGACGTACGGTTTCGGGTTTTGCTTTACGCCGCCAAAATTTCGTCGCCGAAGGCTAGAAATTTTGGGAAGGGACAGACGCAGCTGCGGGAATCCATCCAAAGCCCAGCGAAGCGGGTTTGGATGGGAGAGGACGAGCAAGGGAGCAAGCGAAGGGCGACCAAAGAAGGTCTGAAACGGAGGCACTGAAATGCACCCTGAATATGAGATCCTTCCCAGAGCTTTTTATCTTAGAGAAGCCAACATCGTTGCCCCGGAGCTGCTGGGAAAGCTGCTGATTCACCGGACACCGGAGGGGACTTCTGCCGGGATGATCGTAGAGGTGGAAGCCTATGTTGGTCCCGAGGACAAGGCAGCCCATACCTACGGAAACCGGCGGACGGACCGCACGGAAATTGCCTTTGGAGAGGGCGGATATGCCTATGTGTTTTCCATTTACGGCATGCATGCCTGCTTCAATGTGGTGGTCAATGGGGCGGAAAAGCCGGAGGTCATTCTGGTTCGCGCTCTGGAGCCGGTGGCAGGACTGGAGCTGATGCAGAAACGGAGAAATGTCCAATCCACTGTGGAACTGTGCAATGGCCCTGGGAAGCTGTGCAGTGCACTGGGCATCACCAGGGAGCAGTATGGCTTTGACCTGTGCGGCTCGCCTTTGGAGATTGCGGCCTATCGGGGAATCGAAAAAAAGGATATTATGGTCTCCCCACGAATCAACATCGACTACGCCGAGGAATACACAGATAAACTGTGGCGGTACCATATCAAAGACAACCCCTGTGTTTCGAGAGTTGCAAAACGATTTCGGGACAGACAAAAGCCAATGAGATAATATAAATCCGGAGGCGAAAGCCTCCGGACAATTCTTATATGTTTGTTTTTCGCCTGAAAAGCAGGTAAAAGACCAGCTCCTGCCCAAGACCCACCAGCACCGCGGCAATGATGTGATCCTGTCCACCCAACTGCCATAGGAGCATGGCTGCCAACAGCAGTGCGGGGAATACAAACCGCTGGATTTTTCGGTACAGGGGGAAAGGCTCCTGCTTTTTCTTGGCCAGAAGAATCCGCATGATGCCGCCGAGCGTCAGCAGCACAATGACGATGTAAAGTAACACCAAATCCTCCATGATTATGCCTCCTGAGAATCGGCTTCCGCCGGGCGGTGAATGGATGCCTCCGTAGAAAAGCCTTCGGGGAAACGCTTTTTCAGCTTTTCAATGTTCCCGGCAAGAACCTCCTCCAGCGGTGTGTCCAGAGCGAAGGCCAGCTCTGCCAGATACCATGCCACATCTCCCAGCTCCGCCAGAAGCGCATCCCGGTTCAGAGGGTGCCCCTGATGGCGGTGCTTTTTTACAAGGTCAATGACCTCACCGGCCTCTCCGCACAGGCCCATGACGCCGTTGAGCAGAATCTCATCGGGGGTAAGGGCGGGGTTCAGGGTGGTCATGGCGAGAGCCTGATATTCATTGATGGTCATGGGGATTCCTCCGGTGTTTTTGATGTGTTCCATTGTAACACAGCGGGAACTGGGGTGCAAGTGGGATCAGGGGACAGGAACCCGCAGAACCTCTGTCCATTTGGAATTTGGACGGTTGTAGCAGATGATCTCGCCGTTTTCACTGAGTCCCACGGCCTCAAAGTATCCGGTGGCCAGAACCTCTGGCCTGATCTTTTGGCCAGACCGCTGCTGCATCAGCTGCTTTTGATCGCTGCCCTGCATCCAGGAGAGATAATATATGCTGCCGTTCTGGTAAATCATGGTGCAGGGCTGCTCCTCGGGCTTCTCTACAATGGACCTGGCGCCGTTGCCGATGTACATTTGATTGTCGATGGTCCGAAGCTCCGTATAGTCGGCGTTGATGGAGTACAGAGAGCCAAAGAATGCGAAATAGATCCGACAGGGGCTGGCAGTGATGGCCTTTGCGTCAAACCGCTCCGTATACCGGTAGGTGGGGCCGATGATCTGATAGTCCAGATCCACCCAGAATTCTTCCAGATCGATGTCCTCTGTGGAAGGGCCGCCGGTTGGCTCCACCGGGCGGAGATGCTCTGAGGCGGCATATGCGCCCCCAAACACCAGTCCAATTCCCAGAATGCCGCAAATGACCCCAAGAAGAATGGGCTTTTTTCGGAGAACGAAACCCTCTGCGCTCCAACCCATGGACCGTACCCAGTTTTTCTGCCGCTTCCAATGATCGAAGAATACAAGCAGCAGACGTGCGGACAGAAATACGCAGAACAAAATGACAGCTGGCGGCCCTGCTCTCAGAAATGCCAGAATACCCGTGAGAAACGCGGCAATGGTCAGACCGCCCCGGAGCGCTTTCTGCCAGGAACGCAAATCGTTGGGGAGCGGGTCTCCCACGGCGGCGCTTTCCGGAGCAAGGACATTCCGTGTATCGTTGAGGAAGTCATTTTTGGCCAGCAGATTGTCCCAACTGGCTTTGGATACCGCAACCACAGACTGACGGTAAGCACGGTCCGGCAGCCGGGTATCCAGCCGCTGCTCGGCGGTGAAGCTGGGCCGGGGTTCCTCCAGAGCGTCCAATTTGCGGAAATTGAAGTGGATATCCGCGGCGGGCAGGGGGAGGGCATCCGCTGCACTGCGGAGCTGACGGGTCAGCTCCATGGCATTGCCAACCTCTGCGATGTCCACTGCGGAGGATACAGCAAGCAGTGCGTCCAGCTGATTCCGCTGCTGCCGGAGCCACTGGAGATACTGGGGATAGATATCCTGAATGGATTCAGGATGCTCCAGCATTTCCTTGATTTCGGTGATGGTGAACATGGCCCGGCGCAGGGTGGAGATGGTAAGCAGAAGCTCCAGATCCTCCTGAGAGTATTCTCTGGTTTTATTGTGACCGGCAGACTCCGTTTTGGGGGAGATGAGTCCTTTTTCCTCATATAGCCGAAGCGCCTTGGGTGTCAGACCTGTTTTCTGGCAAATTTCCTTCCGTCTCATGGAATTTCCCTCCTTTTCGGGACTATGTTACCCGGTGCCCCAGGGGCAAAGTCAAGAGGTGTTCTGACAATTTTGAAAATCAGACGTAAATTACTTCCATTTTATCACGTCCGGAGGCCGGAGACAAGTCCGCGTAAATCTCTGTTGTTTTATGTTGCGCCACTGGGAAAATTCCTGTATAATGGGGAAAAACAACGAATCGGAGGGATTTGAAGTGGAACGCATCGACAAGACAAATTACTATCTGGACATTGCCCAGACGGTGCTGGAACGCTCCACCTGCCGCCGGAGACACTATGGAGCCATTATTGTCCGAAATGATGAGATCGTCTCCACCGGCTACAATGGTGCGCCCCGGGGCAGGAAAAACTGTGATGAACTGGGCTACTGTGTCCGGGAGGCGCTGGCGATCCCCAGCGGCGAACGCTATGAGCTGTGCCGCAGTGTCCATGCGGAGGCCAATGCCATTATCTCAGCAGCCCGCAGCGAGTGCATCGGCGGAACCCTCTATCTCTGCGGACGGGATGCCGTTACCGGTGAACTGCTTCGGGACACTACCTCCTGTTCCATGTGCCGCCGGAATGTGATCAATGCGGGGATTGCCAAGGTTGTCATCCGAAATACACCCACAGAATACACGGTGGTTGATGTGGAAGATTGGGTGAAAAACGACGAATCCCTTCAGGGGATTGCCTGCGGCGCAAAAAATGTGGAGGAATTGTGAAGAAAAACAGGGCGATAAGCCGGTTTTTCAGGGGGAATTGGTTGACTTTCCTGTACGGAACGAATATAATAAGTTGTTACATTGAATAAAAAATAGGAATGATGCTATGAAATTATTTGGAAGCGTTCCCGGCAAGGGCGGCCATACACCTGAGGAGGAGCTGCCAGCGCCGAAGGATAAAACCAGAAAGCGCCGTTGGGAGGAGGATACTCCCGAAGTGGACGAAGGGTACGTCGACGACGAGTACGATGACGATGAATACGACGAGTACGATGACGACGAGTACGATGACGATGAATACGACGAGTACGACGATGACGAGTACGACGACGATGACGAGTACGACGACGATGACGAGTACGACGACGATGACGAGTACGACGACGATGACGAGTATGACGACGATGACGAGTATGACGACGATGACGAAGATTCCGGCATGTCCGTTGGAAAGAAAATCGCCATCGGTGTTGCGGTCCTTCTTCTGGTTCTGGTGATTGCCGCCGGCGTATTTGTGAACTATCTGCTGAATCTCATCAACTATCAGTCTGCTGACAGCGATTATTTTGCGACGGTTTCCGTGGTGGAGGAGCTTCCGGAAGAGGATGCCGACTACGAAAACTCCGGCCTGGAGGAGCTGAAGGCACAGGAGGAAGCAGAGAGTCTGGAGGCAACTCCCGAGGAGCTTGCTCAGTGGGATAAGCAGCTGGAGGATATCACCTCCGACAGCGCCACCTTTGAGGTTCCCATCAGCGAGGATGTATACAACATTCTGCTGATTGGCTCGGATACCCGTGTCAGCGGCGAGGTTGGCCGTTCTGACGCCATGATCCTTGTGTCCATCAACCAGAAATCCAAAAAGATTTATCTGACCTCCTTCCTCCGGGACTGCTATGTCTCCATTCCCGGATATGGAAATACCAGACTGAACCATGCGTTTGCCTATGGCGGTCCCGATCTTCTGGAGCAAACCCTGGAGAAAAACTTCAAGGTCCATGTGGACAAATATGTGGCAGTTGACTTTTTCTCCTTTATGGATGTGGTGGATACCCTGGGCGGCATCTGGCTGAATGTGACTGAGGAGGAAAAGAAGGTCACAAACGACTATATCTGGTCCATGAACAAGCTCATGGGCGAGGAGAATGCGGTGGCGGATTATATCTGGAGCACCGGCTGGCAGCTGCTCAATGGCAAGCAGACCCTTTGCTATGCCAGAAACCGCTACACCGGCAATGATTATGAACGGACCCAGCGCCAGCGTACAGTTATCAATCAGGTTTTGTCCTCTTCTCTGAAGTCCTCTCCGGCAACACTGGTGGATCTGGCACAGGTGATTTTGCCCCAGGTCACTACGGATATGGAGAAGTCCCAGATCCTCAACTATGCTGCCAATGTTGTTGCGTATATGGACTATGAGATCGTTCAGCAGCAGATTCCTGCCAGCGGCACCTATTCCGGCGCCACCATCTCGGGTATGAGCGTTATCAGCCTGAATATGGAGCAGAACATTGCATATCTCCAGTCCACCATCTATGAGGGTGTAGAATACTGACAAAACGGCCGGGCGTGTTTGAGACACGCCCGGCATTTGCCTCTTTTTGGAGAAAGACAAGTGAAATTTCTGTGTTTTTTCGATGGGTTTTGTAAATCCATCTTGTTTTTTTCCGCAATTTAGAGTATCATAGCCGGGACAAACAGCGCGTTAGGAAAAACAAACAGCCTGCAAGAAAGGAGCTTATTATGCAGAAACAGCTTGAACACGAGGAAATGCTGTCTGCGGAGCTTGAGGAGAAAGAACAACAGCAGACCGAAGAAAACTGCAACGAGACTGCTGATGGAAAGATAACAGTACCGGAGAAAGAAACGACAGCGGAAGACACGGCCAAAACCGGCTGGCGCGAAAAACGCAGACAGCGGAAGGAAGAAAAACAGCATAGAAGGAAAGCGGCTGCCTATGCGGAGTCTCAGCTTCCGGATCTGGGCGGCCCGGTGCTTCGGCGGAGTCTTTGGCGGGAGTGGCGCACCAGTACACTGGTTTTCTGCTTCGTCAGCGTGTATTTGGAGCTTTGCCTCCATATCTGCGTATTTGGCGAAGTGGGGGAGCGGGCGCTCTATCTGGTACTGTTTGGTGTGATGTTCGGCGTTGCCGCCTCGTTCCTGTGTACCATGCTGCCCAAGCTCCCGGGCAGGATTCTGACCGTCTTTCTGGTTGCGATTCAGGTGCTCTATGCGGAGGTTCAACTGGTCTATCATGCCATTTTCGGCAATTTTATGCCCCTGTCCCTTGCCCGGATGGGCGAGGGGGTTGTGACAAACTTCGGGAACCAGATTCTATACGGCATTGGGCAGAAGATTTTTCAGATTTTGCTTCTGCTGGTGCCGCTGATCCTGATTTCGGTACTGCTGATCCGGAGAAAAGCACCCCGTCGCCGCGTCAGCTGGAAGCAGAGTCTATGCTCTCTGCTGGTTCTGACGCTGGTGGGGCTTTACACCTATGGGATGATGCTGTCCTCCCGGGAGGAAACCTTCTCGGTATATGAAATCCTGACCAATGTAAATACCTCCACGGATACCAGCTATAAGAATGTGGGGATGCTGGCAACCACGGAACAGGAGCTTCGTTATATGCTCACCGGTGCCAGCACGGAGGATGTGGAGCTGAATGAAACCTCCCTGGGCTGCACGGTGTCGCCGCATAAATACTCCAGCCGGGAATACAATGTGCTGGAATCCATTGATTTTGAGGCCCTGGCCCAGTCCACCGACGATGAATCCCTCAAGAAGCTGGATGAATACATGGCCACAGTGGTTCCCACCAGAAAAAATGATTACACCGGTATGCTGAAGGGCTACAATCTCATTACCATTTGCGCCGAGTCCTTCTGTCCGTGGTTTATCTCCGAGGAACTGACGCCCACCCTGTATCAGCTCAGCCACAACGGAATCCTGTTTGACAACTACTATGGGACCTTCCAGAGCGTTACCACCAACGGCGAGTACACCATGAATATGGGCCTGTATCCGGATATGAGCCGGACCAAAACCCAGTCCAGCTTCGATGTGTCCGCAGGGAACTATCTTCCCATGTGTCTGGGCAACGCCATGAAGAGCATTGGCTACCAGACCTGGGCGTATCACAATTACATCGGTGATTTCTACAACCGAAATATCACCCACGCCAATATGGGATATACCTTCCAGGCTGCGGATTCCGGCCTTGACATTCAAGTGGACTGGCCCTCCTCGGATCTTGAAATGATGGAGGCCTCCGTGAGCGACTATCTGGAGAGCGGACAACCCTTCCATGCCTATTACATGACCTTCAGCGGCCACTATCAGTACAACTGGGAAAACGCCATGAGCGCGAAAAACCAGAAGGCAGTGGAGGGTCTGAACTATTCCGAAACGGTCAAGGCCTATATTGCCTGTAATCTGGAGCTGGAATATGCCCTCCGGTACTTGATGGAGCAGCTGGAGGAGGCCGGGGTGGCAGATAAGACCTGCATCGTCCTGACCAATGACCACTATCCCTATGGCCTCACGGAGGAGGAATATGACGAGCTGTGCGGCAAACACATGGATGTGATCTTTGAAAAATACCGGAACTCCTTTATCTGCTATGTGCCGGGCCTGAAGGAGAACATCCATGTGAAGGACTACTGCTCCACGGCGGACATTCTGCCCACCATGCTGAACCTCTTTGGCATTGACTTTGATTCCCGCCTGCTGATGGGAACGGATGTGCTGTCCAGTGGTGTCCATGTGGCGGTGCTGTCCGACTACAGCTTCCTGACCAGTGATTTCCGCTTCGATGCGGGCACGGAGCGGGTCTATCCTCATGGTAAGGACAAGGACCGGGTAATTCCGGAGGACACCCTGAACAATTACCGCAGCTACGTCATCAACAAGTTTGCATTGTCTACGGATATTCTCAACACCAACTACTATGCCCATGTGTTCGGACAGGAATCCTCCGACAGCGATCTGGAGGATACGGTGGTGTTTACGGATATCAACGGCATCTTTAATCAGGCCAGTGTTCTGTACATGTATCGAAACGGCTATGTGGACCCGGAGACTCCGGATACCTTTGGCGGCCGGTACGTTTCGGAGCTGGGCGAATTCGTGGACGTGCTGTACAGAATTGCCGAGTGCCCCGAGTCATCCCCGGACTATCTGCCGGAGGGCTACGCCAAGCGTGACTTTACAGAGTCCTATCCCTACTATGACGCAGTGTGCTGGGCCTTTGAAACGGGCATCGTTCGGGAGGATGATGCGGATGAAAAGTGGGACGACGATATGGATTACCGCTCTGCGGCCCTGCTGATCTACCGCTTTGCGCAGCACATGGGCGTGGATACGTCCCTGGATGAGCGGTCGGTGAACAACTACATTGAAGAGCATCCCCGGCTGTCTCCGGAGGTGATTCGGGCCTTCCTGTGGGTGGATAAGGAAAACATCACCACCAAGGACAGCGAGCTGCAGGAGCTGTTTGACAACTACTCGGCCCGCATCAGCCGGTATCAGATGACCTCCTTCCTGTTCTATCTGTGTACCTATGAGCTGCACATTGACGAATGAATAACCAACCGCCGTTTCGGAGCAGTCTGCTTCGGAACGGCGGTTTTTTCGGCTGGTTTCGATTATGGGAAGGGCGGCGGCTGTTGCGGGATGGGGAATATGGTGTTATAATGCGGTTATGAAAAACAATGGGAGGTAGATATCAATGCTGGAAATCGGAACAAAGGCGCCGGATTTCGCCCTGCCGGATCAAAACGGAACGGTTCACACCCTGGAGGAGTATCGGGGCAGAAAGCTCCTGCTCTACTTCTATCCCAAGGACAATACCTCGGGCTGCACCAAACAGGCTCAGGGATACAGTGAGCGCCTTTCGGCATTTGCGGAGAAGGGTGTGGAGATCGTAGGCATCAACCGGGATACTGCCGCATCCCACAAGCGGTTTGATGACAAGTTTGGCCTGGGCTTCACCCTGCTGTCTGACCCGGAGAAGGAGACCCTCATGGCCTACGATGTGTGGAAAGAGAAGAAAAACTATGGCAAGGTGTCCATGGGCATTGTCCGCACCACCTATGTGATCGACGAAAACGGCGAAATTCTCTTTGCCAACGACAAGGTAAAGGCTGCGGAGGACCCGGAAAAAATGCTGGGCATTCTGGAATGAAAATCATCCTGTCACCTGCCAAGAAAATGCGCGTGGACCGGGATACCATGCCGGTCCGGGAGCTTCCGGAGCTGCTGAACAAAACGGAACAGGTGCTGGACTGGCTCCGCAGTCAAACCGGAGGAGAATTGCAGAAGCTCTGGGGGTGTAGCGACAGAATTGCGGCGGAGAATATCCGGCGGCTTGCGGACATGGACCTCCGGCGGGGACTGACCCCGGCCATATTGTCCTATGAGGGCATCGCCTATCAGTATATGGCTCCGGGGGTCTTTGAGGATGGCCAGTTTGCCTATGTCCAGGAGCATCTGCGGATTCTGTCCGCCTTTTACGGCGTAGTTCGTCCGCTGGACGGAGTGACGCCCTACCGGCTGGAAATGCAGGCAAAGGCGTCTGTGGATGGCAGCCGGGATCTGTATGCATTCTGGGGCAGAACCCTCTATGATACCGTTCGGGATGGCAGCGGTGTATACATCAATCTGGCATCCCAAGAGTATTCCCGATGCATCGAAGCCTATCTCACCGAAAAAGACCGGTTTATCACCTGCGTATTTGGAGAAATGTCCGGGGGCAAGCTGGTCCAGAAGGGTACCTATGCCAAAATGGCAAGGGGTGAAATGGTCCGCTATATGGCAGAGAACCGTGTGGTGGAGCCGGAGGAGCTCAAGGGCTTTGACCGGCTGGGCTATGTATACCGGGAAGCGCTCTCCGATGCCGCAACCTATGTGTTTGAGCGTGTGAAATAAAGAAACCGTCCGATTCCATTTGCGGTGGAACCGGACGGCATTTCTTATTTTGTCAGGGCCAGGGTGAAGGTGAAGGTGGTGATGCCTTCCCGGCTGGTGACGGTGATGTCCTCGCCGTGGCTGAGAAGAATGGTCTTGACGATATAAAGCCCCAGCCCTACGCCGCTGGTATCCAGAGAACGGCTCTTGTCGGACTTGTGGAACCGGTCAAAGAGCAGCGCCAGCTCCTCTGTGGGAATGGTGGGGCCGGAATTTGCCACGCTGATAAGGGCTTTGCTGCCGGCGGTGGAAACGGTCAGGCAGAAGGGAGTGCCGTCGGTGGCAAATTTCACGCCGTTGTCAATGAGATTGTAAATGACCTGGGTGATGGAGTCCTCGTTTGCCATGACCCAGACTTCCTTTTCCGGCATGTTCACCTGAACATCCAGGTTCTTTGCCTCAATCTTCTGTTCAAAGGTCAGAAGGGTGCGGCCCAGCGCTTCCGTCACATCAAAGCGGGACTTTTTGATTTCCTCTCCGGTGGACTGGAGCCTGGAAATGTCCAGCATGCTGCGAACCAAGCGGCTCAGACGTTTTACCTCGTCAGAAACGGTGCGCATATAGTAGGCGTGTTTTTCCTTTGGAATGGTGCCGTCCAGCATGCCGTCCATAAAGCCGGCGATGGTGGTCATGGGGGTTTTCAGCTCGTGGGACACGTTGGACACGAATTCCTGACGCAGGGCCTCGGATTTTTCCAGAGAGGCGGCCATGTTGTTGAAGGCGGTGGCCAGCTCCATGGTTTCCTCATCGGTGCCGTCGGCGTAGATTCGGGCGGAAAAATCTCCGTGGGCGAACTGCCTTGCTGCCCGGCTGAGGGAACGGAGGGTTTCAGACTGCCGCCGGGTGAGCACTGCCGTGGCCAGCATGGCCACCAGCAGTACCACGATGGCCGTCAGCAAAAACAGGCCAATGCTCTTGTTTATCACGGCACCTACGTCCTTTGCGGTGGAGGATACCAGTACATAGCCCATGAGGCTGCCGTCTGTGGCACTTTGAACCGGGACGCCATAAAGATACCGTTCGTCTCCGTAAATGCCCTCCAGCACCCCGCTGGCATAGACATATCCCAGCTGATCGATGCTGTCGGAGATATTTGCAGGCAGCTTGAGACCCAGATGGCTGCACTGGAACTGGTCACAGGAGCACATGGTCACAATGCCCCGGGTGTCGGCAATGAGCACATCGGTGTCAGATACATTCGCGCCATAGCTGACGGACAGCTGCAGGTCCCAGTCGGTGAGATTGGAAAGGGAGCTTTCTGTGCTCAAATAGGAGCTGACAGCCAGTGCGTTGGTGGACAGGGAGGAACGCTGCTCCCGAAGCATGTAGTTATAAAGCAGACTGGAAAACGCACAGCCAAGCAGCACAAAGCTCAGCAAAATCATGCCTGCGGTGAGGCTGAATTGCCGGGCAAAGGTACTTTTCATACGCCGGACACCTCGAACTTATACCCCACGCCCCATACGGTTTTCAAATCCCACTGGTCGCTGACGCCCTCCAGCTTTTCCCGGAGACGCTTGATGTGGACATCCACGGTGCGGCTGTCGCCGAAGTAGTCAAAGCCCCAGACCTCGTCCAGAAGCTGGTTCCGGGTATAGACCCGGTTGGGGCTGGAGGCCAGATGGAACAGAAGCTCCATCTCCTTGGGCGGCGTGTCTACCTTTTTTCCGGCCACGATCAGCTCAAAGGCATCCATGTCAATGATGAGATTGTCGAAGGTCAGCCGTCTGGAGGAGGGGGCTGCGCCGGAGGTGCGGCGGAGCACAGCCTCGATGCGGGCCAGAACCTCCTTTGCCTCAAAGGGCTTTGTCACATAGTCATCAGCGCCCATTTTCAGGCCGCTGATTTTGTCGCTGGTTTCACCCTTGGCGGTGAGCATGATAACGGGGGTCTTGGATTCCTGACGGATGGTTTTCAGAACCTCCCAGCCGTCCATCACCGGGAGCATCACATCCAGCAGCACCAGATCCGGCTGCATGGCGCGGAATTTCTGCACAGCAGCACCGCCGTCAGGGGCAATGTCGGTTTCATATCCGTCCTTTTCCAGATACAGATGCAGAAGATCAGCAATGTTGGGATCGTCCTCTACAATTAAAACTTTTGTAGCCATATATGTTTCCTCCTTCAGTTTATGTGGAGTTTGATTGCTTTTATTATAGTGCTCTTTTTCCCGTGAAGCGTGAAATTTCTGTGAATAGACACGCTTTTCTTTGGGAATCATAGGATAGAGTAAAGCGCAAGGGGGAGTGTTATGATAATTCTGGCATTTCTTGGGGGATGCATATTTGGGGGAATGGTGGGTGTTGTGACCATGAGCCTGCTGTTTGCCGCATCAGACCGGTAACGCCTGGCCATTGAGAACGGCATCGGTGAGCCTGTCGCCTTCATAGCATAGCTTCAGGGAGAAAAAGGGCACCTTTTCCTCCAGCAGCTTCAGGAAGATCGCATCCCCGGCCCACATGGGCAGCTGCATCAGATCTTCCTTGGAGATCCACTCCAGAACACCCTCGTCACATTCCTTGATGGAACCGGTGAAGCAGTCTGACCAGAACAGATGCATATACTCTGTCTCCCACCGGTCGGATACAAAGGTGACGATGCCCCGGTATTCGGGATGATGCAGCGTCAGGCCGGTTTCCTCCCGGGCCTCCCGGAGTACGCAGTCCTCGGGACTTTCCCGGTCCTCAAATTTTCCGCCGATGCCCACCCATTTGTCCTGATTGACATCATTTTGCTTTTTGATTCGGTGGAGCATCAGGTAGCATCCGTCTTTTTCGATATAACAAAGCGTGGTGTTGATTCCCTGCATGGGTTCTCTTCCTTCCCGGTTGGTATATAGGAAGCATAGCACATTTGCCGATTCGGTTCAAGTGTGTCCCATTGTTGATTTTTGACATGCCATTTTGGCTTTTGACGGTTGCGGGGAAACGGATCCTCCATTATAATCAAATCAGGAACATAATATATGGGGGATAATACAATGCTGCACAATGAAACCATTGATACCATCCTGGCGCGGGAGAGCTGCCTGGATTTTACCGGAGAGCCTGTTCCGGAAGAGGTCATTGAGACGCTGGTTACGGCAGCAAAATATGCTCCTACCTCAGGTGGACGTCAGCCCTGGCATATCACAGTGATTACGGACCCGGATGTGCTGGATGAGATTTCCTGGCTGGTTTACGGCAACTTCCTTGAAATGATGGAAACCATCAAGAAGGAAAGTGAAAAGGGCGGCGTAAAGAAAACGCCCTTCTCCGGTTATGATGAGAATCCCACGGCTGCTTCCGTCCGCTATCATGCACCTATGCTGGTCATTGTGTCCGGTGATCCCCAAAAATCCAGCGTCTATCATACGGACTGCTGTCTGGCGACTGAGAATCTGTACATTGCTGCCCGCTCTCTGGGCCTAGGGTCCCTGTGGTGGGGCGCTCTGGAGCGGGGCGGTTTCAAAAACCCCAAGGGTAAGGAGCTTCGGGACCGGCTGGTTCCCGAGGGCTATGAGGTGGTTTCCACATCCCTGATCGGTTATCCCACCCCCGGTGCAACCCGTCAGCCGGGCCGCGTGGTTGGCTTCCAGCGTGGAGCCGGCGGTGTAACACGAATTTGATTTTCATTTCTTCCTCTTTTCTTATGTTTAAGAACCCCTGCGGAAATCCGCAGGGGTTCTTAGTCGCTCTTGTTCTGAGAAGGCGCAGTGTATCAGCGCTTTTTCAGCTTTCTTATCACATCCTGAAGCTCCTCGGCTTTCAGAATCAGGGCCAGCAGGAAATAGACAACAACGCCGGAAAGGGTGGGAAGCCCCACATGGAGTATCCGACCCGGGACGGAATCGGGCAGAAGCCCGGAAAGCCCGTGATTCACAGCCCATACTACGGCGCCCATGCCCAAGGTGCAAAGAAGCATCCTGCCGATGCCAAGGAAGAAGCGGCGGCTGAAAACACCGGGAAACTGCTTTGCCGTGGGGATCAGCAGCACCAGAGCGCTGACGGTGGCGCTGGCGGCAGTGGCAATGGCCAGACCCGCAACATTCAGCCGGTCAGAGAGCAGAATGCAGAGTACCAGATTTACGGCAATGGAAATGATGCCGGAGATCATTGGGACCTTTCCGTTCTGTCGGGCATAATAGGCCCGGGACAGCACGTTCTGAATGCCGTAGCCAACCATGCCAAGACTCATAAAGCACAAGGCCCGGGCAGTGATCTGGGTGGAAAAGCTGTCCCAGCTCTGATACTCATACAGCAGTCGGACAATGGGAGTGGACAGAAGCATCAGCCCCGCGGTCATGGGCAGCAGCAGGAACAGCATCCCCCGGAGGGAATCTCCGATGAGACTGCCAAAGGCGCTTTCGTCGCCGCCGGAGGAAAGCCGGCTCATCTCCGGGAAGATCACATTGGTGATGGACAGCACCAGAATGCCCGCCACCATGGTGTATAATGTGTTGGCGTATTCCATGGCGCTGGCTCCTGCGCCCTCGAAGAGGAAGGAGGCAAACCGGGTGGAGATCAGCTGGTTTACCGGCTGAATCCATGTGGACACCATCACCGGCAGCATCAGGAGGAATACATCCTTCAAGGCCTCATGCCGCAGGGTGGGACGGTAGTGAAACTGATTTTTGCGGAGCCAGGGCATCTGCATCAGTGCCTGAGCGGCCCAACCAATCAGGAATGCCCATGCAAGGCCATAGATGCCGAACTGTCTGCAAAACAGCAGATAGTAGAGAATAATGATGCCGTTGGACACGGCGCTCATGGCGGCGGGAATGTAAAATTCCCCCATGGACTGGAGCACGCCTACCATGGAAAAGGCCACGCCGGTGAAAAACACCGTGGGGAACAGCAGCCGCAGGAGCTTTGCGCACAGGGCGGCGGTTTCCGCATCGAAGCCCTCTGCCAGAAGCCCCACCAGAGGCTGGGCGAAAATCATACCAAGAAGGGAAAAACCGGCGGTCAGCAGACCCATCCATGTGAAAAATCCGTGGGAAAGCCGATAGGCGTCATCTCTGCCATTGTGCTCCATCCGCTGAGCGAACACGGGGATAAAGCTGGCGGAAATGGCGGAGGCAAAAATGGCGTCAAAAAAGGTCCGGGGAATTCGGCTGGCGGTGAGAAAGGCCGCGCTTTCCATGCCGGTACCAAAATTGTGACCCAGAAGCATATCCCGCACCAGCCCCAGCACCTTGCCCAACATGGTGATGACCATAATCAGCCCCACGGTTTTGAAATGACTGTTGTTTTTCTTCATAGGGAATCCTCGCGTAACGTAATTCAATTTACTATACCATGGAGCGGTTACAGATGTCAAATGAGAGCGCAAAAGGGACTGCCGAAACAGTCCCTGTCTGTATTGCTCAGTATACGCCCAGCGTGCCGATGTAGCGGTCGATGCGCTGGAGCTTTTCTGCGTTGGCGGCGCCGCACTTACGGCTGAGACCGGCCATCAGAATTTCCATGACCAGCTGTACGCCCACATAGGAGTTGAAGAAGGTGTTGGTGTCCACATCCACGGTGAGAAGCACCGTTGCAAATCTGGCAAGGGGGGCACTGGGGCGGTCGGCGATGACTAGAATCTTCGCCCCGGCGTCCTCCGCCATCTGCATGGCCTGCCGGTCCATTTCGGAATAGCGGGGGAAGCTGAACAAAATCGCGCAGTCCTCGGGGCCAATGTCGCACATGTGGTCAATGACATTGACGGAGCTTTCCCAGGTGGGGATCACGTCCGGCAGCTGATGCCGCAGCAGCAGATTAAAATAGGAGGCAACGCCGGTATTTGCGCGGGAAGCCACAATATATTTTCGCCGGGACTCCATCAGCAGGGAAATGGCTGCGTCAAAGGTGTCCTGGGTGTTGTTTTTGATGACAGAGGTGATGTTGGTCTGGGTGTTCATCAAAAATTCCTGAATATAATTCTCGTCATGCTGGGCCATGCTGGCCTGAAGCCGTTCGTAGGGCACAGCCACCTGAGAGGAGATCCGGCTCAGGCGTTCCGTGTGGCTTCGGCGGAGGGATTTTTGAAAATCCATGTATCCGGTGAAGCCCAAAGCCCGGGCAAAACGGATCACGCTGGCCTCGCTGACGTCCAGAAGGGACGCAAGCTCTGTGGAGGTCATAAAGCAGGCATCTGTTTCATGGTCGAGGATGTATTCGCCGATGATCCGGCTGGTTTTGGTCAGTTTCGCATGCTTCATGGCTTCCCGAAGTTCAGACATGTCAGACGCCCTCTTTCCTTCTTTTTGAGGCAAAACCGGAAAATTGTGTCTGCGGCGTATGGCTGCCTATTTACGCCAGAAATTCGTCTCCAAAACCTTGCAATACACAAAGTATTCCTGCGGTTTTACACCTTTTTCTGACGAAAATACTCTGGCCATCCGCTCTTGCCAAATTGTGCGGTGTTGCCTTTGATCTTTGAAAACATTAAACCACATTCAGGAGAAAAAAGCAATGGGTCTGTCTGCCAGCGGGATACATAATATCCCTTTTTGGGGGAAAACTGAAGAAGAGGTGACGTACCATGGCATCAAAGCCCCATCCGAGACAGGAACCGGCCTATTCAGGCGCCCTGAACCGTGCGAATATTGAAGGAATTTTTGCCGGAGCGGCGGATTTTCAGAAACGTCGGGTGATTGCCGGCCCTATGAAACAGGAGATCTGGGTGTATTCCATAGACGGACTGGTTTCCGGATCGGAGATTTCAGACTATGTGGTGAAGCCTCTGATGCTGACGGACCGGGTGCTGGACAAAGAAACGGCGAAGGACGTTATTATATATAGTGTTGTGGAAAGTCCGGTGGAGGATCTGGATACAGCGGCATCCAAGCTGGTCAACGGATTCTGTGTAGTGCTTCTGGAGGAAAACTGCGCCCTGGCCTTTGAGGCAAAGACGGATGAAAAGCGTTCCATTTCCCAGCCGGAGGTGGAAAACACCATCAAGGGGGCAAAGGATGCCTTTACGGAGACCATCCGCACCAATACGAGCCTGCTTCGGCGGCATCTGCGCACCCCAGAGCTTCGGCTGGAGGAACAGATCGTGGGCCGAAAGAGCCTGACCAATGTGACAGTCTGCTCTGTAGCGGGTCTGACAGACCCAAAGCTGGTGGAGGCGGTGAAGCAGCGGCTGGAGGGCATCGATATTGACGGCATGCTGACCCCTGCGGCGGTGGAGGAATATATCACCGGAGGTCGAAAGACAGCCTTCCCGATGATGATCTACACGGAACGGGCGGACCGCTTTGCATGGGGTGTGCTGGCAGGTAGAGTGGGGCTGCTGGTGGATGGACTTCCTTTGGGATATCTGCTGCCCTGCGGATTCAAGGACTTTCTCCAGTCCCCGGAGGACCGGGGCGGGAACTATATGGTAGTATCGGCCATCAAATTTCTGCGGTATTGCAGCCTGCTGCTGGCGCTGCTGCTGCCGGGTTTTTTTGCGGCGGTGAGCCTGTACCATCAGGAGATGATTCCGGCGGCATTTTTGAAGGCAATTGTGGAATCCCGGCAGGCGGTGCCCTTCTCTGTCGGGGCGGAGGTGCTGCTCCTGCTGATTGCCTTTGAACTGCTCCAGGAGGCGGGACTGCATCTTCCCCAGAATCTCGGCCAGGCGGTTTCTATCATCGGGGGCCTTGTGGTAGGATCGGCGGCGGTGGACGCAAGTCTGATCTCTCCGGCGGCTCTGATTGTGGTGGCCACAGCGGGCGTCTGCGGATACACCCTTCCGGAGCGGGATTTTGCGGATGCTATACGAATCTGGCGGTTTGCAATTGCACTTGGAGGCCTGCTGGCGGGCCTGGCTGGGGTTACACTGGTTTTTATTCTGATGGTGATTCATCTCGGTGATCTGAAAAGCATGGGCATTCCCTATCTTGTACCAATGGCTGAGGGCGGTCTGCCGCCCCTGCGGAAACGGCTCAGCAGGGAGAAACGGCGGGAAAAGGAGCTCCGGACCTTAGACAGCAGAAATCAGAGGTAATAGTATGGAGAAAAAGTGGATCGTGGCATTGCTGGCGGCTCTGATTGTGGCATATCTTGGGCTGTGGCCCTTTGACAGTCTGGATGCCGGAGAAATCTACATGGTGGAAACCCTTTTGGTATCCGAAAATGACGGGGAAATTGGGGTATATACAGGAGAGTTTTCTGCTGAAGGGAACACGGTGAACGAGGCGATAAAGAATCTGGCGGAGCGCACACCGGGACAGCTGTTTCTCCGGCAGACAAAACGAGTCATTTTCTGCGGCGATGCAGAGGAGCGAATCAATATATGCGCCATGCCAAAGGAGCTGCCCGTTGGGGTAATTGTATATAGAAGCGATCAGGAACCGGAAAAGCTGCAGGAGGACTACGGTGAGATGGAGCGGCGCCTTGAAGCAAAAGAAAGAAGAGAAGACCGGCTGCCCATTTTGGCAGAGCTGCAAAACAGGGCGCTGGAAAAAGCGGAAGGTGAATCGGGTGTATCATAGAAAACGGGGTGCGGGGCTGTTTGCATCCAGCGTGGGAATTGCGGCTGTTGTGACAGCGGGCTTTGAACCGCTGGAGGTACTGGTTGGCTGGATCGGTGCTGGGATACTGCGGTTGGTGTTTATGGGGGCCGCAGGATTCGGAAAGGAAAAAGGAACTGCATGGATCACCATTGCGGCGGGCATTCCAATAACAGCCGGGCTGGTGTGGGCTGCGGAACAGGCATTTCCACAGGAAAGCACATTTCCGTTTGTGTCAGGCTGCATTCTGCTGTTGCTATACAGAATCATGATTGGAGAAAAAGAGAATGCTGTCATAACGGGAAATGTACTTGGACTGTGCATTCTTCCGCTGATAGCGGTGATTGAGCTGTTCGGCGTCAAAAATCTTGACTGGACGCAAATGATGCCGTATGGATTCTCCGGAATGCACGTTCTGATCGTGATGGGTATAGCGACACCGTGGTGGGCAATGGAAAGCGGAGAGAAACCGTGGAGCTGGTTTCTGGCCAGTGGGGGCGCGTCAGTGGTAATGAGTACACTGACGGCGGGAATACTTGGAAAGGCATTAAGAGCCAAAACCGATGCGCCGCTATACCGTGCGGTACAGGGAATCGAGATATTTGGAAAGCTACAGAGATTTGAAGCGCTTCTGGCGGCAGCAATTCTGATGGGAATATTCAGTGCGGCAATCCTGATGGGAGAGAAGATGAGAGAAGCAATTGAAGTTCTGGGGGTAGAAAACAAAAAGAAATATTATCTATGGATAATGGCGGCGGTGTTTGCGACAGAGCTGATCATCAGGTCGGTGAAGCAGACAAATGGATACTGGATAACGGGAATATACTGGGGACTGATACTGTTATATGGAATATGGGTGGTTTTTTTCAATAAAGTCGAAAAAGGCGAAAATAACGCTTGACAAATAGGAGGTAAGCGCGTATAATATCCGAGCACTTGAAAATCCGGCCCCGAAAGGGCCTCTAAATTGGACGTTGTCAGAGACAACACATGGGAATGTGAAAAAAGTTCTTGACAAATGGGATTTGATGTGATAAATTAAACAAGCTGTCCAGACGAAACGGCTCGAAGGGATTTGAAAGAGAGTGAGAAACCTCGAAAAAAGTTCTTGACAAGCGGGATCGGATGTGATAGAATAAAAGAGTTCCGCGAAGCGGAGTGTACCTTGTAAATTAAACAACGAGAAAAC
>JAQXMD010000141.1 GCA_029012465.1 Oscillospiraceae bacterium | reverse complement strand
GGCAGTTATATGGCCCGGTTCCTTGCCAAAAACATCGTTGCGGCAGGTCTGGCGGAGAAATGCACCGTTTCCATGGCCTTTGCCATTGGTATCCCTGAACCCATTGCCGTTGATGTGGATACCCACGGTACAGGTATGTGTCCTGAAACGGTTCTGGAACAGGCCATCTCCACCGTCTTTGACCTGTCTGTGGCCGGTATGATCCGTCACCTGAAACTGTCTGAGCCCTGTTTCTCCCGCTGGTGCAATTACGGTCATTTCACCCACCCCGATGCTCCCTGGGAGGAGACAGACTGTGCCGATCTCCTCCGGGATGCCTGCGAACAGATTATGGAGGAAAGCCATGTCTGAGAAACCCAAAATGGAACTCATCGGCCATGACGGAAACATCTTCTCCATCATGGGCCGAGCTTCCCGCCTGCTGAAACAAGCAGGGATGCAGGAGGAAGCCAACGAGATGTGGAACCGTGTCACCAGTAGCGGAAGTTATGATGAAGCCCTTCACATCATTTCCGAGTATGTGGAAACGGAACTGTCTCCCGTGGCTGACATCAAAAAATCCACGAGAAAGAAGGAAACCTATGAAAGATAAACCCGCATGGGAGATTATTCAGGGGGATGCCCTGAAAATCCTCCCCACTTTTGCACCGAATACCTTCGATGCTGTCATCACTGATCCGCCCTATGCCTCCGGTGGCAGGACTCAGTCCGAAAAGGCCAAGTCCACCACCGCAAAATACTCCAGTATGGGCGAAAAAGCGCCTCCGCCTTTCGACGGAGACGCAAAGGATCAGCGAAGCTGGACCCGATGGGCGGCGGAGTGGCTGTACGAAGCAAGGAAAGCATGCAAGCTCGGCGCACCCATCTGTATGTTCATTGACTGGAGACAGCTCCCTGCTGCCACCGATGCCCTCCAGTGGGCAGGTTGGATCTGGCGAGGTACTGCTGTCTGGGACAAGGGTAACTCCCGTCCCCAGAAGGGGCGCTTCCGTCAGCAGGCAGAGTACATTGTCTGGGGCAGTAACGGCGACATGCCCATCAACCGCCCTGTTCCCTGCCTGCCCGGTGTGTTCAAATACGGCAACCCCCAGAACCGGATCCATCTCACCGAGAAGCCCCTGCAGCTCATGCGGGACATCGTGAAGATCACCGAACCCGGCGGTCATATCCTCGACCCCTTCGTCGGTGCCGGAACCACAGTGCTGGCATCTGTGCTGGAAGGCTATGATGCCACCGGCATTGAGGTCACGGAGCATTATGCCCAGGCGGCGGAGGATCGGATCAAATCAATGCTCGTATCAACCGAATAAATAGGCTGGGCAAAGGATCGCTCCTTTGCCCAGTACAAGTTTGAATTTAGTTTGCTTCCTCAGAATAACGTTTGCGAATACCCACGAAGCACAGCAGGGCAACCACGGACAGGATCACGCAGACCACATAGCCGGGGATGTAAGAGCCAGTCAGGTCACGGATAGAGCTCATCATGACCAAAGCCAGCAGACGGAGGATATTCTGGCCGATGTTCATATAGCGGTTTACATTCAGGTACTCGGAAGCGCCGAATACGTTGACGATCATAGAGGGGTTCAGGTTGGGTGCCCCGCCGATGACAGCTGCGATGCCAATGACCGCCATGGCAACAATGACAATATTGCCGTTCTTGGCAAGAACCATGGCGATGCTCATGAGCAGGAAGCCGATACCAAGGGTATAGCAGGACTTCTTAGTGCCGATCTTATCGTCCAGCCAGCCCCAGGCATAGCTCAGAGGGATACCGACGATGGCGGAGATGGTCATCAGATTCAGAACAGTGTTGGGATCTACACCGATCTCCATGAAGTGGGGGAAAAGTAGGGGCATGACGCAGTTGGAGACCAGCATCATCAGGCCAAAGCCCAGCATGACGAACCATGCTTCTTTGCACTTAATCAGTTCCTTCAGAGACCAGTTTGCAGTAGCACCAGTTTCGGTTGTTTTCTCGGGTGCAGTTTCGGCATTGTCGGCATGAAGGCCAACATCCTCCGGCACATAGGGAACAGTCAGGAAAGCCAGCACACCAAAGGCCAAAATGGCAATGCCAAAGACGGTAAAAATGGTCTTGAACGCAATGCCACTCATCAGCAAACGCTGGATCACGGGAACACAGACTGCAGTGGAGAAGGGTGCGCCAATCGTAACAAAGCCCAGCACACGGCCACGGGTTTGGGAGAACCAGTTGGTGATCACGGCGGTGCCCAGTACCAGCATGGCAGCAGCGGTAATGTTGATGATTACCATTGCAGCAAAGTACAGGGGATAGCTTGACTCAGAGGAGGCTAGGGCGATGGTGGCAAGGCCGGTAATGAGGATCAGCGCCAGCATCATACCGCGGCCCTTATGCCGAATCAACCAGGAGCCGATCAGGAAAGTGGTAACGATGGCGATATAGCCGCCGATGGTGATAGGCAGAGAAACCTGAGTAGCCGCCCAATTGGTGAAGTGTGCCATGAACACGTTGGTTCCGTCCACCAGCAGGAAGGTCTGCAGGAAGAACATCAGGAACACGGACAGGGAGATGGCAATCATACAAAATGTATAATTGCCTTTCTTTTGTTTGGTCATAGTCATTTTCCTTTCCTCTTATTTTACTCAGCGAAGCTGCTGAGCGATGAACAACTGAATTTCCTCAAAGGATTCCATAGCTTCTGGATAATCCCAAAGGTCCAAGGGATAGGTGTGGATCATGTCCTTACCGATATGAAGATGTACATCAGCGCCGGAAACGGATGCCTTCTGGGCAAATTTAATTGCATTTCCCCCCAGTGCTTCCGCACCGCCCTCGGAGAGGAACACGGCAGGATACCCCTCAAGATCACCATAATAGGGTGAGATCAGGGGATGCTTTTTGTCAATTCCGGGGGCATACATATCCACTACCTCATCGGTTTCGTCCAGTCCTTCCAGTACCACACCGTTGACAGGCATGGAAGCATCCGTCAGAGGAGACAGGGCGATCACTGCTTTGGGGACAGGGGTGTTTGTGTCTTTACACATCAAAGGAATATCCAGCGCCAACGTACCGCCGGCAGATTCACCGCAAACCACAATGTTTTCCGGTTTATAACCCATATCCAACAGTGCCTGATAGCCGGCAAAGGCATCGTGAGGGGCTGCCGGGAAGGGATGCTCCGGAGCCAGACGGTAATCGGCAGAGAAGCAATTGATCCCTAGCCGGTGACTCAACTCCATGAGGAAGGGCATGGGGATGCCGGAGGATCCCAGTGTAAACCCGCCGCCATGGACATAGTACAGAAGTTTGTTGCTCTTTTCCCTGGGATAGACCCATTTGCCGGAGATCCTTCCGGCGGCCCCTGGCTCCCAGCTTACATCCTCATATTCCCTGAGTTCGGAAACGATCCGTTTCTCCATTTCTTCCCGCAGCTCCGGGAACATTTTTCCCTCAAAGCTCGTCCGTTCCCAAATGCTGCCCGGGCGGTTTAAAAATTTATTGCTTGGCATAATCGGACCCCTTTCACTGTTTTTTCTCTATTTGCATCCTACCACTGATTTTTGCACTTAGAAAACACGAAAAAAGCTTGCGCTATCAAGTAAATACTTGATAGCAGGTGTTCTGTGTGATATGATTTGTGTGTAGGAGGGATAGGTTATGAATTTCAGAAGCTGTAAGTATTTTCTGACGATCTGTCAGATGGGAACCATCAATGCCGCCGCACGGAAATTATACATATCGCCCCAGTCCTTGAGCCAGCACATCAAAAAGCTGGAGGAAGAGTTGGACGTTCAACTGTTCCACCGGGATAACCCCTTGACACTGACAGAGGCAGGAACCATTGTGAAGCAGGCGGCAACAGATATTCTTGAAACCATTAGTCAAATGGAACGGGACCTTTCCGACGTGAAAGGAAATACTTCTCAGACTTTGACCATTGGAACCTTGGATTACGGCATTCCGGATTTTATTCCGCCTCTCATTGACATTTTCCTGAAGCAGGAGCCCAATGTACTTATGCAGACCCGGGAAATTGCCGCCGGAGGGGAAATTCCCGAAGATATACCGCTGCTGATCTCGGCCAGAGAATTGGGAGGAAGCTATAAATGTGAGATGTTGTTTTCTGACAGCCTTGTAGTTTGTGTGGCAGATAGCTTGTTGAAAAAGTGTTACGGGGAGAATTGGTTGGAACACAAACGCCGTTTGATGCAGGGGGAGCTGCAGGCTCTCACAGGCTGTCCCTTTGTAAAGCACCGGAATACGCCTTTGGAAGGGCTGTCTGAGATGGCCTTTTCTCAGAATCATTTCGTCCCAAGCTATCTTCCGGTCATGGGGACAATCAACACCCTGAGCCGGTTCTGCATCAATGGTCAGGCGGCCATGATCACATTTTTGGGGCAGGCCAAGTCGGAGCCCCAGTTGCCGGAAGCCTACCTGATTGAAAACGTACCGGAGTCCATTCCCACGGGATATATCTGCTGGCACAGCGACGTGACGCTGACAGCACCGGCCCAGCGTTTTCTGGATATTACCCGGCGGTACTTCAAACGAAACAGCTGAGATACGCATTTTACTTGATGCCATCAGGAAAAAAACTGTTTGACAAAGGTTTCCTTTGTTTTCTACAATGAATGTATTAACTTTGCGAGGTGAAGGAAATGGATGCATTACGCTTCCCGAAAGAAATATACACCCTGGAACGGCACGTCCATCAGGGTAAGGAAATCGTTTACAAGTATTATCAGGATATTCTCTACTGTGAGAAGCCTGTGGATCCCAAGTATCAGACCTTGAATATCAAGGAGCCTGTGTCCATTGGTGGAAAAGCAGTGAATGCAACCAATGCTCCCATATTCTTTGGCATCGGCTGTGCAGGATTCCTCTCTTCCACAGCAAAGAGCGGAGGCGCCTTCGGACCGCCTCCCGGTGCAAATGACCCTGGACCAATGCCCGAAGGGCCCATGCCTCCCATGGATGCATCGAAAATTACCAGCAGTGAGGAATGGGAAGCCATGGCTGGCGGCGAAGGCCGTGCCGGTGGCGGAATCATGGGCATCGCCACCTTAGGCAGTTTCAAACAGGAGGGAATGCCCGGCCCCGGACCTGGAGGAGATCCGGGAGAAGCCGCGCCCCCCGACGGAAGCCGCTGGGGAAAACTGGCTCAGGGCTATGTGATCGTAGAGGTGGGCTGCCGTGGCCGGGAAAATCAGTGGCCTGACGGCAAATTCTACGGGAAGGCACCTGCAGCCATTGTAGATCTGAAAGCAGCTATTCGCTATCTCCGGCATAACCGGAATCTGATTCCCGGCGATCCAGAGAAGATCATCACCACCGGCGGCTCCGGCGGCGGTTGGCAGTCCACTTTGGTGGGTGCCTCAGGCAACTGCAAGTGGTTTGAGCCCTACCTGGAGGAGATCGGCGCAGCTAAAGATCGGGACGATGTTTTCGCTTCCTACTCTACCAGCCCTATCATTGGTCACGAGATCGCTGACAGCGCGGTAGAGTGGCAGGGCAATGCTCTGATCACCGACCCGGAGGAAAAGAAGCGGTCGGCTCACATGGCATCTCTCTTCGCTGATTATCTGCAGCAGGAAACCTTTGTAGGTAGAAACGGCTTCGGACGGTTGACCATCGACAATCTGGGTGAATATATTGCTAAGGAATACCTCGCTCCCGATGCCACTCGGTATATTTGCAAGCTTCCTGAGGAAAAGCAGGCAGCCTATCTGGCGGCCCATCCCTGGATCAGCTATAACGATGAAGCCGCCACACTGAAGTACGAGGATTTTGGCGTGTATGCGCCCAGAGATGCCCGGGTGCCCTCCTTTGATGACCTGGGCTACGAGCAGCCCGGCCCCAACCTCTACGGCGATGCAATGCATGCAGCCCGGCATTTTACGGACTATGCCCTGCAGCTTGCTACCGGTGACGAGGATGCCAAAGTGGACGAGGAGTTGAAAGCCATTGTTCACAGCCAGAACCCCATCTGGCATATCCTGCGAAAGCATTCCGATGTAGCGCCCCACTGGTGGATCCGCCATGGTGCTTGCGATCCCTGTCTGGCCGTTCCTCCGGCGGTTCTGTTGGCCACTGCGGCAGAAAATGCGGGCAAGGATGTGAACTGCCGTCTTGTCTGGGACGGTGGACACTGTGAGGACGATGATCAGGATCAGTTCCTCCTGTGGGTTGCTGAGATTACAGAGCATACAGTATAAAAGATACGCAGCCACGAAATTGCGACGGCAATTTCGTGGCTGCCTTTTTGTTGGTATTTGGGGTAGCTTTCTCCCGAAGTGTGTGGTATTGTGTCGTGCTTGAAGGGAGGCTGATGCTATGAGCATACTGAAACAGCTGTTTGACGGCGATTATTACCCCTCGGAGCAGGTGGTGCCCCAGTCGGATGAATACAAGTCCAAGAGAACCGCCTGTAATATTGCCCTGACGGAACTGGAGCAGGCTCTGGGCAGCGAGGACGATCCTGCCCTGACGAGATTTCTTGACATCCATGCCGAGGTGGTGGGTCTGATGAACTTTGAGTTTTTCAAGGAAGGGATTCGCTTCGGGATAGGACTGACCAAAGAACTACAGGAAACCAACGAGGAGGTTTTACATGAATAAACTAAACCCCGCAGTGCTGAAGCAACTGCGGGAAACTTATACCCCCGGAACCCGGGTGGAACTGGATCAAATGGATGATCCCTATAATAGCAAACTGACCGCAGGAAGCCGCGGAACCGTTGTTGCTGTGGATGACATTGGCACTATTCATGTCAAGTGGGACTGCGGCTCCAGTCTGGGTGTTTGCTACGGCGAAGATATGTGCCATGTGGTTACCGACGAGAAGCTCAAAGAAGGGCAGATGAAGATCCGTATTTATCAAGTGGATCCCAAGAAGGATGCCTGCTTCCGGGACATGGAGTTCCTGAAATCCCGGCTCCACAGGATGCCCTCTCCCAAGGATTACACCCTCGCATATGAGGGCATCGTGGAGGCGAAAAGCCTTGAGAGCCTGTATGCCATCTTCAATATTGCCCACCCCAGGGACTATAAGGCGCGATCCATGTCCGTGTCCGATGTGGTGGAGGTGGTGGAATCCGGGCATGTTCCCAAGGGATTCTACTTCTGCGACACCATCGGGTTTAAGGAAATCGCCTTTGACAGAACCAAGGTAGGCCCGAAGAAAGAGAAAAAGAGAGAACAGACCAGATGACAATGGCCGGTAGCCCACGCTACCGGCCAAACCTTTTATGCTGACTGCCGTTCCTGTTCGGCATAACTCCGGGTGAATCCCAACTGATATTCCACGCTGAGGAGCTTGCCCATCATTCGGAATTTGCACTGGCTTTCGGGGGAGATGTAGTCGATGATCTCCATGGCAGCACGGTAACCACAGTAGAACCCGTCCACAGATGCACTGTGAGCCCTCTGATCCCAGCCACACTGCAGGGAAATGATGTGCTCATTGGTTTCTGGGGATTCCCCATGTGATAACTGCTCAAACAGAGCATTCAGCTCCGTGAGATGGGCGAAGTTTTCCCTGTACTGCTTCATCCGTGGCATCTGGGAGATGTTCTCCACAACACGGTGGGAGAATCCGCCGTCTGATTCATCATCCGCTGTGAGACACTGCCTGAATCCACAGTAGAGTCCTGCCAGGAACCCGAAGGTTCCGTGGAACTCCCACACCTGAGTGGCGATATCCTCATACTGTGCCAGAAGCCCCATCTTTTCCCCGGAAAGGATTTCCGGCAGAGCTGCCATAGCTTCTGCGTACTCCCCTTCGGAACCGGCGTATCTCCCGGCATCTGTATCCCGCTGGTATTTCTCCCGGAGTGTCTGATGAAAGGTGCTACAAAAAGTATCCTTTGCCATGGCTTCGATCATTTTTGCTGTTGTCATAATTTCAACCTCCTTGTATTTGATAAATACAATACAGTATCTATCTGATACAGTTATACCACAGAGGTTCTGCAAAATTTGTCGAAGAGTGTCGGCATATCGAAAAAAGATAAAAAGAGGAATCCCCTACCGCCGCTACTACGCATAATGCGATTGGCGCCATACAAGGGGATTCCTCTATCTGTAAGATATCATACTGTGTATTGTCTGTCAAGCCGATGTTCCTGATCAGAAGTTCTCCACAATTACCGGCACAACACCCTTTACAATGGCTTGCACCATCTTCTCCTGTTCGGGAGTGAGACCATGACCGGTCATGGAAACAGCCGGTTCCGGCGTACGCCCGGTGATGTAGTCCAGAGACACATCCAGCTCTGTTGCAATTTTGAACAGTGTGCTGAGACTGGGCTTGCTGGATGCGTTCTCAATATGCCGGAGGGACTCCGTTGCAAGACCGACCTTCTCAGCCAGAACATCGGCAGTCAATCCACGATATTTCCGTGCTTCCCGGATTCTCTGACCAGTGATCACAAAATCAATATCCATTTCATACAACTCCCTATCTATCTTGTACTGATAGGCTAAGTATAGGGAGAAAACCAAAGCTTTAGAATGAGCCAATAGATACTGCGCGGTATCAGATAGATTCTATTCTCTAGACACCTACTGTGACACCTACTTCAGCCGAAACCTGGAAGTAGACGCATAGCGTGACACCTGCCCCCAAAGCAGGCCTTTTCGGCCTGCTTTTTCAATAAACCCACTTTTTTGCCCCGGAATTCGGGGCAGAATCTTCCGGCCCTTCTGGCCGGGATTCGCAAGCAT
>JAQXMD010000140.1 GCA_029012465.1 Oscillospiraceae bacterium | reverse complement strand
GCCGGAATACTGCCGGGTGCCGATGGTCTCGGAGCAGACCTGACCGGTCAGATCGATCTCCATGATGGCGTTGATGGACACCATGTTGTCGTTCTGCTTGATGACCATGGGATCGGTGACGTAGCTGGCGGGCCGGATGATGCAGTCGGGGTTCTCGTGGAGCATATCGAACAGGTGGCTGGTGCCGCCGGCAAAGCAGAAGATGTGCTTGCCCGGGTTCAGGTTTTTCCGGGAGCCGGTGATGATGCCCTTCTCCACCATGGTGCCCATGAGGTTGGTGAACATCTCACTGTGGATGCCCAGCTCCTTCTTGTCCATCAGGTTCCGGGCGCAGGCATTGGGCAGAGAGCCGATGCCCAGCTGGATGGTGTCGCCGTCGTGAACCAGCTCGGCCACATACTGGCCGATGATGTTGTCGATCTCAGAGGAGGGGGCGTCCTGGATCTCGTAGATGGGATACTCCGCCTCGTAGAAGGCGTCCACGTCCTTGATGTTGATGTCCACGCCGCCGTTGACGGTCTTGAGGTTTTTGTTGACCTCGAGAATGATCTTCTTGCAGGAGAGGGGATCGATGTCCCGCTCCCACATCTGGGACAGGTTCACCTGGAAGTTGCCGCTTTCGTCCATGGGGGTCACAGCGGCGATATAGACGTTCCGGGGGTTGGCGGCGTTGTACCAGAAGGGCTGGTCCCGCAGGTCATTGGGGACGAAGGTGCAGTTGCCCAGCTCCAGAGGACGCTGCCAGCCCTTGGAGAAGAATGCGGACTGGGTGAGAATATGACCCTTCATGCCCTCATTCTGGAGGAAACCGAAGTCAGAGCTGCGGCCCTTCAGAACGGTGACACCCTCTACCCGGGGTGCGATGGTGTGGAGCTGCTGGCAGAACAGCAGAGGCTCGTTACAATCCTTGCCGAAGCAGATATGATCGCCGGAAACGATCAGATCCAGACACTCCTGAAGGGTGCGCTTCTTCTCGGCATACATCTTCTTATAATCTTCATAGGTATAAGCCATTGTAATCACCTTTTCTCTTTGATTTCATCTCTATTTTACTGAATCCGCGGTCAGTCGTAAAGGCCATTTTGCACACTTTTTCGTGGTAATTGTATGCAAATATGCACATTGCCCCATGACATTTCCCCTACAATGTGATATAATACCTCTGAAACCAACGTTTTTCTCTCAGGGAGCTGATATTATGAATACATTTCAGGAGCATCTTCACGCCATGGTTCGCTGCCGGACCCTCCAGGGTCTAATTGACATTGCCCGAGGCTGTGTTGGAAATCCGCTGATTCTTGCAAACATCACCTGCAATGTGCTGGCCATCACCTCGGAGCCGGAGATTCTCGATCCCCGATGGCTGCAAATCAGCAACGAAAAGGCCCTGCCTGTGGACCTCATCAACGTCACCGCCTACCAGTCCGCCCTGCGCTCCGGAAGTCCCTCTGTCACCGAGGACTCCACGGGACTGACGGTGGTGCGCTGTCCTGTGGCCCACGAACAGCGTCTCATCGGTTATCTGATGATGCCCCGCTACAGCGGTGCCCCCTCCACCGATGAAATTGACGCTCTGATGCTGGTGGCCGATCTCTGCGCCATTCGGCTCCAGAAGGACCTGAACTACGTCCAGTATCCGGAGGATATGCTGGAATTCTTTGTGTCGGACCTGCTCAACGGTGTGATTCGGGATGAGCAGCGGATTCTGGAGCGGTGCCGCGCTCTGCGCTGGGAGTTCAAGCTTCCCTACCGGGTGCTGACCATCTGCCGGGAAGCGCATCCGGAAAAAACCTCCGGCAGCGACTATCTGGCTCTGGAGGAGCTTTGCCGAACCATGAGCGAACAATTCAGCGATTCCACCATTTTTGTCTACGGAAACCATATCAAGGCCATTGTGCCCGTCCACGACAAAACCACCCGGGATGCACTGGTGCTCCGGGATTTGGGTAATTTCCTCACAGAACATCACCTGATCGGCGGCGTCAGCCAGTCCTCCTCCCGGATACGCAATCTCTACAGCCGCCATCAGCAGGCCCTGAAAGCCATGGAAATGGGCACTCTGCTTTCCGCCACCGGTCCCCTGTTTTTCTATGACACCTACTCTGTGTACCACTGTCTGGAGCTGTGTATGCGGGACAATGATATTCTCCAGCTCTGTCACTCCGCCGTGCTGCTGCTGGAAACCTATGACCGAAAATACGGCACGGAGCTTCTGGGCACCCTTCACGCCTACCTCTCCTGCCGGCAGAACATCTGTGACGCGGCAGCATCCCTGTTTGTCCACCGGAACACCCTGTCCAAGCGGCTGGAAAAGATCAACGACATCATCCATGTGGACCTCAATGACGCAGAAACCGTATTCCATCTGATGTTTTCCTATCGCATCCTCGAGTATTACGGCGCCACCTCCATGCGGGAATCCTACGATACCTGGATGGAAAAATCCCCAACCCTGCGGCACCCCTGACAGTACATAGGATTAATTGTTTACCATTGCAACAATTCCATTGTCCGGGGCAAAAAGTCATGGTATAATGGTTCCAGCGGGGACGATGGTAAATTTTCCCCAACCTTCCCGGAAAGTAAGGTGAATACACATGAAGAAAAGAAAAGCTGTCGTACTATACGGCTCTCTCACCGGCAATACCGAAATGGTCGGCAGGGCCATGGCCGAGGTTCTGGAGGAGTATGGCTTTGAGACACGCTGCGAAAAGCTGGTGGCAGGAAAGGACTGGAAGGATGATCCCGTCATCTTCTGGGAGTATGACATTGTGGTGCTCGGCTCTCTGATTGTGGCAGGTCTCCCCTACAAGGAGGTCTATCAGCTGCTGGGGCTTCAGGGCAACCGGAACATCATGGGCACCTCCATGCACCCCGGAGATGATATGGACCCTGAGATGAACCCAATGGGCAGGCTGAATATCCATTCCGGCGTTCCCGGCATTGTCGCGCCCTCTGTCGCCACCGGTTCCCCCGGTGCCAAGGGAGATCAACTCCCCACCATTTATGGCGTGGTCTACACCACCTACGGCGGCAGCGGTGTAGGACCTCCGGAGTGCTATGGCACCCTTGCAGTCATGGAGGAACTGCTTCGTGTCAACGGGGTTCGGACTGTGGGCAAATTCGCCTGCCCCGGCAAAGAGATCCGTCATGAAGCCGTGGATGGTATTGCCAAGGAACTGGGCATCAACATCGCCGATTCCATGGCCATGATAAACCGCTTCGGCGTTGACCCTGAAGCAGAGGAGTTCCGGAATATGGCTCCCGAAAAGATTGCCATCATCAAAAGGTACATGGGCATAGAGGACGACTATTCCATGCTGGAGAAGAATGATCCTCTGGGCATCGGCAAGCCCGGCTCCACCTTCTGGCACTATGACAGCGGCAAACGTCCCAGCAAGCGGGATCTGACCAAAGCAAAAATCTTTATGGCTGAGATTATTGAGGACTATTTCCTCACCACCACCGGCGATCCCAGACCCCCCTATGCCATGTATACCTGCATCAGCTAAAAAGTTCTGAGTTTTCAGGCACGCACACCACAATCGGGCAGTTTCCCATGGGTGTGCGTGTCTCCTTTATTTTTCTCCCTAAATATATCAATTTTTATTGCAGTTCTATTATGATTTTGCTTTCATTTTTGTTGCCGTGATGTTTCAAAACGGTCACTTCGCAAGAATTCACAGGCCTGATACAATGCAGACAGGCAACAATATTTGCTCAAGACCTACAAAATGAAAGGAGAACACACATGAAAAAGAATCAGATACTGGCTTTGCTCCTTGCACTGGCCCTGGTACTGGGACTGTGCGCCTGCGGCGGAAGTGCTGCATCCTCAGTCCCTGCCGACACCGGTCCCGAGGCAGCCTCCGAAGCGCCCGCCGAAGAAGCTGTGGATACGGCTGACGAACCGGTAACTCCGGACGAGCCGGAAGAAGCAGAGGAAGAAGTAGCTCCCTCCGAGGTGGAAGAGGCGCCAGAGGTGGTCACAGTGGAATATCCTCTGGATGACGCCTATACCTTCTCCTTCACCGCCATTGCCCGCAACAACGTGCTGGCGCTGATCGGTGACAATGACTTCACCATTACTCCTGCATATCAGGCTCTGGCCGAGCAGACCGGCTGCACCCTGGAGTTCACCATGCTGGGCGAAGCCACCGCTGAGGAAAAGACCAACATTCAGCTGGCTTCCGGCGACATGACGGACTTCTACACCGGTCTGGGCACCTATGGCAACAACCTGCCCAGCGCCATTGCCGACGGCATCGTATTCGATCTGGTTCCCTATCTGGAGGAGTGCGCTCCCGACTATAAGGCCGTACTGGAATCTGACGCAGAGATGGCCGCAAGCGCATACAACCCCGACGGAACCCTCTGCCGCTTTGTCAGTGAGGATGCCGGTCTTGTGACCAAGGGCATTCTGATTCGTCAGGACTGGCTGGACAAGCTGGGCAAGGACGTCCCCACCAATCGTGAGGATCTGGAGGAGGTCCTCCATCTGTTCCAGTCCGAAATGGGCGCAACCATGCCTCTGCTGATGAACGCCGGTCTGGAGACCGGTCTCACCGCTTCCTTCAACGCCGTATTTGCAGGCTTCCGGGGCATGGACTTCCAGCTCACTGAGCCCAACGGCAAGGAGGTTGTTGCAAACCTGGCTTCTGAGAACTTCATCGAATACCTGCTTTATCTGAACCACCTCTATGACGAGGGTCTCATCATTGACGACTTTATGAACACCGGCCGTGAGTACGGCAACTGGGAATCCTCCTACTACTCCGGCAAGTGCGGCGTATGGTCCGACGGTCACAACGAGCTGTCTCCCCAGAACCGTGCAAACGCCGATGATCCCAACTATATGCTCACACCCATGGCCATGAGCGATTATGAGTGCCATGTCTCCGAGGCCTCCACCGCTTCCATGAACGGCGTTGTGTTCCTGACCACCGCCTGCGACGAGCCTGAGGCTGCCATCAAGTTCATGAACTACGCCTACACCGAGCCCGGCAGAAACGCCGCGCTCTACGGCATTGAGGGCGAAAGCTACATCATCAACGACGCCGGAGAGATTGAGCTTACCGATCTGGTGCTCAACAACGAGAACGGCTGGAGCGTCCAGAATGCCCTGACCTTCTACGGTGCTCCCCAGTGGTTCCCCACCCTCATGAATGTTCACCACTATGAGATGATCTGCTCCGAGGAATCCATGGCAGGCATCGAGTACTGGACCGAGGCCTATGGCGATAAGTCCATGAAGATTCCCTCCGGCTGCGTACTGGATGCAGAGGCCAGCACAGAGTATTACAATCTGGCCTCCGACGTTCTGACTCTGTTCTCCGAGAACGCCGTCAAGGTGGTCGTCGGCGCTCTGGATGAAGCCGGCTACAGAGACATCATCAAGACCGCAGGCGATATGGGTCTGACCCGTATGACCGAGCTGTATCAGGCCGCATACGACGATTATCTCGCCAAGCAGTAATTTCCCATACTTCCAGGGGCTGTCTCAAAACAAAATGAGACAGCCCCAAAAACATACAACGGGGCTGTGAAGAAAAGGAGAGAATCTTTCTCCTCGACTTCACAGCCCTCTT
>JAQXMD010000139.1 GCA_029012465.1 Oscillospiraceae bacterium | reverse complement strand
ACATTCCGCTGGAGCGCCCCAGCGTTCCAGCGGAAATACGCATTGTAACAATGTCTGACTATCGCAAAAACAGCCCCAATTAGCTGTTTTTGCGATATTGCGCGGCCCTTGCCGCGCGAATAAACCGCTTTGCGGTTTATTTCGTAGACATTATTATAGTATACGCTGCGGAAAAAGTCCACATGAAAAACGCTCCTTTCCGCCGGGTTTTCCCATACTGCGACAAAAAGCGGCAGCCGCTTCAGAAGAAACAGCCGCCGTAATTGCCGTTTATTTGAGATGTTCAAGAATCCAGTCCACGCACTTTTTCGCCGCATGTCCCTGCTCCGCGAAGCCGTATTCCGTGAAGAATTCCTCCAAACGGTTCTGATATGCTCCGTCGTCAAAGTCCCGGATGCAGGCTGTCAGCGCTTGGTTGGATTCATTCATCTGGAAGGGAAGCTTCTCCAGAGGCACCGCAAGGTCCCGATCCTGTCGGTAAGCCGCCAGATCCGTTGCAAACAGAAAGCCGGGACGCCGGGTCAGGGCAAAGTCCACAATCAGCGAGCTGTAATCGGTGATGGTCACATCCGCCAGTGCCAGAAGCTCCTGCAAATCCGGATAGTTGGTGGCCTGTATCACATTGTCACCACTGAGATTCAGCTGCTCCGCCTTGTCCTGAATGTTGGGATGGAGCCGCACCAACAGGACAAATTCTCCGCCGAACCGCTCCTCACAGGCCCGAAGCACCCCCTGACAATCCAGCGCATAGGGCTCCAGAGAGCCGTCAACCCGGAAGGTCGGCGCATAAATCGCGATTTTCTTGTGGGCGGGAATGTGCAAAAACCCGTATACCTGCTTTCTGAGGGCCTCCGTGGGGTGGAACAGCACATCATTTCTGGGGGTTCCCACCTCCGCAATGTCGCAGGAATACCAGAAATATTTCCGGGTATAGTCCGTCATATACCGGCTGCCGGTGAGCACCAGATCTGTCTGCGCCGAATCCCGGGCCGCAAAGGCAGGGTATTCCGGCGGCAGCACATCCACCGCGTCGCCCTCACATCGTTTGATTGCAAAGCCATGCCAGGTCTGGAGATAAAACTGCCCCTTGCGCTTTACATGGGCACCCTTCCGGCAGTCATCCACCCAGACCTTCGCCGTCATCAGCTCCCGAATCCGGGAGAGACCGCCATAGGGGGCAGCCCGCACCCCCTCGGGCAGATTCAGGTTTGGATACCGGGAATCCGCCAGCCACACAATGTCCAGCTCCAGATTCCGGGACAGCAGCTCATTGACAATGGCCTTGGGGTTGTCTCCAAAGGGACGACCGTAAAAGTTGGAAACAACGATTTTGTTCTTCTGGATGGGCAGCAGCCGGAAGGCATTCCAGATCATGCTCACCGCCAGATATTTCAGCTTATCCATCATGTTTCGGAGGCTCCTTTAAGAGGTGTCTGTGGGTCACGATCACAACAACACGATACAGCAGGGTCACGCCCTCAGCAACGGACACAAGCAGGCCCATAGTCACCATATTGAGATGGCCGGTGCAATACACCACGATCAAATTCACAATATGCACCACGGCGCTGACCACCACAGAGTAGTTGGCATGCTTGCTCAGACCCATGGCCGTCAGTGTGGGGAAGCCCAGAATATAGGTGGGCAGGGTGAACACGCACACGGGAAGCATTGCCCGAAGCACCTGTCCCGTCTGGGCATATTCCGCTCCGAAAAACATGGTGCAAAGGGGCTCCGCGAAAACAAAGATCACCGTACAACCCGCAATAATTATGGGCATCAGGACACACAGGACCTTTTTCACCAGCTTGAAGTCCCGGTTTGCCACCATATAGGGATACAGGCTGTCGGAGATGGGACTCAGGCAGTTTCTGCCGGTTTGCACCAGCTTATCCGCCGAGGTATAGAAGCCCACAGAGGCGCCCCCGGCGGTCATCAGGTCCAGAATGATGGTGTTGGCGGCAGTATAAGCCGTGCCGGCAATTCGGGAATAGAAGAAGGTCACGCTCCGGCGGAAATTCCCCCAGACCTCTTTGGCGCCGACCGGTGCAAACCGAATTCCCAGCTTTTTGTTCAGGTGCCAGAACACCCCCAGCAGTGCCAGGCCGTTGCCGATCATATTCAGAATGGGAACGATATAGTAGTCCGTAGGCTTCCGAAGGAAAATGAAAATCATCAGCGTAAAAAACGCCTTGATGAGTACGCTTCTAACGGTAATGGCCGTCATCTGCTCCAGCCCCCGGTACAGGTAGTCGGGCATCATGGAGGTCAGCACCGTTGCGCCGAAGAACAGGAAGTAGAAGCCCATATCCTCCCCCCATTTGGGGATCAGGTGACACAGTACAAACAGCACCACAGCGGAGCCGGCGGCAAGAATCAGCTTGTTGATGGTCACGGCCGTCAGAATCCGGGATACGGCCTGCTTGTCGTCCCGTTTCCGGGAGACCTCCTCCGTGGCGGAGAGCAAAAAACCGAAATCGATCACCAGCTGGAAATAGACCATAATTGCCGTGGCGACGCCCAGCTTGCCGTAGTTGACCGGGCTGAGCACTCTCGTTTCATAGGGAACCGCCACCAACGCCAGAAAGAAGTTGGAGAACTGCAAGATATACAGCATCAGCGTATTCTTCAGGAGAACACCCTTTTTGCTGCTTAGACGTGAAAATGGTGATTTCAAGAGAAAACTCCTTTGTAGTGTGGGGATTTTTACAATTCAGCTGAGCTTTAATACTATCATGGCATCCCCGGAAAGTCAACCTTCCACCCCTGGCCATCAGATTCCGGAAGTGTCCTTGGGCAGGATAAGACCATCCTCAGATACGCCCTCCAGTCTGAGCAGCGCCAGCTTTTTTTGAAGCCCACCCGCATAGCCCGTGAGGCTGCCGCCTGCGCCCACTACCCGATGGCAGGGAATGATGATGGAGATCCGGTTATGCCCCACCGCGCCTCCCACAGCCTGAGCAGACATATGGTCAATCCCCCGGCTCCGGGCCAGCTTTTTGGCAATGTCCCCATAGGTGGTGGTTTTCCCGTGGGGAATTTCCAAAAGGCACTGCCAGACCTTCTTCTGAAAGTCCGTACCCACCGGATGCAGGGGGAAATCCAGCTCCGGGTTTTCCCCCCGGAAATAGCGGTCCAGCCAACAGGCCGCCTGCCGGAGCACCGGGAACGCCGGGTTTTCCTTGTGGGCCTTCAGTCCAAGTGCAAAATACTTCTGGCCCACAAACCATGCGCCGGTGAGCCCTCCTTCATCCCCTGAGAGAAGCATATCTCCCAGGGGAGACTGATAGGAACAGGTATATTCCATGGTGTATCCTCCAGTTGTTTTCTATATCCTACCGCATTCCCCTCAAAAATACCACTCCAATTGGATTTTTCCCGAAAACAAACCGGTTGCGGGAAGAATATGCTTTGTGGTACAATAGCCCCATCCATTGATCCCGGGAGGGAACGCTATGAAGAAAGTTCTGGTCGCCATGAGCGGCGGCGTGGATTCCAGCGTGGCGGCATACCTGCTCTGTCAGCAGGGCTACGACTGTATCGGCGTCACCATGCGGCTTTACGACGGAGATGACCCTGCCACCGGCAGCACCTGCTGCTCCCTCAGCGATGTGGAGGACGCAAAGAGCGTCTGCCGTCGGCTGGGAATTCCCCACTACACCTTCAATTTCACCGCTGATTTTGAGGACAAGGTCATTCGGCCCTTTATCCGCAGCTACGAAACCGGACGAACCCCCAATCCCTGCATTGCCTGTAACCGTCACCTGAAATTTGAGCGGCTGTACCAGCGGGGTCAGGAGCTTGGCTGTGACTACATCGCCACAGGTCACTATGTCCGGGTGGCAGAGAATGCTTCCGGGGATTTCACCCTGAAAAAAGCATTGGACAGCAATAAGGAGCAGAGCTATGTGCTCTATAATCTAACCCAGCAGCAGCTCCGGCACACCCTGTTCCCTCTGGGAGAGCTTCACAAAACAGAGGTCCGGGAGATCGCGGAGCGGGAGGGCTTTGTCAGCGCCCATAAGCAGGACAGTCAGGACATCTGCTTTGTGCCCGACGGAGATTACGCCGGATATATCCAGCGGTTCACAGGAAAGGCCTATCCCCCCGGCCCCGTTAAGGATTTACAAGGAAACCTTCTGGGCCAGCACCGGGGCATCATCCACTACACCGTGGGACAGCGGAAGGGCCTCGGCCTTGCCCTTGGAGAACCCATGTATGTCCACGGCACCGATCCCGAGACCAACACCGTGTATCTCTGCCGGAAAAATGAGGTGTATTCCTCCACCGTCTATGCCTCCGATCTCAACTGGATCTCCGGCGATCTTCCCACAGAGCCGATTCCCGTCACTGCCCGGGTACGATATCATGCCAAGGAGCAGCCGGCAACTCTGGAGTTTCTGGAGGACGGAACAGTCAAGGCGATCTTTGACAGCCCCCAGCGGGCTGTGACCCCCGGTCAGTCCATTGTGTTCTATGACGGAGACACCGTCCTTGGCGGCGCGGAGATCGAACGCGGAGAATAACTCTTGTGTTATGTAAACTACGCTTCTTTTAAATCTGGCTGCCTTACGTTCTCGCAAGGCAGCCATTTCTTTATTCCATATGGGAGAGCTCTGGGAACTCTGTAAAGCCTCCCAGCTCACCGGGAAAGCAGCAATAGCTCCGTTCTTCCTTTCTCCCGGGAACCCGGAGTGTCAGCCGCACAGACCACAGGGCCATCTGTCCGCTGCCGCCTCCATAGCGTCCGTCCCCCAGCAGGGGATGCTTTCTGGAGGCAAACTGCACCCGAATCTGATGGGAGCGGCCTGTAAAGAGCCGCACCTGAACAAGGCTTCTACCCTCCCCCTTCACAAGGGTCCGGTAGCTGAGCTTCGCCTCCCGGACGCCCTTCCGCTTCCGGTCCACCACAAAGGATTTGTTCCGGCGCACATCGTGAAGGAGCAGATCCACCAGAATGCCCGCTTCCGGCTCCGGCACTCCGTGAACCGCAGCCAGATATTCCTTCTTCAGCCGTCCCTCCTGAATCTCCCGGCCAAACCAGCCGGCAGAAGCACTGTTTCTGGCAAATACCATCAGGCCGCCCACTTCACGGTCCAACCGGTGCACCGGAAAAATGTCCCCGCCCAGCTGATTTCTCAGGATTTCGGGCATATTGGGGCCACTGCCCTCCTGAGAGAGCACCCCCGCAGGCTTGACGCAGATCACAAAGTCCCTGTTTTCCTCAAGAATGACGATCAGAGGTTCCTGATTATCCATGCAGAGGCCTCAATCCACCCGCTCATCGCCCCAGAAGAACAGGGCGACGGTGCCGGGGCCCGTGTGGCTGCCGATGGTGGTGCCGATGTCGTTGATCTCCACCTTGCCATTGAGCTTGGGGAACTTCTTCTCGACCAGCTCCGCCACAGCTTTTGCATCCTCCAGGCAGGCGGAATTGCACATGTAGCACTTGCCGCTGTAGTCAGTGCCCCCCTGCGCATGCTCCACCATCTTGTCCACAATGGCCTCGATGACCTTTGCCTTGCCCCGGAGCTTATGGCGGGGGATCAGATGGCCGGTGTTGTCCACATTCAGCAGGGGGCAGATTTTTAGCTTCGTGCCAAACCAGCCGCTGACCTTGGAAACACGGCCGCCCTTGATGAAGAAGGTCAGGTCTGTGGTAAAGAACCAGTGATGGACCTGAAGTCTGTGGGACTTCGCCCATGCATACAGCTCGTCAATTCCCATGCCCTCGTCCCGGAGGTCTGCCAGTTTATCCATCAGCAGGCCAAAGCCGGAGGACGCAGCCAAAGAATCCAGAACATAGATTTTGCGTTCCGGATAACTCTCCTGCAAAATGTCCCGGGCGGCACAGGCAGAGTTGTAGGAGCCGGAAATGCCGGAAGACAGGGTCAGATGCAGAATGTCCTTTCCTTCCTCCAGAAATGTCTTAAAATATGCCATATACTCATCCACGTTGACCTGCGCAGTTTTGGTTTCCGCACCGGCGGCCATGGCTGCATAGAACTTGTCAAAGGGTATGCTCTGGCCAAGATCGTCCGAATAGGAAACACCGTCCATCTCATAGTGGAAGCAGATATATGCAATGTTACGGGATTCAAAATGCTCCCGGGTCAGGTCCGCAGTGGAACAGCAGCTAAGCTGATAAGCCATTAGAATCTCCTCCTCTGTTTTTATGTAATTATTATAATTACATCTGGCGAATTTTGCAACCATATTTTGCAGAAACAGGGACTGCTCCACTTCAAATTTTGGAAGCAGTCCCTGTTATTTTACACGCGGGTCATGGGAAGGTCGTCCAAATTGAGGTCCTTTTCCGTGGAAAGACCTTCAAAATGCAGGTCCGCAAAGCCCTCACAAGAGATTGTCAGGCTGTAGGTGCCAACCTTCAGATTTTTGAACCAGAAATCCCCGTAGCTGTCGGTTTCTGTGGTCCAACTCTCCACACCGTTGGTCAGAACGCATTTGCCACCGATGATGACCTCCTTTTCAACGGGATCATAGACGGTGCCGCCAATGAACTTGCCAGGAATGTTCTTGTAATAGACCTTTGCGCCGATGCCCTCCTTTGCGGGTCTGGCATCCCCCACCAGGGATTCCTCCACCCACTGCATGGCATCGGTGGGACATGCGTCCACACACCGGGGCTGCTTGTCGCCGTGATCCAGCAGATGGGCACAGCCGGTACACTTCTGGGCAATGCCGGTCTCCCGGTTCAAATAGATCACATCGTCGTAATAGCAGGCCTCCTGGCACTTACCGCAGCCGCTGCACCGGTCGGGGTCAATGAGAATCAGCCCATCAGGGCGGCGGGAAATGGCATGCTCGGGACAGACCTCCATACAGGCAGCCTTCTCACAGTGGTTGCACATGCCGGGGATATAGTGAATCCTCACCTTGGGAATGGTGCCGCAGACATGCTCCTGCACTCTGCACCAGAACTGACCGGTGGGAGTCTGAGGTGCGGCATAGGGACGCCAGTCGTTGCCGCAGTGCTCGTCCTTACAGGCCAGCTGGCAGTTATAGCAGCCAGAGCACCGGGCCACATCAATCAAGAATACCTTTGCCATGTTACTCTGCCTCCTTTTCGTCTACCATCCAGCCCGCAAGACATACGCCTGCATCGGGATCGATCTTCCGGGCAAATGCCTCCGGGTAGTCCCGCTTCCACTGGGCCATCTCATCATCCGTGACCTTTTCCACCTGCGCCAGGAAACCGGAAACGGCCATGCCGGTGGCATTTTTGGAGGTGGTGGAGGTGGGGGTAATGGTGTTGATGGCACCGCCCCGGTCCAGCCAGCCGGGAATGATGGGGTCCAGCCGGGCGCCGTGATCCACATAGCACACAGAGGGCATCACACGCTCGGTGACATAGGCACCGCAGAGGACAACACCCCGCTCGTTGAATACCTTGACGATATCCCCATGCTTGATTCCCCGCTTTTCCGCCTCACTGGTATGGAGCCAGCAGGGCTCATACTGATAACCATCCTTGCCGCGGATCTTCATGGTCTCCACCTCGCGGTTCCAGATGATATCGTCGCACTGGGCATGCATACGCCAGCGGCCATGGTTGGACATGCACAGCAGCGGATACTTTTCCGCTCGGGTGCTGGACAGGCGCTCGTCATGGCATTCGCTTTTCTCCACCCAATGGGGCACAGGGGGACGCTCGGGATCATTGGGGGTAAACTTCGCAATCTCCGTGGAGTAGTATTCCAGCTTGCCGGTTGGGGTGCTGAGGGGGTTGTTCTCCGGGTCCTTGTAGAAGTTGTAGAGACCGGCGGGAATCTGATCCAGCTCCTCCTGGGTTTTGCAGGGCACCACGAAAATCTTCCGCTTCTGGAATTCCTCCCAGGTCATGTACTCCTCGCAGCCGGTGGCCTTGTAGAAAAACCGGACACGCTCCTCCTCGGACATGTTGTCGGTATAGGCCTTATAGTACTCCGGCCCCAGCTTTTCGGCGACCTTGGCGCAAACGTCAAAGTCCGAAAGGCTCTCACCCACAGGGGGACAGCAGGGATGCTCCAGATAGATGGAGGTGAATGCGCCGGAGGACATATCATTGCCCAGATCGTTCATCTCATGCTTTGTAACCACAGGGAAGATAATATCCGCAAAGTAGCAGTCATTTTCCAGCCAGGGATGCTGGGCCACAATGCACTCAATGGAGGGGTCCTGATAGGCCTTCATGGTCAGGTTGCCGTCGTTCCAGCAGGTGACCTGACAGGGGGCATCCGTCCAGATCATGTGTACCCGGCTCATACCATCCCGGGGGTATTTCATCTCCTCGAACTGGTACTGCTGGGTGGGTTTCCGGTAATTATTCGCATCCGGCTGCTGGGAGGAGGAAAAGCACTGAAGGCCCCGCCACTCCGCATGGCCCTCCAGAATGGCCTTGTGAATGCAGCACCGGGGAATAAACTGCTTGGGTGCGGGAAGCTGCTTGAACAGATTGATAAGCTCCGGTGCCCGCTCCTTCTGGGCGTCGGTGAGCACGAACCGATTCATATTGATGCTGGGGTCCACATCCCCATCCACCGGCCGCAGGGGGTCTGCAATGGCGGTAATCTTGGGCACGAACTTTCCCTGATAGGGCACGGGATAATCCCGGTTCCACAGGCTCCACTCGATCATCTTGGCCTGATGGACGCCGGGCTTTCCAAGGCCCTGCATGCCCAGAAGCATGACCTCCAGCCGGGCAGGCTCCGAGGAATAGGGCCCGCGGATATAGCAGCCGCCGTTGCCGTGGATGATGGAGGCGGTCTTGCTGGCCCAGTCTCTGGCCAGAGCCTTGATAGTCCACTCCTTCACGCCGCACTTTTCGCTGGCCCATGCGGGGGTCTTGGGAATGCCGTCCTCCTCTCCCATCACATAAGCCACAAACTTGTCAAAGCCGTAGGCATGCTTTTCGATATATTCCTTGTCATAGGTGTCCTCCGTGAGCCACACATAGGCAATGGCCAGCTGGAGGGCCGCATCGGTATTGGGCAGTATGGGAATCCACTTATCCGCGTGAACCGCCGCACCGTAGTTCAGGTCCGGGCAAACATATACGCTCTTGAGGCCGATCTCACTGAGCCAGTAGCACAGCCGGGAGGGCATGTGGCTCACAACCCCCAGGGGGGTGGTCTCCGGGTCACAGCCCCAGAACAGCAGCAGATCGGCGTTCTTCGCAATATCCGGATAGAGATTGGACTGGGGAGCCATTTCGCCCACAGGCTCACAGCCCCAGACATACTTTGCGCCCCAGAACCAGCCCTCCCAGGAGTCCATATTCCGCATCTGGAGGGTGTAGCCGCCCATAAGGCTCAGCAGCCGGTTGGGACAGCCGTGGCTGGGGGCCACGTTCTTGCCCTCGCCGTGCATGTCCGCCTGACAGAGCACCGCCTCCGGGCCGTATTTCTCCTTCTGACGCTTCAGTTCTTTTGCAACAATTTCAGCCGCCTCATCCCAGGAGATCCGGACATACTTGCTCTTGCCCCGGTTCTCGGGATGGCGCTCCCCATCCGGGTCCCAGTCTACGCGCTTGAGGGGATACCGGACACGGTTGGGAGAGTACACTCTGGACTTGTAGCCAAGTCCAAAGGGGGTGATGGTCACCCGATCAGGGGCCTGAAAGGTGCTGCCTCGGGCCTCAATTTTCCACGGGTTGCAGTATTTGTCGGTGTATTCTTTATCATAGTGATAGGGACGAATTCTTGTGATCTTTCCATCATTGGAGTCCACCAGACAGGGACCGCCGCTTTCAGGCCCCATGAGGCTGAAGCTGATGATGTTCTGATCCTCCGGAATAAACTTGTTGTCCAAAAGAGGTTCCCCCTTTCAACGGGTTCTTTGCTCCATTATAACCGGAAGCAAGAAAAATCGGAAACAGCGAAACGGGACATGGTTACAACTATCTGTTGTTACCATGTCCCGCATTACAACGATTTGAATGATTAGCCGGTAATGTTCACGCGAACGATGCAGCGGAACTGTTCCTCACCAATGGTGGTGGTGATCTCTGCGGTGCCGTTTGCCACAGCAGTCACAACACCCTTGGAATCCACGGTGGCAACCTTGGTGTCGCTGGAGGACCAGGTAACCGTGGGCTTTTCATTGGTCAGCACGGACTTCAGGCTCAGCTGGAAGTATTCTCCCTTACGGGTCAGCGTAACATCCTCGTAGTTGATGGCATATTCAGAATTGCTGTTGTTATAGCCTCTGTTGCCGGTGACTGCCACACAGCGCACAATGCAGGACGCGGTGTACTCACCGATGGAGGCGGAAATGACAGCGGTGCCGTCAGCCACAGCCGTCACAGTGCCATTGCTGTCCACAGTGGCAACGGCCGGGTCAGAGGATTCCCAGACGGTGTTCTTGATCTGCTCCTCGTCCAGGTCATAGTCAATGTAGAGGTCAACAGTCTGGCCCTCGTAGCTCATGGTAATATCCAGATAGTTCATATCCAGCACCGTGGAGGGAACCGTAAAGTCACAGGTGACATTGATGGTCACAGACATCTCTCCGCAGGTGCCGGTGATGGTACAGTAACCGCCCCGGCGGCCAAGGATCACGCCGTTTGCATCCACGGATGCAATCACAGGATCACTGGATTCCCATTCAATATTTGCCTTTGCCTCCTCAGGCTGAATCACATAAACCACCTGACTGGTCTCACCCCGGGCATTGAGTGTCAGATCAGATGCTCCGGTGACACTGAACTTGGTGCAGGTCACATCCTCTGTTTCGGCAGGCGTATCTACCCCCTCAAGCTCAGGGATGTAGGTTCCGCTCTCCTCAGCGGATGCAGGCGTCTCCTCAGGCTCTTCCACGGAAACGGCCTCAGGCTCCTCAATGGATGCCGCAGTGGGCATGGGCTCCTGTTCGCTGGCAGGTGCAAGCAGCAGCTCGTCCTCGCTGACAGAATCAAAGAAGCCCATGGTATTCAGCGCCATAACGCATGCGCCGCCCAGCGCCAGAAGCAGCAGAATCAGAATGACGATGATAATGGTAATTACCTTGTTGCTGTTCTTCTTTTTGCGCTTCTTTTTCTTCTTTCCCTTTTTGCCGGATTTGCTGCCACTTCCGGACTTCGTTCCATTGCCCGACGACGGCTTCTTCTTGCGGGGCTGGCCGTTGTTCTGTCTTTGCCTGGGCTGATTTCCCCCTTCACCGGGGGCAGGAAGCACAATGGCAGGCTGCTCCGCCTGACGATCCTCCGGCTTTTCTGCCGCCTGCTCAGAAGCTGCCGCCGGTTTTGGGGCCTCTTTCCCCAGAGCGGAGCGATTGTCCGGTTTGGGCTGTTTCCGTTTCTCGGCGCCAGCCTTTCGGATCAGCTCCTTGTCAAACATCATGGTGTCGCCCATTGCCTCCGGGTCGCTGTGGGATGCCTCTTCATCCTCATCGGCATTGACCGAATCCAGATTCCTGAGCATTTCTTCCAAGGCTGACTGAAGCGCTTCATCATTGTAGTCCACCCATCCGCAGGACGGGCAGGTATCATTCCCTTCGGGGATGATATTTCCGCACTTTTCGCATATCTTACTCATAATGTCCCTCCGAACATATTCATTACTGTTTGGTCATAATATCATACCACATCTTTTCATAAATTCCAACTGTGCATTGCATTTCACGACAATTTTTCTTTTTCTTTTTTCCAAAAAGGGAAAAACTCCGCCGTGATGCCTCACAGCGGAGCTTCGTTTTCAGAATTCATGTGATCCCTTTGCCGCATTCATGCCGCAAAGTCTGCCAAGGGTCCAGGCCATGCCAATGGACACACCGGGAATGGGCGTGGAATACTGAATGCCCCACCGGCGGCCGCAGCAGTTTCCGGTGGCATACAGTCCGGGAATAGGTTCCTTCTTCATATCCAGCACGTTCTGGTTTTCATCTGTCCACAGGCCGTCCACTGTGGCAAGGAACTCGTTGCCGATCTGAACATGACGGCGGAAGGCGTAATAGGGAGCCTTGTTCACCGGCAGCAGGATTTTCGGGTCCTTGCCGAAGTCCTCATCTCTGCCCCTGGCGCAGAATTCATTGTAGCGGGAAATGGATGCAAGGAAGTTTTCCTTCTTCTCCCCCCGGAAGCCCAGCATCTCTGCCAGCTCCTCCAGGGTGTCAGCACAGAACATGCGCTCCATGGGGTCCTCTCTGGGGCCGCCGGGACCAAAGGGACCGCCGGGACCTCCCGGGCCATCCGAACCACCGGGACCGCCCATGGGCGGCATACCATCCGGGCCGCCGGGCATTCCACCGGGGCCGCCGGGCATTCCCTCCATCTCCGGAGGCGCAGACTTGCCGCCCGGAGGTGTATGAATAGGCCGCATATTCAGGGAGCATCCCTCCGGGCCTGCGCTTCTTGCCCGGTTCATCAGGTCCCGGATACCCCCAAGCTCCTCGGGATTGGTTGCCCAGATGGCGTTGTGGCCGGGTGCCTGATAGGTGAGCCATTCTTCAAGATCGTTGTCAAACACGCTGGTCACATAGCCGTCGGGAAGCCGGGCGCCCTCGGTACCCGTAATGACCACATCCCCGAAGCCCTCGTTGCAATAGCGCTTCCCATCCCGATCCAGCCACACAGTGGCCGCGGTTCCAATGACCTGATTGGGGAAGAAGTAATTGGCGCCCATGGTGGCAATGGGAGCAGGGGACATTCTGCCGCCTGCCCAGACGCCCATGCGAATACCGCTGCCGTCCTGTCCACGGACCGAGGCCACAACCACCTGTCCCTCATCCTTCAGGGAGGTGATCTCGTCGCAGAGATCCTCCACCATTTCCGCGTTCTTGGAAAAGTCTCCGGCAGCAAGAATCACACCTTTTGCGGCATTGATCTGAATGTAGCTTCCGTCCTTGCCCTTTGCCACCAGACCCGTGACCCGGTTCCCGGTCTTTATCAGCTGCTCTCCGGTGGTTTCAAAGAGGAATCGGGCGCCCTTTTCCTCCGCCACCTTCTGATTGGCGCGGCAGACCTTGGAGAGGCTTGCGATATTGGGGAACTCCGCACAGCCGGGCCAGAACCTGAAGCCGGAGATTTCCCCGGTAAAGTTTGGATTGGTGGGCCAGTGAGTCACAACAATGGCATCCCGCTGTTCCTGTGTGAGCGGTTCAATCATCCAGTCAAAGCATTCTCCGCTGGTGCGGGCAAACTGCATCACCAGCTTGGGATTGGATCGGTTGTTGCTGCGGAGCTGCCAGTCATTGAGGAATTCCACCTCGTCCACATGGGGAACCCCACGGCTGGCGAGAAATTTCGAGTTGATATGTCCCAGATCGCTGCCCACAGCATGGAAGCTCCGCTCCCGCTGTTTGTCAATGGCAATGACCCTTGCGCCTGCCTCGGCGGCAGCTCTGGCGGCAGCGGAACCGGCGTGGGCCATGCCCACAACCACCACATCGGCCTCTAAAATCTCAGAAATCTGCTCTGCCGGGATGGGCTCCGGGGGCTTTCTCCAGGCGGCATTCAAATTCGGCATAAAATCACTTCCAAATCAGAGTATCGCTAGTATTTTAGCATTCAAAACACCCCGGCTCAAGTAACGATTTCTGCGGTTTGTGTTGCGATTTCCGCAATCATGCAAAAAGAGCCGCCCTCACAAGGAGAGCAGCTCCGGATTTTTTCAATCAAAGCTTTGCAATCACATCTGCCGCGGGGCCGATGGCATCGACCTTTGCATTCTCCAGCAGGCCCTCGTCCATGGCCTGTGCCAGCAGAGGATCAATAGGCAGACGGCACAGCACGGGTACATTCAGCTCAGAAGCCACCTGATCCAGATTGCTCTTGCCAAAGACCTGAATCTCCTTGCCGCAGTCGGGGCACTTCAGATAGCTGTAGTTCTCCACCAGGCCGATCACGGGGATGTTCATCATCCCGGCCATCTTCACAGCCTTGGTAACGATCATGCTGACCAGCTCCTGGGGAGAGGTCACAACCACGATGCCGTCCACAGGCAGGCTCTGGAACACAGTCAGGGGCACATCGCCGGTTCCGGGAGGCATGTCCACAAACAGATAATCCACATCCTTCCAGACTACCTCAGACCAGAACTGCTTCACGACGCCTGCCAGCACGGGTCCGCGCCAGATGACAGGGTCGGTCTCGTTCTCCAGCAGCAGGTTGACGCTCATGACATCAATGCCTCCCTCACTGCGGATAGGAATCAGTCCCTCCTCGCAGCCGCTGGGACGGCCATGGATATTCAGGGCCTTGGGGATGGAGGGGCCGGTGATGTCGGCATCCAAAACAGCCGTATGGAAGCCGCGACGGCTCATTTCAACGGCCAGCATGGAGGTGACGGTGGACTTGCCCACGCCGCCCTTGCCGCTGACAACACCAATGACCTTTTTCACATTGGACAGGGGATTTGCCTGAGCCAGCAGGCTTTCCTGCTGCCGGGAGGCACAGTTGCTTTCGCCGCAGCTGGAGCAGCTGCCACTACATTCGCTCATTTTGTTTCATCCTTTCAGGAAAATGTATATATTATAATCAGTATACCGCGATTCATACCAAAAGTCCAGTCCGGAATCATCGCGCTTATTCCGCCCCACTCTGGAACATGGCCTTTACAAAGGCAAATACCTCCCGCAGGGTGTAGTTGACCCGGTAAAACCAGCGGTCCGTGTGGGCGGAAACCGGGCAGGTGTCCAGCCCCAGAGCGTCGGCAATAAAGTCCGCCCGGCGCTGGTGGAATTCCGAGGTAATCAGGGCAATGGGCTTTTCCGTGCCGCCCATGGATTCTATGATGGCATAACTGCTGAGAAGATTCTCCCTTGTGGTATGGCTCTGCTCCTCCAGCAGGAGCCGGCTTTCATCGGCGCCCATGCTGAGCAGGGTGTCATACATGCACTTTGCCTCGGTTTTCGGCTCGTCGCCTCCCTGCCCCCCGGACAGGATCACCAGCGCATGGGGGTTCCGCTCCATGAATTCCATGGCGGCAGCCAGCCGATTTCTCATGATTCGGGAGGGACCGCCGGTCACATTCACTGCCGCTCCCAGAACCACCGCATATTCCGATGTTTCCGCCCGATCCCAGTCAGACTGGCCGCTGGTGGTAATGATGTTCATTACGGACATAAGCACCACGACTCCTGTGGCGGCAGCCACCGCCATGATTTGAATGAGCTTCTGACGAAGCTTTGTGGGATGCCGCCAGAGGATGGCACTGAGTCCCATGACTGCCGCCAGCAGCAGGAGCACCAGTCCGGTCATCTGCATATGGAGGGGCAGAATCACCATAACGATTCCCGCAGCCCCAAACAGCGCCGCAAATACAGCCAGTTTTTTCATATCAGCCCTCCAGTGCAGCCGACAGCTCCTCCCACTGGGCATACATTTCGTCCAGTGCGCTCTGAGCCTCCGTCTGTTCGGTCATCAGTCGGGACAGCTCCGCATAATCCGAAGCTGCCGTCTGGATTTTTTCCTCATAGGAACTGAGCAGTTCCTCCTGCTTGCTGATCTCCCGCTCCAGTTTGGCAACCTGTTTTTCCAGCTGCTTCTGATTTTTCTTCTGGGCAGCCTCAGGGGTGACGGTTTTCTCCTTTTTCTCCCGGACAGCCTTCGCCGTCTGGGGCGCGGACTGGGCCTGACGCTGCTTCATGGCCTTGAACTGGCTGTAATCCCCCTTGAAATCAGAGATTTTGCCGTCCTCCAGCTCCCAGATGCGGTTGGCAAACTGGTCGATGAAATACCGGTCATGGGATACGAACAGCAGCGTCCCTTCAAAGCCCGCCACGGCGTTTTCGATCCACTCTCTGGAGGCAATGTCCAGATGGTTGGTGGGTTCGTCCAGAATCAGCAGATTGATCTCCTCATCCATGAGCATACACAGCCGAAGGCGGCTCTGTTCCCCGCCGGACAGGGCTGAAACAGGCTTGAATACATCCTCCCCGGAGAACAGGAACGCGCCCAGGCGGTTCCGTGCCATCTGGGTGGAATAGTTTTTCTCATAAATCATCGTGTCCAGCACCGAGCGCTCCGGATGGTCGAAGTGGATGATCTGGGGGAGATAGGCCATCTTCACCGAGGGGCCGAACTTGATTCGCCCTCCCTGGGGAACCTCCTCCTGCATCAGCAGCTTCAGGAAGGTGGATTTTCCGGTGCCGTTATCCCCCAGCAGGGCGATCCGATCCCCACCCTGCACCAGCAGATTCACGTCCGAAAACAGTTCCCGGTCCCCGAAGCCCATTTTCAGGTCCTTCAGCACCATGACCTCATCTCCGTGGAATTCCCTCTGACCGAAGGAGGCGTGCATGGTCTTTTCCCGGGTGGGACGTTCGGTCTTTTGAATCCGGTCAATGCGGCTTTGAATGCTCATGGCCCGGCGGTACAGGGTCCGGTTGTTGATGCCCCAGCCCTTCATACGCTCCATGGTGTAGCTGAGCTGGGCAACCTTGGCCTGCTCCTGCTCATACTGCTTCAGCTGAAGCTGGAACCGGGCCTCCTTCTCCTCCACATAGAAGGAATAGTTGCCGCTGTAGTTCTCCGCCTGTCCTCCCCGAAGCTCAACGATCCGGTCCACCACCTGATCGAGGAAATACCGGTCATGGGAAATGGTCAGCACCGTACCCTTGAACTTCAGCAGGTATTCCTCCAGCCATTCCACGCTCTTCATGTCCAGATGGTTGGTGGGCTCGTCCAGCAGCAGGATGTCCGTTTCCTCCAGCAGCAGCCGGGCCAGATTCACCCGGGTCTTTTCGCCCCCGGAGAGCATGGCAAATTCCTGAGAACGCATCTCCTTCGGAATTCCAAGGCCGTTGCAGATCTTGTCCACGTTCACGTCCATGTCATATCCACCGCCGGTCTGATAGCGAATGGACAGCTTGTCATAGTCCCGGAGCAGCCCATCGGAGAAGCTCTCCTCCATCTGCTTTTCCAGCTTTTCCATTCTCCGGCGGAGGTCCTCCAGCTCCCGGAAGGCACAGCGGAGCACCTCCTCCACGGTGTAGCCTGCCGGGTATCTGGGGATCTGAGAGATCAGCCCCACCTTTTTCCCGGGAGCGATCTCCACCGTCCCCTCGTCATAGCCGATCTCATCGGTGAGGATTCGGAACACCGTGGTTTTGCCTGCGCCGTTTTTGCCCAAAAGGCCAACACGTTCCCCCTGCTGCACCTCGAAGCTCAGTCCGTCCAGCAGGTTTTTCCCCACCTCAAAGGACTTCACCAGATCTTTTACAAAAATATCTACCATAGTATAATTCCCAAAAGGGCTGCCCCAAAGGAATATTCCCGGGACAGCCCCATTTTCGTGTGTTTGATTGACTGATTCAGCCGCCAGCTTATCCGCGGGAGTAGTTGGGGGCTTCCTTGGTGATGGTAATGTCGTGGGGATGGGACTCGATCAGGCCGGCGCTGGTAATGCGGACGAACTGGCCCTTAGCCTGCAGGTCGCCAATGGTGGGGCAGCCGCAGTAGCCCATGCCGGAGCGGATGCCGCCCAGCAGCTGGTACACCGTGTCGGAGAGGGGTCCCTTGTAGGGTACGCGGCCCTCGACACCCTCGGGCACCAGCTTGGAGTTGCCCTCCTGGAAGTAACGGTCCTTGGAGCCCTGCGCCATGGCAGCCAGAGAGCCCATGCCGCGATATACCTTGAACTGACGGCCCTGATAGATCTCTGTCTCTCCGGGGCTTTCCTCACAGCCTGCCAGCATGGAGCCCATCATAACGGTGGAAGCGCCGGCTGCCAGAGCCTTGACGATATCGCCGGAATACTTGATGCCGCCATCGGCAATGACGGGCACACCATAGGCCTTTGCAGCACAGGCGGCGTCATAGATGGCAGTGATCTGAGGAACACCGATGCCCGCGACCACGCGGGTGGTGCAGATGGAGCCGGGGCCGATGCCCACCTTCACGCAGTCTGCGCCAGCCTCGATGAGGGCCTTGGTGCCCTCGTAGGTTGCCACATTGCCAGCAATGAGCTGGGCATTGGGGAACTGCTTCTTGATGTTCTTCACACACTCAATGATGTTGCGGCTGTGGCCGTGGGCACTGTCCAGCGCCAGCACGTCAGCACCCGCTGCCAGAAGGCCGCCGGCACGCTCCACAACATCCTCGGTCACACCGATTGCGGCGCCGCAGAGGAGACGGCCGGACTCGTCACGGGCAGAGTTGGGATACTTCTCAGCCTTCTCAATATCCTTGATGGTAATGAGGCCCTTGAGACGATAATCTGCGTCTACAATGGGAAGCTTCTCGATCTTATGGCGGCGAAGGATGTCCTTTGCCTCATCCAGGGTGGTGCCCTCCAGGGCAGTGACCAGATTTTCATGGGTCATGACCTCCCGGATGGGACGGGTCATATCCTCTTCAAACTTCAGGTCACGGTTGGTGATGATACCCACCAGACGGCGGTCGCCCTCACAGACGGGGACGCCGGAAATGCGGTACTTTGCGCAAAGGTTGTCTGCATCCTGCAGAGTGTTGTCAGGGGACAGATAGAAGGGGTTGGAAATAACGCCGTTTTCAGAACGCTTGACCATATCCACCTGCTCGATCTGCTGCTCAATGGTCATGTTCTTGTGGATGATACCGATGCCACCCTCACGGGCCATGGCGATTGCCATTTTGTGCTCGGTAACGGTGTCCATTGCAGAGGACAGCAGAGGAATATTCAGATGAATCTTTCTGGTCAGCTGTGTACCCAGCTGAATCTGCCGGGGAACCACATCGCTGGCTGCGGGGATCAGAAGGACATCGTCAAAGGTCAGTCCCTCTTTATAAAACTTCTGTGCCGGATTATCATTTACCATCATAACAAACACTCCTTTTCGCACGTTCCTAAAAATAGTATTAAGCTATTTTACTCATTTTCCGCGGCTTCGTCAAGGTGGATTCCCGGTATCCCGACAATTTCTACATTTGCTTCAAAGCGGCGCACGCCATCCTCGCTGCATCCGTCAATATAACAATGATCGTTCTCCAGAGCACGACAAATGTCCATGGATTCCCCCATCCGGCACTCCATGGAGTAGTTCAGCTGGAGGGAGGCAATGAAACGTCCCTCCATGTCCTTCTCCGAAAGGGCATCCAGAATCACATCAGCATACTTGGTGTTGTTCATATGGCCGTTCACATCCAGATCGGAATAGCGGACGGTTTTTGTAAAGACCTTCTGCTTCTGTGCAGGGGTGCGGATCAGACGCAGGAGCTTTTTCTTCACCTGCTCGGGTCTTGGGGAGTCCGCCAGATTCTCGATGGAGGCAGGCCGGAGCATCTTCCGGCTGTCCACATCGGCCACCACCCAGGCCCCCACTGCTTCGCCCACACATTCCTCTCCCACAAACAGGTCATAGTCCCGGTAGATCACAAGGCCGCCCGCTCCCCGGTGCCATGTGGTGATGGTCAGGTCCTCCCCTGCCCGGATGGGACGGGAAAGCCGGAACCAGGTCCTTGCCAGAATCCAGCAGGCGTTGTAATTCTCCACCAGATAATCCCGGTGGATTTTCAGCACCTCCGCATGCTCCGTGGCCATCTCCTGAAAGCAGGACAGCAGCGCGGAAGGCCGCATCTGATTATATCGGTCCACAGAAGGGGTGCCGATGTGAAAGCTCTTGGTAAAAATTTCATTCATGGGGATTCCTCTTTGGTCTAAACGCAATTCATGCTTTTCATTTTGCGGTTTATGGTTTATAATCATTGGAGAAAAGCGGTGTTTTCAACTTCCGAGAAACACTGCTCTATTCAATTTATTATATCATGTCATTGAAAATAATCAAGGGTCAAGGGCTTTCAGGCTCACCCGGAAAGGCGGAATACCATGGCGCAGCAGCTATATACCATTCCCATCAACGAGGCGTTTGACGAATACGACGGCTGTCCTCTCTGCCGTCTCCGGGCAAAGCTGGAGAACCAGAGCCTGAGCTATATCATGGGCGCAGCCATGATGGAGCCGGATATCCGCATTGTCACCAACCGCACCGGCTTCTGCCGCACCCATTTTCACAGGATGCTCACCATGGGCAACCGGCTGAGTCTTGCCCTGATGCTGGAGAGCCATCTGGACTCCGTTGCCGCCCTGGTGCCGGAGCCTGAGAGCAAAAAGCCCGGAAAGCTGGGAAAAATCAAAAAATACGACGGCGAAACTCCTGCCGAGGCGCTCATGGCTCAGACAAAAAGCTGCTTCGTCTGTCAGCGTGCCGCCGATTTTGAGAAGAAGTATGTATCCAATGTCATCTACATCTTCAAAAAGGAACAGGAGTTCCGGGAGAAGCTGAAAAAGCAGCCCTACTTCTGCATGGAACACACGGCCATGCTTCTGGACTGCGGCAAAAAGGAGCTCAGCGAAGCCCTGTATCTGGAGCTGTCTGAGGCGCTGCTGGAGCTGTACCGAACTTATGTTGCCCGGCTCCGGAAGAATGTCACGGGCTTTTGCCGCAGCTTTGACCACGAAAACGCAGGCAAGCCCCTGACCACGGAAACCCGTTATGCGGTGGAGGATACCATCGCCTTTTTGTCAGGGGATTTTGAACGGAAATCGTAAATAAACGCACTGCCTCTCACTAGGTTTGGTGGGAGGCAGTGCCGATTTCTGTATTGAGTTCACATACTCAAAAGTCCGTTGTTCTTTAACTGTAACTGGAGCTTATCCGCAATCAGGGCGATGAACTCCGAATTGGTAGGCTTGCCCTTGGTACTGGACACGGTGAAGCCGAAATACTTCTGGAGGGTCTCCAGATCGCC
>JAQXMD010000138.1 GCA_029012465.1 Oscillospiraceae bacterium | reverse complement strand
CCACTGACCGTCTTCCTTGATGAAGTCCACGGCGCACTTGCCGAAATTCCATGCAGCCTTGGGACCGGTGGAATAGACCTCTGTGGTGGAACCATAGACGTACCAGAGACCCTTGGCGGTCTGACCGTCGAAGGCAACCTCGATCAGGGGGGTGGTGAAGTTCAGAACGGTGTTGGAGCCAACAGCCCAGATTTCCTCGTCGGACTTGCCGCCCAGCTCCTGGGGGAACAGATTCCGCATGGTTTCGTTGGCCCACCGGGTCTGCTCGTTGTTGTAGTCCACCATGAAGCCCCGGACAGCCTCATAGCCTACATATTTTCCGTTGTTCAGGGTCAGGGTAGGCTCGTTTTTGGACCAGCTCTCAAACTGACGGGTGTGCTGCTTGTAGCAGTTCAGGAATGTAAATGCGCCCATGATGTTCGCAATGGCGGTGGTGTCCTCGACCACATCTGCCATATGCAGAACAGAAAGGGGCGGATGCTTATACATAGCAGGTTCCTCCTATCTATACAATAGATTGATACTTTAAGTGTACAATTCGGGCATTCGGTTCGCAAGTATCAGTATCAGAACTGATGGTTCAGTTTTTTGAGGAGGAATGCCCATGATTGTGCGCAGATCGATTTGGGAAGCCATCTTCACAAAATACTCCAAAAGGAGATCATTGAGAAATGTATTGTTCCATTTGTGCCCTAAGTCAAAAAACAACCATTATAAAAACGTAACAATTTGAATATATTTGTGGACAGAGTGTAGACATTCTGCTATAATAACCGTTGATTCGTGAAGATTTAGCGTAGGCTTCGTGAATCAAATATCTGCTTTGGAAGGAGCAATAACAATGAAGAAAACGCTTGCATTGATCATGGCTCTGGCCATGGTCCTCGGCATGCTGGCTGGCTGTGGCGGCGCTGCCGCATCCACCCCTGCTGAGAGCACCGCAGCTGAATCCGCAGAATCTGTTTCTGTGGAGGAGCCTGCTAATGAACCGGCTGATGCGCCGGCACCTGTTGAGGACGAAAAGAACCCCGCTGCTGTTGCTGACAGCGCAGTGGAAGAGGCTCTGGCAGAAGAAGAGATCCCTGATCTTGAACTGCCCCTCACTGAAGAGCCTGTAACCCTCAGCTTCTGGACTCAGGCACCCGGCGGCCAGACTGGTCAGCTGTACCCTGACTTCGCGGAGTATCCCTTCTTCATCGAGGCTCAGGAGCGCACCGGCATTACTCTGGAGTTCATTCAGGAAAACTTTATGACCGCCAACGAGAAGTTCAACCTGATGATTGCCGCTCAGGATTATCCTGACATCTTCGGCAAGTTCAACTCCTTGTACTCTGCCGGTGATGACAACGGCATCGAAGAAGACATCATCATCCCCCTTGAGGACTATGAGGATCTCTTCCCCCACTATCAGAAGTATCGCACCTCCACCAAGTTCCTGGAGACTGCCACCACCACTGCTGAAGGCCATATCTCCGGCTTCTACAACATGATGAGCGACTTCATCGGCCCCTTCTTTGGTATGATGGGCCGTGGCGACTGGATCGAGGAGATCGGTCAGGGCATGCCTGAGACCTATGACGAGCTGCACGATGTGCTTCTTGCCATGAAGAACAACTATGGCTGCACCACGCCTCTGATGCTGGATTCCGCTGCTGTAGGCAATGACAACTTCCTGGCCGCCGGCTATGGCATCGCCTGTATGCTGGCCACCAACGCCAAGGAGTCCTACTGGATGGTTCAGGACGGCACCGTCGTTGACGGTATCACCGGCGAAGGCTATAAGGAGTACCTGACCATGCTGCATCAGTGGTATGAGGAAGGCATCATCAACTCTGACTTCACCAACGCTGCGGGCGCCATGAGCCCCGACGGCATGGGTGACATTCTGTCCGGCAACTGCGGTGTGTTCTTCAACGGTGCACCCATGATGTCCATGTACGCAAACTCTGACGACCCCAACATGCACGTTGTCGGTATGCCTGACCCCGTAAAGGAAAAGGGCGAAAAGACCCATGTGGACACCACCGAGTTTGATTTCGGCGGCGAGTTCATGTCCATCTCCACCGTCTGCGAGTATCCTGAGCTTGCCATTCAGTTCTGCGAGTTCTGGTTCACCGACGAGGGCATCCTGCTGGGCAACTACGGTGTTGAGGGCCTCAGCTATGACATGGTTGACGGCGTTCCCACCTTCAATGACAACATGATGAACAACCCCGAAATGGCTCCCGGCAATGCCATTTCCTTCTACACCGGACGTAACACCATCCCCACCTGGGAGGCAAACTCCAGACTGCTGGCTACCTTCAGCGAGGATGAGAAGAATGCATTCTCCGTATGGTCTGAGTCCCGCGACAACCGTGACGCTTATCCCTATGTTGCACAGCTGACCATCGAAGAGACCGAGGAGATCTCCAAGCTGGCTGCCGACTACGAGACCTATGCTGACGAGTGCCGTCAGAAGTTCATCGTAGGCGACATGGATATTGAGAAGGACTATGCTTCCTATGAGGAGCAGGTTCGCACCATGGGCCTGACCCGCGCTCTGGAAATCAAGCAGGACGCTTACGACCGTTACATGGCGAAGTAAGAGAAGTCTCTTATAAGATGCTTCACACATAACAGGATGCCCGAACCGATCCGGTTCGGGCATCTTTCCGCGAAAAAGTGGCTTCCCTGTGCTGCTCTGTATCGTTGTTGCGATATCAACAGGGGAGACAGGCTTATTTGAACATGAAAAGGGATTTTGACATCAGTTTTTGGTGGGATGTCAATGGTGTTTGATTGACTTTGGCGGTTCCGTTATTTATGATATAGGCAGAAACGGAGGTAAGAGCCATGGAAATCGGAATCAAACTGAAGAATGCCCGGCTTTCGGCGAAGCTTACCCAGGAACAGGCGGCGGAAGCGCTTGGCGTCAGCAGACAAACCATATCCAATTGGGAAACGGGCAAAACTTATCCAGATATTGTTCGTGTTGTGAAGATGAGCGACTTGTATCATATCAGCCTTGACCTTCTGTTAAAGGATGAGCAGCTGATGTCGGGCTATTTGGATTATTTACAGGAAAGCACCGATGTGGTAAAGAGCAAACGGAGTATTGCCCAGCAGATGATACTCATTACTTATCTGACGATTTGGGCCATCTCGCTCATTGTATTCTGGTTCTTTACAAGCGGCTCTGACGCGATGGGATACAGCCTGATGTTCCTGTGGTTCCTGCTTCCTGTAACAACATTTGTTCTGTCTCTGCTAATTGGGAAAAATGATTTCTGGGGGAAATGGAAGTGGAGCTCTGCATGCTTCTTTGGTGTGCTGTATATGCTTGCGGATTATGGAACATTTCGTGTAAAACATATGGCTGCAATTGACAAAATCAGTGCGCCTCATTATGAAATGATTCTGATCGGCGCCATCATTTCTCTGGTTGGCCTTGGAATCGGTGCGATCCTGCACAAGGCAAAGCACAAAGACGAAAAAGGAACGATCTCTTCTTGAAAAAATACCGTAAAAAACAGGAGCCATCCGAGGATGACTCCTGATTTTGTATCTTACTGTCCGGGAGGAGGGCCGGGGAAGCCACCGCCGGGACCACCGCCGCCAGGACCGCGGCCCGGGCCGCCCATGCCAAAGCCGCCGCCGGTGATGATGTCTGTCAGGGTGATTTCCTGCGTTTCCTCCCCACAGGTCAGGGTGTAGTTTTCTCCCACTTTCAGGTCAGGGGTGCTGACCACCACATTGTTGAAGGCCTTTGCCATGGTGGCCTCAATCAGAATCTTGCCGGAAGCGTCGGATACAGTGACATGGGTGTTTTCCGGCATGGTGGAGGTGTTCACCATGAAGCAGCATTGGGTGGAGCTGGAGTCAAAGTTCTGGGCCATGCCGGAGCTGCCTGCGGCAATGATGGAGCCGCCGGTGATCTGGCCGGTGGTGGTGTAGTCCAACGCACCGTTCATGGACATGGAGGGGCCGCTGAGATAGACTGTGCCGCCCTCCATGAAAAAGGCACCGTTGGAGTCAAGACCGTCGCCAGAGGCATCGATATTCAGAGTGCCGCCGGTGATCAGCAGATAATAGGTGGCATCCTCCAGCGTTTCACTGCCGCCTTCCATCATGGGGCCGCGGAAACCGAAATCCGTATCGGCAGTTGTGCCCCCTGCGGCATTGATGCCGTCGTCAGAGGATACCAGCGTGATGTCGCCGCCGGAGACGGTGATCTTCATGGCCTCCAGGCCCTCATAGCTCTGGGTGGCGTTGATGGTTCCTCCGGAAATTTCAAGGGTTTCATCGGAATGTATGGCGTCGTCTCCGGAAGCAATGGTCAGATCGGCGGAGTCAGAGATGGTCAAGGCGGTGCCGCAGTGGAGGCCGTCATCCATGCAGTCCATGGTAAAACAGCCGCCGGAAATTGTCAGAGCGCCTCCGGCCTTGATGCCTTTGGCGCTGGAGGTTTCCTCTGTATTTCCGGTATCGAACCAGCCCGGGAAGCCCCGGCCTTCCATATGGACGGGGGCATTTGCGGTGCCCCCGCCGGTGAGGATTTCATAGGTTCCGTCTTTTGCGACCACGTCGCCCCCAGCCTGAATGGCGTCCTGCTGGGTGGTCAGGCGGGTGGTGCCGCCGTTTAAGTGAACGTCCATGGTGGACTGCAGCCCATCCTCCTGGGCGTCAATGGTGATGTCACCGCCCTCAACGATCAGGTCCGTCTCGGCCTTGATACCGTCTCCGGTGGAGGTGATGCTGATGACAGCGCCCTCCTGAATGGTGACAATGCCCATGCCCGGGTCCTTGTCGTTGCTCGACTGAATGCCGTCGGCGCCGGAGGTGATGGTCAGGTTGGCCGCACAGATGGTCACGGAATCCTTGCCCTTGAGACCGTCGTCAACGGAACTCAGCGTGTAGGTCCCCCCCAGAACGGTCAGCGCATCCTTGCCGTGGATGGCGGAGGAGTAGTTCCCGCTGACAGTGAGACTGCCGTCTCCCTGAAGGGTCAAATCGGACTTGGCGTACAGGGGTGCGTCAGGCTCATCCTCACCTTCGGCGAAGGAATAGTTTGCAGTGTCGGAAATGATGTTGTCTCCAACCAGCGTGATGACGGTGCTGTCAGCCTTCAGAATGCTCAGGGGAGAGCCGCTGGAGCAGGTGAGGTTCACACTGTTCAGGGTCAGAAGGACCTCTGCATTCTTGCCAGCGTCAACAATGATCTGCCCGTCCTCCAGTGTGCCGGAGATCTCATAGCTGCCGGCTTCGGAGATGGTGGCAACAGTGCCCTCCACGGAAATGCCGCTGCCGGTGAAGGAGATCTCCTTGCCGTCCAGAGAAATGGTGCCGCTGGACTCAGAAGACGGAGCTTCCTCCTGAACTTCAGGCACGGAGGCCTCAACGGTACTCTCTGCTGTAGATACCACAGAAGGTTGTTCAGCGACAGAAACTGAGGCAGGAGCAGAGTCGGTGGTGCCGCAGCCGGAGAGGAGTATCAACGCTGCCGCAAGAAGCAGGGAACAGGTTTTTCTCATATTGAAACACTTCCAATCTCCCTCTGAAGGGGTATGAATGCTAAATATTATATCACAGAATCGCCGGGAAGAACAGAGGCTTTTCTGTTATTTGGTGAGGAATGAAACAATTTGAATACAGATGCACATTTTGCGGGGGAGGGGGTAAAACAGAAATCCGGGAAAACTTTCAAAAAAAGTTCACATTTCCGGCGCTTTTTCTAAAGACTTTTTTCGGGATATCTGATATAATACTAAGACTTGCGGTAACGCATATGGAATACCGAATTATGAAGAAGGATGTGACATATATGCATTGTCCAAAATGTGGGCAGGAGCTTCCCGAGAATGTGACTGTCTGCCCTGTGTGCGGCCCGGAGGCGGAGACCGACGTGGAAGAGACGGCCAAACTGGAAGATGCTGCTGAGGCGAATGATGTGACGGAAGCTGCTGAGGCTTCCGGAGAGGAAACTTCCGATGTGGCGCAGACGGAGGAATCCGTTGGGGAAGAAGGCGGAGAGGCTGTTCCGGAGGATGAAACAGCAGAAAATGCTGAAGACACTGAAGAACGGGATCGCGAAGCCGCTGAAATCCCTGATGAAACCCCTCCTGTGGAAGCGCCCAAAAAGAAATCCAAGGCTCCCGTGATCCTTGGGATAGTCATTGCCCTGCTGCTGGTTGTGATCGTCTGCATGGGCTTTGCCATGAAGCAGATGTCTGGGGGGAAGAGCATTTCTGAGCTGTTCCAGAGAGAGGAACCCTTTGACGCTGACAAGCTGGCCCTTGTGATTACGGACGAGGATGGTCAGGTGGTTGACGAGCTGACCAATGCGGAGCTGAATTTCCACTATTGGGGCAGCTTCTACAGCTATATCAATGCCAACGGCATCAGCTTTGATCTTGGTAAGACCTTGGAGGACCAGATTTACAGCGAAACAGAGGCAGACAGCACCGGCGAAACCACTGCGACCACCTGGCACGATTACTTTATGGAAAATGCCATGCTGGCGGCCATTCAGGCAAGAGGTCTGTATCTGGAGGCACAGGCTGCCGGGTTTGAAATGCCCGAGGACAGACAGGCCGAGTATGACAGCCTGATGGAAAATCTGGCCACCAACGCCCAGGCGGACGGGTTCGTGGACGAAGCGGGCAATGGGGATGTGGCTTCCTATATTCAGGATTCCTACGGCGAAGCTGTGACGGTGGAAATGTTCATGGACTATATCTATGAGCGTTACTATGTGGAGGCTTATTCCGAGTCGAAGTACAATGCCCTGAGCTTTACAGATGAAGAGCTCAGTGATTACTACGATCAGAATGCAGATATGTTCACCATGAATTACGGCATTGAGAAGTCCGATGTGCCGGACGTGAGTGTCCGCCATATTCTGATCCAGCCGGAAACTGTGGAAGCCGATGAAAACGGCGAGCAGGATGAGGCTGCGGTGGAGGCCGCAAAGGAGGCCGCAAAGGAAGAGGCAGAGCGCATCTATGCCGAGTGGCAGTCCGGCGAGGCCACCGAGGACAGCTTTGCAGAGCTGGCAACCACCTATTCCACCGATCCGGGTTCCGCATCCATGGGCGGTCTCTATGAAGATGTTTACCCCGGCCAGATGGTGACCACCTTCAACGACTGGTGCTTTGATGAAAGCCGCCAGCCCGGCGACACTGGCATTGTAGAAACTGACTTCGGCTATCACATTATGTATTTTGTGGGCAAGCTGGATACCTTCACCTGGAAACAGGCTGTGGATTCCGAACTTCGCTATGAAAGGCACATTGCCTATCTGGATGAACTGATGAGCCACTTTAACGGCGAATTCCAGAAGGGCGCCGCTGTCCAGGAGCCTCCCGCAGTCCGGGAGACCCGTGAGCAGACTGCCGCAGAGGCTGCTGCCGCAGCTACCTCCGCTGTTGACAGCGCCGCGAACGCTGGATGATCGAATAAAGCTGTACCCCTGAAATCCCGGTGATTTCAGGGGTACTTTTTACGGCTTAGTTCACTTGGAGACGGCCAATATTGGTGGCGTAATCCACGGCAACAATGCTGAGGGAGGCTGCGGGGTCGGGACAATCCAGCGTGATGGTGTGGGGGACATTGGGAGATTCATCACTGTAGAGCTGCTGATACAGCGTGTTTCCACTGCTGTCGGACACCTTCAGAATGGAAAGGTACTGACTGTCCCGGACGGTAATGGTCACGGAGCTTCTGTCGTCACTGCGCTGGGCGGAAATCTCTGGAGCCACAGCATCAATCAGGCAGGGGAATTGCCACTGGACGGTCTCCGGTTCTCCATTCAGGGAGGCAGAGAAGGTAAACAGCAGCTCCGTGCCGTCCGGCAGGGGCGTACCGGTGCTGTCCTGAGGGGCGAAGTAGAAGGAGACGGGATATCTCCACTGGAGAGAGCTGGAACTGAAGGTGGACTTGTGGACATAGGAACGCTGATCTTTGAGATATACTTTTCCGGTGCTGGCGTCGGACACCGTCAGTGTCAGAGCTCGTGCGTTCCGGAGAAGCACAGGGCGGATCAGCAGCTGTCCCGCGTAATTGCTTTCTGCTGAAGCAGAGGAGAGGGCCATCCGGGCCTGAGAATAAGGAGTGGAGCCGAAGGGGTTCTTTCCAAGCACCGCAAGGGTTTTCCGGTAGTAGCTGCTGGAGGGGTTGGCGCAGTAGAGCTGTGCGTTGCAGGCTGTCAGCTCTGGAACGGCGGTTCCTGCTAAGGTGTCCCGGAAGTCGGTTTGCTCCAGAATGGGAGCCTCTGTCCAGTCCCCATAAAAGCCCAGGAAGGTGCTGTGGAGCGGGACTTCCGTGCTGCTGCCCAGACGGATAAAGCCCTCCACAAAGGTGCCGTAGGGAAATTGCGCATCTATGCTTGCCTTGCAGCTGTCAGACAGGGTGATGGTTGCGGTGATGGTCAGCTTGTCCGTATAGGTGTGGAACTCCAGAGCCGGAGCGGAAAAGGACACGTCAAAGTCGAGTGCGGCGGAGTCCAGGTGATTTCTGCCGGACTCCGGAGAAATGCTGTCTCCAAAGACCTCCGCGGAGGGCGTAAAGACGGCAGTCACCTCTGTATCTCCGAAAAGCCGGCAGACCATGGAAGCCAGCTGTGCTCTTGTGGCACTCTGCCGGGGGGCCAGCGTGGGTGTGGTGGTAGATACACCGGAGATGATCCCCAGCCCGACTGCCCAGGCTATGGGGGTCCGTGCGTAGGAGGATACCTGGGACTGGTCGGAAAACCCATCAAGATCTCCTGTGGTGGCAGGCTTTCCACTGTAGCGGTAGAGGATCGCTGCCAGCTGCTCCCGGGTGACGGGGGCATTGGGGGCAAAGAGCTCGTCAGAAATACCGGCTACAATGCCCCGTTGCCTTGCCCATGTGACGGCTTTGGCGTAGTATTGGCTCTGGGGCACATCGGCAAAGCCGCTGGTTCCGGTGACGGCGGGAGAGCCTTCATGACGGTAGAGAATGGCCACCAGCTGGCCTCGGGTGAGAACCTGATTTGGGGAAAAGGTGGTGTCGGAGGTTCCGTAGAACAGCCCGGTGCCGCAGGCGTAGTCCACGGCTCTGTGATACCAGCTGCTCTCGGATACGTCTGTGAAACGGACGGCGGCGCAGTCCCGGGCGGTTTGCCGGAGCTGCTCCACGGTCACTTCTACGGTGTAAACACCGGTGCGGTCCGGATCGTCGCTCAGCTCTGAAAGGGCGGTGGTGACAGCAAAGTCAGAGGCAAGGGCTTCGGAAAGATCCATAACGCCGGCTCCCTGCTGACGAACGGAGATGGGATCGTCCAAGCTGCCCAGAGTCTGGGCAGAGCCTGACAGGATGACCTCGGCCAAAGCCGCCCGGCGGAGCTTGCTGAGTCCGGGAAACTGTCTGGAAAGACTGCCGGAGAGCACCGCGTAGCTCCCCGCTGCGGCGGGAGAGGCCATGGAGGTGCCGGAAGAAGACCGGTAGCTGTCGGTTCCGTCGATTCCGGCAGAGAGAATGTTTTGACCGGGTGCGGAGATTTCCGGCGCAATGGTCAGCCCTGAGGTGGCCCCCCATGCGGAGAAGGAAGCAATGGCGGAACCTGAATCGGAGCCGGTGGATGCAGCCACTGAGATATTTCCGATATATGTAGAGGGAGAGGCCACGGTTCCGTAATCCGAATAGGCGGGGGAAACCGTTCCTGGCTGGACACTGTTGCCGGAGGCCTGGGAGCGGTAATTACCGGCGGCAGCGCAGACGATGATTCCGGCCTCGTCCAGAATTTTGTAGATGTTCCCAAAGGTTTGAGACTCCAGCGTTGCGTCATGGACAAAACCGGCTGCGGTGCCAATGGACATGTTGACCACATCTGCGCCCAGAAGATAGGCGTCCTCCAATGCGGCAAAGTACACATCCGTGGTGGTTGTGGTTGCATCGTCCCGGAAAATTTTCATCACTGCCAGCTGGGCGCCGGGAGCGGTGCCGGAGAATTTTGTGGTGCCGTCTCCGCTTTGGACATACCCGGCGGCAGTACCGGAAACGTGGGTGCCGTGGCCGTTGACATCGGTTACATCGGTGTCCTTGTCGCCGTAGTCGTAGACGTAGGGAATTTTCTCAGACACATAAGCGCCGGGAAGAGACAGACTGCTGATCTCATCGGGACCGGAGATGGCAGGCTCCCCTAGCACCTCCGGATATACGCCGAAGGCCTCGTGGGTCACGTTGGTGCCGGAATCCAGTGTTGCGATCAGCATGCCCTGACCGGCCTCGGAGGGCAGGGCACTGTAGGCTTGAAGGGAATCGCCGCTGAGCTCCTCCTCCGGAACATCCTCCGGCTGGGGCAGCTCATAGGTGGTGACGATCCATGCGTCCTGCACCTCCGGCATGGCTTTTACTGTCTCCAGATCTCCATAGGAAATGGTCATGGACATGCCGCTGAGCAGGGCTGTGTAGTCATATTCCAATGTATATTCGATTCCGGAAGCCTTCAAACCCTGCCGGAGCTTCTGATGGGAGCCCTCCAGAGCGGCCTGCTTCCGGTGGAATTCCGGGGAATCCGCCTCCAGCGGCTTGGCTTCGGCGGCACCGTCTGTCTCCATCAGAACCATTACCCGGACAGATTCTTGATCGCTGTAGGGACAGCTCACCTGCTCTGTGGAAACGGGAGCGGGCAGCTCCAAAGGGGCGGAATCCACGGCGGCAGCGGGCAGGGAAAGGCTCAGTCCCAGAGAAAGGGACAGCAGCAGCGCGGTACATCGGTTCGTTCGTTTCATAGGAATCTCCTCCAGACGGGATCACTGAAAAAGCACCGCCCATGGCCTTTGCCACGCAGCGGTGCTCCATTTGCCTGTATTCAGTATAACGGCTTTTCAGATTTCCGTCAATAAAAAGCTCCGGGAAAATATCTTATGCGTCCTTTGCGGTAACTACGGAATCAAACTCCTCCGCAATGGCATCCTCGGGCTTGCCGGTTGCAAGGCTCACGATCACATTGACCACAATGGCGATAATAAAGGCGGGAAGCAGCTCGTAGATGTCCAGAAGACCGCCCATGGGACGAAGGGCGTATTTCCAGATAAAGACCATTGCGCCGCCGGAGATCATTCCGGCCAGAGCGCCCCACTTGTTGCTGCGCTTCCAGAACAGGGCCAGAAGAATCACGGGGCCGAAGGCTGCGCCGAAGCCTGCCCATGCGAAGGATACGATGGAGAACACAACGCCCTCTTCTCTTGCCCAGATGACGCCGATGATGGCGATGACAATGACGGTTGCCCGGGCGATCAGCATGGAGGCTCGGCTGGAAATATTCAGTCCAAAGGTTTCCTTCAGCAGATCCTGGGTGACGCTGGAGGAGGCGGCCAGCAGCTGAGAATCGGCGGTGGACATGGTGGCAGCCAGAATGCCGGAGAGAATCACGCCGCCGACAATGGCAGAAAGGATGCTGTGCTGGGAGATCAGTTCTGCGATCTTGATGATGATTCTCTGAGAATCCTCCGGGGCGATGGGGGCGATGGCACCTGCGGAGATCATGCCGGTGCCCACAATGCCAATGAGAATGGCAATGCCCATGGAGATGACCACCCAGATGGTTGCCACACGGCGGGACAGGGAGAGCTTTTTCACATCCTCAATGGCCATGAACCGCAGGAGAATGTGGGGCATACCGAAATAGCCAAGGCCCCAGGCCAGGGTGGAGACAATGGTCAGGCCGTTGTAGGAGCCTGCGGAATTGGTGGCCACATCGTAGCCCTGGGTCATGTTCAGATAGCCGGGCAGAGCGCTTGCGCTGTCCATCACGGAACTCCAGCCGCCGGCGGCATTGATGCCGAAGAAAATGACGATAATCAGGGCGATTGTCATAATGACAGACTGGATCAGGTCGGTGGTGGAAGCGGCCAGGAAACCGCCCAGAGTGGTGTAGAGCACAATGACAATGGCGGAAACCACCATGGCAGTGAAGTAGTCCACACCAAAAAGACTTGCAAACAGGGTGCCGCAGGCATTGAAGCCGGAGGCGGTGTAGGGAATGAAGAATACAATGATAACCAGCGCCGCAACGATGCTCAGGAGGTGCTTGTTGTCGTGATAACGCTTTGCGAAGAAATCGGGAATGGTCACTGCACCGATTTTGCTGGAATAGCGGCGAATGCGTTTTGCCACGATCAGCCAGTTCAGATAGGTGCCCAGAGCCAGACCGATGGCAGTCCAGGTGGCCTCAGGGAGACCGGAGAGCAGCGCCACGCCGGGAAGCCCCATCAGCAGATAGGCGCTCATGTCGGAGGCCTCCGCGCTCATGGCGGTGACAAAGGGGCCGAGCTTTCTGCCGCCCAGATAGAAGTCGTCGGTGGATTTGTTGCGCTTGGAGTAGAATGCGCCGATCAGGATCATACCCAGAAGATAGATGACAATGACCGCGGCAATGAGAAACTGAGTGGTCATGGGAATGTTTGCTCCTTTACTGTGTTACTGTATGGATGACATTCTACTACAACATAAAATAGACTGCAACACAGAACCGGGTTTGTACAAAAACATATAGAAAGAAAAAACCGATATACCAAAAACATTGGTATATCGGCATTTTTGTACTAGACTGAAGTACAGACTAAAAGCTATCTGCTTTTGTAGAATATAAAATTTATTTATTGCGGAAGTATCCCAGCAGCTGCGGCAGCAGATTGGTGGAATACTGGGACAGAGAGTAGTTGCCGCCGGAGATACACCAGTCGTAGAGCAGAGCGCGCTCCTGAAGGGCGTAGACCCGCACCATTTCCCCCACAGAGATGTCCTGACGAAGATCTCCCCGCTGCTGGCCCTCGGTGCAGAGCTTCCGGAGAATCCGGAAATAGTAGCGGTTCTGATCCATCAGGTGCTTTTCACTGGCGGTGGTCAATTGGGTGGACATGAGCCGAATCAAAAGCTCCAGAGAGATGGCGTTCTCAATCATAAAGAACAGCTCGTGATTGAGAAAGATCAGCTGTTCAAACCGATCCTGCTCCGGGTCCAGCTCCGGCACCAAGGCTTCGTATTTTTCATCAAAGAGGGTGGACAGGGAGGACAGAAGGGCGTCCTTCCCGGCAAAGTAGTGGTAGAAGGAGCCTTTGGAGGTTTGGGAACGCTCCACAATGTCGTCCACGGTGGTGTTGTCGTATCCGTGTTCATAGAACAGCTCCCATGCTGCGGAGACGATCTTGCTGCGGGTATTCCGCTGTCTCTTTGCCATGACTTACAGAAGATGAATCCAGCCCAGCAGGGGGATTTCCTTTTCTGTGCCGCTGATGGCACTGGCAATGCCGATGATCCACAGAATGAACATCACAAAGCTCAGGAAGCCAATGGCAATGCGGATGAATACCCCGATCAGGGGGATGTAACCGGCGATCTTTGCAGCGACGCTCAAGAGAATTTCACAGATGCAGAGCACCAGCGACTGATTCAGGTGGAACCGGCTGTTTACCCTGTCACCGGCCAGAAACGCAATGATAAATCCAATGGGGCCAAGATAGGCTACAATGTTGGTAGCTTTTTTACTCATGGAGGGCTCTCCTTTCCAAATGGGGTATTTTGCGGATTGGGCAGCAATATCCTGTATTGTATAGTGTCATTTTATCACAAGGGGACTTTTTGTCAAGAAGGGGCGAAAACGGGATGGCGGAACTGATGGGTGGGCTGGAGGCAGCGTTGTGGAGCGGGCCGCTCCTTTGGATACTGCTGGGCAGCCATGTATACTATACGCTGAAGCTGCGTGGTGTGGGAAGGCATGTGTTTCGGGGAATCCGGCTGAGCCTGCGGCGGGGACAGGGGGAGGACGGCGTATCGCCCTTCGGAGCCCTGACCACTTCTCTTGCCGCTGCCATCGGAACGGGGAATATCATTGGCGTGGCAACGGCGATAGCTCTGGGCGGTCCGGGGGCAGTGTTTTGGTGCTGGATCAGCGGCGTGCTTGGCATGGCGACTCGGTATGGGGAAACCTGGATCTGTCTCCGCCACAGAAGAAAGCTGCCGGAGAAGGGATTTGCAGGGGGACCCATGTATGTGATGGAGGACCGGCTTTCCTGGCCGGGACTTGGAAAATGCTTTGCCTTTCTGGGGGTAGCGGCCGCCTTTTCCACGGGAGCCATGATCCAGTCCAACGCGGCGGCGGTGACAGTGGAGACCTTCTGCGGCATTCCGGCGGCGGTGACAGGGGCAGTTCTGACGGCGGCAGCGGGCTTGATCCTGATGTTTGGCCTGCGGGGAATCGCCAGAGTGTCGGAAATGCTGGTGCCCGCCATGTCGGGACTGTATCTGCTGGGTTGTGTGGGTGTGCTGGTGCTGTGCAGAAGGGATATCCCAACGGCAATATCAGCCATTCTGCGGGGCGCGTTTTCCGGTACAGGCGCGATTGGGGGAATTTCCGGGTATTCGGTGGGGGCGGCACTTCGCTACGGTATGGCCAGAGGGCTGTTTACCAATGAAGCCGGTATGGGAACGGCGCCCATGGCAGCGGCGGCGGGGCCGGGGAAAAATCCGGAGGAAGAGGCCCTGATCTCCATGACCGGTGTGTTCTGGGATACGGTGGTCATCTGTGCGGTAACGGGAATCACACTGGTGACTGGAATCCTCAGCTACCCCGGGGTGTTGATGGAGAATCCAGGGGGCGGAATGTGCTACGGGGTCTTTTCCCTGCTTCCGGGAGGAGGCGGCATATTGACGGTATGTCTTGTGGTGTTTGCCTTTGCAACGGTCATCGGCTGGAGCTGGTACGGGGAATGCTGTTGGCGCTATCTTTTTGGAAAGCATACCGGTCAGTTGTATCGAGTTCTGTATTTGACTGCGGTCTTTGTGGGAGCGCTTACAAAGCTGGAGACGCTGTGGAGTTTGGGCAGCATTCTGGCGGGACTGATGGCAGTTCCGAATCTTACTGGGATGTTTCTGTGCCGGGAGGAACTGGCACAGAGTATTTTGCCAAAAAGGATGGCTGAAAAACAGTCGCTATCTGGTGAAAAGAGGACATACTGAAACGGAAAAAACCCCGGGGAGTTCTGCCGGATCGATAAGCTGCGGCAGGAGCAGCAGATTTCGTCTGTGGCGGTATCACACATGCCACGGATTCTTTATGCCATTTCCTGAGAATGCGAACATTTTGAGTGCTAAACTATTAAGAAAGTATTACGATTGTATGATGGAAATATGTGTTTTTGATATATGAAGTATGATTTTGAAGGTTGTATGGGGGCAGTGGAAATTGTATGCTATGGGTGGAAAAGCAAAACCGTAAAGGAGGATACACAATGAAAAAAACACTGGCAATGCTTTTGGCTCTTGCAATGATTTTCGGTATGTTTGCGGCCTGCGGCGGCAGCGCATCTGCACCCGCTGACGCAAGTGCTGCCGCTGACACAGAGGCTTCTGCCGCAGCTCCCGCCGAAGACGAGGCAGAAGAGGCAGACGTGGAAGAGGCTGAAGAAGCGGAAGACTCAGAAGTGGCCGAGGAAGCTTCTCAGGTGGAAGAGGAAGTGGAGTACACCGTTACCTACCCCATCACCGAGGAGCCTCTGACTCTGAGCATTTTCTGGCAGTTCCACAACTTCCTGTCCATGTTCAATGTTACCTCTGACGTAATTGAGGACATCCCCACCTTTAAGATGGCAGAAGAAGCTACCGGCGTGAAGCTGGACTTCCGTCTGGTGGGTGAGGAAAACTTCGGTGAGTCCCTGCAGCTCCTGTGGGCTGGCGGCGACTACTGCGACTTCATCACCAATGCTGAGCGTGAATACACCTCTGGTGTGGACGCTGCTGTGGAGGAAGAGGTTCTGCTGGATCTGGTTCCCTACCTTGCAGAGCACGCACCGGACTACAACCGCATCCTGAAGGATAACCCCGATTTCAAGACCGAGCTGACCAGCAGCGAAGGCTATATCGTTTCCTTCTGCGAGTACTGTGAGTATGTTGACTCCGGTGCTGCCATCCGTATGGACTGGGTCAGACAGGTGGGCATGGAAGCCCCCAAGACCATGGATGAGGTAACTGAGGTTGCCCGGGCCTTCCGGGATGAGTTGGGCATTCGCAACCCCGTTATGTGGAATGCGGATCTGGCCACCTTCTTCGGCTGGAATGCATTCGGCGTTTGCGGCCCCGACATCAGTGACCTGGGCTGGCAGATTGCCGATGACGGCAAGACCGTCGTTCCCTCCATGACTCTGGACGGCTACAAGGAGTGCCTGAGCTGGATGCATGACGCATTCGCAGAGGGCCTGTGCACCGACGATTTCATGAACGTCATGAACATCGCATTTGACGAGTATGTCTATGCCAATGAGGCAGGCATGATCTACTGCAACTCCAACGGCCTGGCAGGCGGCGGCGCTGAGCGCTCCGGTCAGCCTGACTATGACCTCCGTGCGATCCCCGACCCCATGAAGGAAGCGGGAATGCCCAACAAGCTGGCCAAGACCACCGGCGGCGTGGGTGCATCTGCCCTGTCGGTTTCCGCGCAGACCGAGTATCCCGAGGAGTGCGTGGAGTACATGAACTGGCTGTACACTGAGGACGGCATCCTTGTTTCCAACTATGGCATCGAGGGTGAGGCTTTCGAGTATGACGAGAATGGCAAGCCCCAGTACACCGACATGATTATGAAGGCTGAGGGTATGCCTCCCTTTGTGGCAACCTTCCTGCACACCTCTCTGGTAGGCACCCCCTACTACAACACCACCGAGCGTAAGATCGCTTCCTTTAGCACTGAGGCTGAGAAGGAATGCATCGACGTTTGGGCTACCGGCCGTACCGGCGAGAGCCGTTATCAAGGCAAGATGACCGTTACCGAAAGCACTGAGTACAATCAGACTGCCAGCGACATCATCACCGCTGCTTCCGAGCAGGCACTGCGGTTTGTAACCGGCGAGCGTTCTCTGGACGATTATGACAACTTCCTGAAGGAAATGGAAAGCATGGGTCTGAGCCGCCTTGTAGAGCTGAAGCAGGCTGCCTATGACCGCTATCTGGAGTCCATTGCTTAATAAGCACAAACATAACGCAAAAGCTGCCGGCCTTCGGGCCGGCAGCCAAGCCGTCGACAAAGCCAAGGCTTTGCCGACGGATTTTTTTGCAGTCTCCTGCGCGCGCCCTTTGTGCGCCGGGGACGCACAAAGAACACACTTGGAGCCTGATAAGTGTTTTCCGCGGCGTACACGCCGCCACGGAAAACTGATTTGAATATATTTCGCCGAGATCGGCGAAACTCTACAAGGTTTGTTTACAGTCTGGCACTTCAAACCAACTGGATTCTGTCTCCGAGATCGTAAAGCCCAGCTTTTCATAGAGCCGAAGGGCTTTTTCGTTGTCCGAGGCAACGGTCAGATGCAGCTCCGGCCCGGGACAGCAAGAAAGCAGCTCCAGCGTCAAAGGCATTCCTTTGCCCCGGTGCTCCGGAAGCACGCATACGGCGGAGAGCTCATTTCCGTGGAGCTCACCAAGACCAAAGAAGGCTCCCTCCCGGTCTGCGGCCAGAAATGCCTGCTGTTTTTTGGCATAGATCCGCTGGATCTGCTTTTTGTCATAGCTCCCGGCGTGGGAAACATGGAGAAAGCAGCGGTTGTAGATCCGCACATAGTCCTTCTCGTTTTCCGGACACAGGGGGACCAACGGTATTCCCGGAGGAGGCGGAAGCAGTTCCTTCCGGACGGTCATTTTCAGAATGTCGTAGGCATGGGGCAGGGGAAGGGACTCTCCCTCCCGGGCGGCAAAGCACTGCTTTGCGCCCCACTGGAGGCAGAAATCCCGGCATTCCTCCAGCAGCTGCCGGAGATACCCGGGCTGCACGGTTCGCAAAAGAATATAGGCCTTGCCGGATATGGGGATTTCCCGGAGAATCAGCGTGGCGGTGCCTCCCTGAGCAAGAAACAGGGGGATGTTGTTCATAATATCACCAGAAGAAGTATACCACATTTTTGGAGAATCATCAAATGTCGGAGAAGGAAGAAAAAGGACTTGTTTCCGAAGGAGAGCTGTGCTACAATAAAGCGATTTATCTGAACATGCGTATCTGGTGATTTGTGAACGGAGGAACTAGCATTGAAACTGAGGAATCTGATCGATATTGAAGACCTTTCCCTTGAGGAGTGGAATGAGCTGTACGGTCTTGCCAGCCAGATCATTGCACACCCCAAGGATTTTTCACAGGCTCTGCAGGGGGATGTAATGGCCAGCCTGTTTTACGAGCCGTCCACCCGCACCAATTTCTCCTTCCAGACGGCAATGCTCCGGCTGGGGGGCAGTGTCTTTGGGTTTGCGGACCCCAAGTCCTCTTCCGCAGCCAAGGGAGAGACGTTAAAGGATACCATCAAAATGGTATCCGCCTATGCGGATGTGATTGTCATGCGCTCCCCTCAGGAGGGCGCGGCCAAGGCGGCGTCCCTTTACGCGGAGACCCCGGTAATCAATGCCGGTGACGGCGGACATATGCATCCTACCCAGACCCTGACGGACCTGACCACCATTGCCGCCTGCCGGGGGGAGATCAGGGACCTGAACATCGGTCTCTGCGGCGACCTGAAGAACGGCCGGACAGTACACTCCCTCATCAAGGCCATGGCAAAATTTGAGGGCATCCGGTTCTACCTGATCGCCCCCAGAGATCTGGCCATTCCCGCCTATATGGTGGACTTTATGAAGGCCAACAATCAGAAGTTTGTGGAGGTCACGAATCTGGAGGCCACCATGCCCCAGCTGGATGTGCTGTACATGACCAGAATTCAGAGGGAGCGGTTTACGGACCCGCTGGAATATGACCGGCTGAAGGGCGTCTATGTGCTGACCCGTTCCAAGCTCCGCAGCGCCAAGAAGGATCTGATGATCCTCCATCCCCTGCCCCGGGTGGACGAGATCGCTCAGGATGTGGACGATGATCCCAGAGCCATGTATTTTGAACAGGCCCGCTACGGCATGTTTGCCCGGATGGCTCTGCTGATGAAGATGGTGGAGCAGGGGAGAAAGCGGCCTGAGGCGCAGCCCATCGGCACAGGTCCCCTGTGCCACAACAAGAACTGTGTCACCCAGACGGAGCTGTATCTGCCGGGACTCACCAAGAACATCGGCGGCAAGTGCTGCTGCGCTTACTGCGACAAGGAGATCTGAATGGAAAAACGACAGGTTTGCCTCCTCCGGGGGGAGGAACAGGATATTCTGGCAGGAACCAGCTGGATCTATGACAACGAGGTGGACTGGTGTACGGACACCTGCTATGACGGCTGCGTGGTGGACGTGCTGGACAGCCGGAGACGGTTTGTGGCCCGGGGCTTTTTCAACAGCAAGAGCAAGATCGTGGTTCGGGTGCTGACCCGGGATCAGAATGAGACCATCGACCGAGACTTCTTTCAGCGGCGGATCACCCGATCCTGGGAATATCGAAAGGACATCGGCCTGACGAACGCCTGCCGGGTGGTATTCGGAGATTCCGACGGCCTTCCGGGGCTGACCGTGGATAAGTTCGGGGATTATCTGTCCTTTCAGATCGTATCCCTGGGGATGGAGCAGTGGCGGGATGTGATCCTTGCGGTATTGAGGGACCTGCTGAGGCCCAAGGGCATTTACGAGCGCAACGATCTGCCTGTCCGGGAAAAGGAAGGACTGAAGCAGCAGAAGGGCTGTGTCTATGGGGAGGTTCCAGAGGAAGTGGAGATTCTGGAGCACGATGCCAGAATGCTGGTGAACATCCCCGGCGGTCAGAAAACCGGACATTTTCTGGATCAGCAGGAGAACCGGGGGCTGCTGAAGGACTATGTGACCGGGAAGACAGTTCTGGATCTCTGCTGCTGCAGCGGCGGATTCTCCGTCCATGCGGGGATTTACGGGGCCAGCCATGTGGATGCGGTGGATGCATCCAAAAGCGCACTGGAGCTGGTGGAGCGGAATGCGGCCCTCAATGGAGTCAGTACCATTTCCAACATCTGCGGCGATGTGTTTGAGGTGGTCAAAACCTTCTGTCAGGAGGGGCGGCAGTATGACGTGGTTATTCTCGATCCGCCGGCCTTTGCCAAATCCAGACGGGTGCTGGACAGCGCCTATCGGGGTTATAAGGAACTGAATTACCGGTGTATGCAGCTGACAAAGCCCGGGGGATTTATGATCACCTGCTCCTGTAGCCAGTTTATGACCAAGGAACTGTTTTTGAAAATGCTCCGGGAGGCTGCTGCGGACAGCGGCCGTCAGGTTCGCCTGATCCGGGAAGTGATGCAGTCGAGGGATCATCCTGCCGCCATTGGGGAGCAGTCTGCACTGTACCTCAAGGGATGGGTGCTTCATATTCAGTAAGAGAAGGGCTTCCGCCAATGCGGAGGCTCTTTTTCTGACTGAAAGAAAATGTATAAAAATGTTAATGAAAGTGGAATTGCATAAAATTGAAATTTACTTGCGAATTTTGCGAGTTATTATGAGAAAATGACTATATAATGTCATGTCCTAAAATATTTTTGCAAGACAGAAGAAAAGAACTTGCAAAAACTATTGACACTGGTATGGAACGTCTGCTATAATACCTCCTGTAAAACATAGATTCCCACAGAGAACAAAGTGAAAGGAGCGGGTCAGTCATGAATCAGATAATGGTTGCTTTTGCGGGAGAGAGAACGCGACAGCGCATGACAGAGATCCTGGAATCCAGCGGCATCTCTGTGGCGGTGTCCTGCGGAACCGGCGCGGAGGTGCTGGGGCGGGCAGGCCGCATGTCCGGCGGCGTGGTGCTTTGCGGCAGTGAGCTCTACGACATGATGGCCGATGAGCTCTATGAGGATCTGCCCAAGGGCTTTTCCATGCTGCTGCTGGCGGCTGGGGGTCAGCCGGAGGGTTGTGCCCATCCGGAGATCACCACCCTGAAGGCTCCGGTGGAGCGGAGCGCGCTGGTGCATGCGGTTCAGGCCATGCTGCGAAAGTCAGAAACACCAAGAACACCCATTCCCAGACGTTCTGAGGAGGACTGCCGGATCATACAGCAGGCCAAGACCGTCCTGATGGAGCTGGGGGGCATGACAGAGGAACAGGCGCATCGGTTCCTCCAGAAGCGCAGTATGGACGCGGGCGCAAAAATGGTGCAGACCGCACGAAAAGTATTGGAAGGGCAGTTGGCTGTGTCCTGATATTTCCCCACCAGATCATTTGATTTGGTGGGGCTTTTCCGAAAAAGTAAGAAATACAAATGAAATTGATTGTACAGTTCGCTTTTTGCGCCTTTTCCGGGGAACTCTGGTACTGCTATAATATACGCAGCAATCAGAAGGGAGTGTTGTATTATGACAACCATGGAAGACATCCGCACTCTTGAAAAAGACGTGATGGCCTATTTTGCAACCACCCACAAGATGAATCATCAGGTGGAATTCCGTCAGGATGAGCTGGAAGGCATTCTTCAGGCCTATCAGGCTCAGAACGACGTGGCCGCTCAGGTGCAGCGGCAGTATTTCCTGAACGGAGGTGCAGAGGCATGACCACAGAACGGAATCTCCTGTATTTGCACAAGGTTCTCCATGAGGACTCCAAGCATGCCATCGATGACCACAAGGACCTTCAGAAGACACAGATCAAGGCTATGAAGCAGCTCCTTGCCTCCATGAAGATCGAAGAAGACTTTGCGGAGCTGCTCCGCAGTCTGCCGGGAGGGGAGCAGTTCCTTGCGCCCAAGCCCAATACCTGCCCCGGCTCTGAGGAGCTTTCACGGCTGGCGGATATGAAGATCACCGCGCTCACATACCCCTGCATCCGCTTTGCAGACAACGGCAAGACTGCAAAGGCCAGCTTCCTTGCCCGAACACCGGAGGGCATTCGCCCCATTGCGGCGGAGTTTCTGCTCTGGGATGGCCAATGGAAGCTGTGGCATCTGTACCTGAAGCCCACGGCGGACAATATCCCAAGGCTTCCCTATGAGCGGCTGTATCCCGACCCCATTCCTCAGCCTGCTGCCATGCCTGCAGGTCCCGGAGGCCCGGGAGGCCCCGGCGGTCCGGGAGGCCCCGGTGGTCCGGGAGGCCCCGGTGGTCCGGGTGGACCTGGTGGTCCTGGTGGACCTGGTGGTCCGGGTGGACCTGGTGGTCCGGGAGGCCCTGGCGGCGACGATCAGCCCCCCTTCGATCCCGATGCCCGGGCAGATGTGCTGGACCTGGAGGGGGATTATGCCCGTCTCGTGAAGGATATGGGCATGCTCACCGGCATGGCGCTGCCAGATTATCAGCGGCAGTTTGATGAGGCAGAAAGCCTCATGGAACAGTGCCGCAGGGCTGTGTCCCCGGACTATATTCAGGGAAGACTCTGTATCAAAATCTGATTTTTTTGGCTGCTCTGCATTGCGGAGCAGCCTTTTCCGCAAATTCCACAGGCGATGGAGGCATTTCCCGGCGTAGCTCTGAAAATGTGACCTTTGGATGATGAAACCCTTCAAAATGGGACTGTTTTGTGGTACACTAAACCCAACTGAATCTGTAAAGTGAGGTAGAACCATGGGAAAGACCCTTGTTTTAGCAGAAAAGCCCTCCGTTGGCCGTGAGATCGCCCGGGTACTGGGCTGTCAGAAGAGCGGAAACGGCTGTCTGGAGGGGGACAAATATATTGTCACATGGGCGCTGGGCCATCTGGTGACGCTGGCTGACCCGGATGTGTATGACAAACGATATGAAAAGTGGGACATGGCGGATCTGCCCATGCTGCCCCAGAATATGAAGCTGGTGGTGATCCCGGAGTCCCGGAAGCAGTATAATGCGGTGGCCTCCCTGATGAAGCGCAGCGATGTGTCTCAGCTGGTCATTGCCACGGACGCGGGCCGTGAGGGTGAGCTGGTGGCCCGATGGATCATGATAAAGGCCGGATGGAAGGGCCCCACAAAGCGTCTGTGGATTTCCTCCCAGACGGACAAGGCTATTCGGGAGGGCTTTGCCAATCTGAAGCCCGCGTCGGAATATGACAATCTCTTCCGCTCTGCACAGGCAAGAAGCGAGGCGGACTGGCTGGTGGGCCTGAACGTTACCCGTGCTCTGACTTGTAAATACAATGCCCAGCTCTCCGCGGGCCGGGTCCAGACCCCCACCCTGTCGCTGGTGGTCCGCCGGGAGGAGGAAATCAAAAAGTTTGTGCCCAGAGAGTTCTGGGGCATCACGGCAAAGCTGCCGGGCTTCACCGCCACATGGCGGGACGGGGGCAAAAACGCCTCCACCTTTGACCGGGAAAAGGCGGAGCGCATCCTGAAAAAGCTGGAGGGCCAGAGTGCGGTGCTTACCAAGCTGGAGAAGCAGTGGAAGCAGACGCCGCCTCCTGCGGCCTATGATCTGACGGAGCTTCAGCGGGACGCCAACAAGAAATATGCCTATTCCGCCAAGGAGACCCTGTCTCTGATGCAGAGTCTCTATGAGCGACACAAGCTGCTGACCTATCCCAGAACGGATTCCCGGTATATCTCCGACGATGTGGTGCCCACCCTGCCGGAGCGTCTGAGAAGCTGTATGGTGGAGGACTATAAGCCCCTTGCCCAGTCCATCTACCGGAACAAGCCCCTGCAAACCAAATATCTGGTGAATAACGCCAAGGTCACGGACCACCACGCAATTATTCCCACGGAGCAGCAGCCGGAGCTGTATGACCTGTCCGGCCCGGAGAGGAACATCTATGATCTGGTGGTCAGACGGTTCCTTGCGGTGCTGCTGCCGCCCTTTGAATACGAGGAACTGAAGCTGACCCTGACCATCGGTGGGGAGACCTTCACTGCCAAGGGAAAGCGTGTGCTGAATCAGGGCTGGAAGGCGGCCTACAACAAGTCCTTCCAGCTGGAGGAGGACGAGGAGGAAGCGGATCAGAATCTGCCTCAGCTCATTCAGGGCCAGAAGCTGACGGTTTCCGGGCTGACATTGAAGCCCGGAAAGACCTCACCGCCTCCCAGATACACCGAGGCCACCCTGCTCAGCGCCATGGAGCATCCCGGCAGTCAGGTCAGCGACAAGAACCTGTCCAGAGTGCTGGAGGAAACCTCCGGTCTCGGCACCCCGGCCACCCGGGCGGACATCATTGAAAAGCTCTTTTCCACCTTCTATATGGAGCGTCGGGGCAAGGAGCTGGTGCCCACCTCCAAGGGCATTCAGCTGATGGAACTGGTGCCCGAGGAGCTGCGCTCTGCGGAGCTGACTGCCCGGTGGGAGGATCAGCTTTCCGACATTGCAAAGGGAAAGGCAAAGGACACCGCCTTTGTGGACAGTATGCGGAAATATGCCGCGGAGCTGGTATCGGAAGTTAAGGCCAGCGATGCCACGTATCGCCACGACAACCAGACCCGGACGCCCTGCCCGGACTGCGGAAAGTATCTTCTGCGGGTGAAGGGCAAGCGGGGAGAGATGCTGGTTTGCCCGGATCGGGAATGCGGCTACCGGAGAAGCGTCACCCAGACCACCAATGCCCGGTGCCCCAACTGCCACAAGAAGATGGAGCTTCGGGGCGAGGGAGAGAAGCAGATGTTTGCCTGTGTCTGCGGCTACCGGGAAAAGCTCTCTGATTTCAAAAAACGCCGCAGCTCCGCGGGAGCCAGCAAGCGGGATGTTCGGGCGTACCTCAACAAACAGGATACCGGCGGCAATACCGCCATGGCCGATGCACTGGCCAAATGGATGGCTGCACAGGAGGAGAAAAAATGAAACTGATTTCGTGGAATGTCAACGGCCTGCGGGCCTGTCTCGGGAAGGGCTTTCTGGAGTTCTTTCAGGGGGAGAATGCGGATTTCTTCTGCCTTCAGGAGACCAAGTGTCAGGCGGGACAGGTGGAGCTGGACCTGCCGGGCTATCACCAGTTCTGGAACTATGCGGAGAAGAAGGGCTATTCCGGCACGGCGATTTTTGCCAAAGAGGAACCCCTCAGCGTGGCCTATGGCGTTGGTGTGCCGGAGTTGGATACGGAGGGACGGCTCATTACTTTGGAGTATCCCGGATACTATGTTGTGACCTGCTACACCCCCAACGCTCAGGAGGGCCTGAAGCGCATTGACCACCGGATGGCCTGGGAGGATGCCTTCCGGGCATGGCTTACCGGGCTGGATGCAAAAAAGCCCGTGCTGATCTGCGGAGACCTGAACGTGGCCAGGACGGACATTGACCTGAAAAATCCCGGCCCCAACCGGGGCAATGCGGGCTTCTCCGATCAGGAGAAGGGGAAAATCGAGGAGCTGCTGTCCTGTGGCTTCACGGATTCCTTCCGGCATTTGTACCCGGATGTGACGGGGGCCTACAGCTGGTGGAGCTACCGGTTCAACGCCAGAAAAAACAACGCCGGATGGCGGATTGATTACTGGCTGGTTTCCGACCGGGTGAAGGAGCAGATTCAGGAGGCCGCCATTCGCAGCGAGGTGTTTGGCTCCGACCACTGCCCGGTGGAGCTGGATATCCTGCTGTAATCCTGAAAAAATCCTCTGCCGCAGACGCAATGTTTTGCATCTGCGGCGCTTTTTATGCGCAGAAGTAGAGCTTTGTTGTGATATTGCTGAAATAATACAGTAATCCTTGTGTATTTTCCATGAAAATGATTGTTGACAAATGCGAGAATCGTTGTATAATTTGTTGGTGTAATGCATTAAAGCGCCGAATTATTTCGGGACGCAAAATTTTGGAGGTTAGAATCATGAAAACATGGAAAAAAGTTCTTGCCCTGCTGACCGTAGTGGCAATGATGGCGTCTCTGGCCGCCTGCGGCTCCGCCGCTTCCTCTGCGGAAGCTGCTTCCGCTGCTGAGGCTCCCGCTTCCGCTGCTTCTGCCGCTGAAGCTCCTGCTGACAAGACCTACTCCATCGGCATCTGCCAGCTGGTTCAGCACGATGCTCTGGATGCCGCCACCCAGGGCTTTATGGATGTGCTCACGGAGAAGCTGGGCGACAGCGTCACCTTTGATCTGCAGAACGCTCAGGGCGATTCCGCTACCTGCTCCACCATCGTCACCGGCTTTGTTGCCAACAACTGTGACCTGATTATGGCAAACGCAACTCCTGCCCTGCAGGCTGCCATGTCCGCTACAAGCACCATTCCGATCCTCGGCACCTCTGTCACCGACTACGCCACTGCTCTGGATGACGCATCCATGGATGCTACCAAGGGCACCGGCATCAATGTCTCCGGCACTTCCGACGGCGTTGACGCCCAGCTGTATGCCGACCTGACTCTGGAGCTGGTTCCCGAGGCCAAGAAGGTCTCCGTGCTCTACTGCTCCGCTGAGGCCAACTCTGTTGTCCAGTCCGACAACTTCATCGCATGCATGAAGGAGAAGGGCGTGGAGTGCGAGGCGTTCACCTTTGCTGACTCCAACGATATGCAGGCTGTCTGCACCGCTGCCATTGAGGGCGCTGACGCTCTGTACATCCCCACCGACAACACTGCCGCTTCCAACATGACCATTGTTGCAAACGTCTGCCAGCCTGCCGGCATCCCCGTGATCTGCGGCGAGGAGGGCATGTGCGGCAACGGCGGTCTGGCCACCGTTTCCATCAGCTACTACGACATCGGCAGACTCTGCGGCGAGCAGGCCTATGAGATTCTGGTAAATGGCGCTGACATTTCCACCATGCCCATCGGCTACTCCACCAACCCTGTGAAGAAGTACAACGCAGACTTCGCTTCTGCCATCAACTTCACCATGCCCGATGACTTCGAGGCCATCGCTGCTGCTGAATAATCCAAAATTCATCAAAATCCCGGCAAGGGCTTTCCTTTGCCGGGATTTTGTGCTATAGTATAGGGCGATATTTCGTTGCACAGGTAAAGTGTAAAAGTGGAGGATTGATTTCATGTCTTATTTCGCTTCCCTGGACCCCCTTGCCCTGCTCCGGGCTTGCCCCGGCGGTGTGGCACAGGGCCTGATCTGGGGTATTATGGCCCTCGGCGTCTATCTGACCTATCGGATGCTGAATGTGGCAGATTTGACCGTTGATGGCTCCCTGGCCACCGGCGGTGCCGTTTGCATCATGCTGGTACTGAGCGGTGTAAACCCCCAGATTGCATTGATCGCGGCCTTTATTTCCGGCCTGATTGCAGGCTTTGTCACCGGTATGCTCCATACCCTGCTGGGCATTCCCGACATTCTGGCGGGCATTCTGACCCAGATTTCCCTGTATTCCATCAACCTGAATATCATGGGCAAGGCGAACCAGTCGGTGAACATCAACAAGGTGACCTTTTACTTCACATCCAATGCCACGGTTCTGACCAGAACCATCATCATTACCGCTGCCGTCTGTATTGTGCTGATCGTGGCCCTGTACTGGTATCTGGGCACGGAGCATGGCTCCGCCCTCCGGGCCACCGGCATCAACGGCAATATGGCCCGGGCACAGGGCATCAACACCAACAGCATGAAGGTCATCGGCCTTGCTCTGAGCAACGGTCTGGTGGCGCTGGCCGGCGGTGTGCTCAGCCAGTATCAGGGCTTTGCCGACATCAACATGGGCCGGGGCGCCATCGTCATCGGTCTGGCAGCTGTGATCATCGGTGAGGTTCTGGGCGAGGCCTTCCTAGGCAAGCACCTGAACTTCATGGTGCGCCTGATCTGCGTGGTTCTGGGCGGCGTGATCTACTATGTGGTCTACGTCTTTGTTCTGTGGCTCAAGTTCCCCGCCGACGATATGAAGCTGCTGACTGCCGTGGTGGTGGCAATCTTCCTGGCGATCCCCT
>JAQXMD010000137.1 GCA_029012465.1 Oscillospiraceae bacterium | reverse complement strand
GACGTGAATATCATCAATCATGTGGACTACCTGGGCACCTCCGGCATGAAGGTGCTGACCAAAAATCAGACCCGCCGCACCATTTCCGAATATCTCATGCGGAACAGCATCTACAACAAGTCCCAGCGGCTCCGGTGGTTGATGGAATACTATTTCACCATGGATTACGGCGCCCATTATCTGGAGGGCTTTCGCAATGCCATGGACGCAGGCCTGAACTGCTGGCAGGAGGCCCAGGAGCACCCCACCCTGACCATCGGCTACTATCAGTTCCCCCACTCTCCCACCATGGTGGGCAGGAACGGCGAGGAGTTGGACTACACCCACGGCTGGGACTGGGCCAATAAGGATCTGTATTTGGGTCAGGTGGAATACTGTAACAAATTCATTCTGGAGCTGGTGGACACCATTACCGCCAATGACCCGAATGCCCTGATTTTTCTCATGTCCGACCACGGCAACCGATACGCCATCCACATGATGCAGATCGGCGCGTGGACGGAGTATGACCCCCATGTAGAAAACCCCCTAATGCAGAATATTCTGAATTGCGTGTACTATCAGGGCCGCAGCTTCCCCATCGAGGGAGAAACAGGCATCAATACCCTGCGGCTGGTATTCTCCGAAGTGTTTGGCATGGATATGCCCCCCATCGAGCCTTATCAGGACTACTCCAGCGACTATGACGACGAACAGGAATAATTCTTCCCGAAAACGCGGAGGCGCCGCCGGCACACAGCCGGCGGCGTCTCCATTTATGGTTATGGTTCAGGAAGCAAATTGAGTGTTTTCCGCTCTTCCCGCAGGAAGTGGCGGAGCATATCCATGGTTTCTTCAACGCTGTAGAAATCCCCCAGCTCCTCCCCGTAGGAGGCATAGCTTCTGGCCAGATCTCCCAGAACAGGCTCCAGAATGCCAGCCATTTGGCCGGTATAGTTGGATGCCTCGCAGTAGATCTTCATCTGGTTTCCGTAAATCCCAATGGAAACCAGAAAATCATTGGAAAACAGCGGTATCCGCAATGCATGGGGAACTATCGTGCCCTGTTCAGACCGCCGAAGCAGCTCCTCCAGTGCATCCAGAAAGTCCTTTTTCTGAATTTTGGGGAAAGGAATCCCGGGCATTTCCACCAGTATCCCCCGCTGGTAGACCTCCCGGAGTCCCTCCATGCTGAAGATGGTGATATACCCGCCGCTGGCTGAAGTGGTCAGAAACCGCTCCAAAGCAGGCAACACCACTGCCACATCCACACCCAGTTCCCCAAGATACCGGGAAACAGCCTCCGGACGAAAACAGGACAAGAGAATGGGTCCCGACGTGAACACAAGGGGCTTTTGCCGGAGCAGGGAGTCATCGCTAATGGACATATACTCACGGAGATAGCGTTCCAGTGTGGCGGAGCCGGTGTTCATCACCGGCGCATAGTTGGACTGAAGCCGTACAAACTCCCGGAAAAAGGCCTCCCGCACCTCTGAATCCGCGGTGTACAGGGCGGATTCATAGTCCTCCGACAGCAGCATCACCCCATCGGTGGTGATTACGACATTGGGAAACAGCTCTGTTTTTACCTCAGTGGCAGGCTCATAGCAATAGCGTGGCTCATACCGCTCCATAAACAGCATGGCAGGCAGGGCCGTACGCAGAGACACCACATTGTGAAGCGTAGCGTCATCGGAGGCTCCTTCACGGAGGGTAAACAGATGCGTAATCCTGTGGAATTCCGGGCTGCAATCCTTCAGAGCCTCCCGGAAGCACTCCATGCCCCTTCTGTAGTCCAGCGGCATAATGGCGTGGATCTGTCCTCCGGGGAGAGCGGTCTCCCGCTTCATAAAACACAGAAGTGCAGCGGCAACGTTCATTCCGCCCCGAATCACATGGGGAATCTCCATGTCCTCGGACAGGTTTATGATGGTTTTCATCTGGGGGCGGGTGGAAAAATCGGAGATCAGCCCCTTCAGCTCGTCAAAGCAGCGGTATTTGGTGGCCCCCAGTTTGGCAAAATGATATTCCCGGATCAGCTCATTGCGAGCCCCCACGCTGCAGCGGGCTGCCTGAAGAACGGCCTTCAGCCTGTCCACAGAATCCGGCATCCGCTTCCCCTGCTGGTACTTATACAGCAGCGCAGTGGAGATACCGCTGGAGATAGCGATGTCCGCCACTGGTACGCCGCTCTTTTCGATAGCTGCCCGAAGCAGCTCAGCAAAATGAGACATACTGTCCTCCTAATTATATAGAATTAACTCTAAAATGAATAGCATTTTATCGAAAATAGTTTTTGAATCCTCTGTCCAAAATGTTGTCCAATCTGGTTTGCAGAAAAGCAGTCCTCACACAATGGGCAGGACTGCTTCTCATTCAGCCGCCGATGACAAATCCGCCATTTACATCCAGAACCGTTCCGGTGACGAAGGAGGCCTGCTCCGAGGCCAGATACCAGATGGCCTCCGCCACATCCCCGGGCTTTCCCAGCCGCTCCAGAGGGGTTTCCTGCCGGAGTCCCTCCAGCACCTCATCGGATACGTTCTTTACCATGTCCGTGACAATGACGCCGGGAGCCACCGCGTTGACCCGGATGCCGGAAGGACCAAGCTCCATGGCCAGCGCCTTGGTCATGCCGAGCACCGCCGCCTTGGAGGCGGAATAGGCCACCTCACAGGAGCTGCCCACCCGTCCCCACATGGAGGATACATTCACAATGGCGCCCTTTTGCTCCCGGAGCATCCCCGGCAGCGCCGCCTGAGCGCAGAGGAACATGCCCGTCACATTCACATCCATGATCCTGCGGAAGGTCTCCGCGGACACATAGTTGATGGGGCCGTAATCACAGATTCCCGCATTGTTCACCAGCACCTCCGCCGGGCCAATCTCCGAAAAGACCTCCTTGATGCGGTTTTCATCGGCCACATCGCATTTGTGGGGGATCGCCCCCAGCTCCCGGGCCAGCTGAAGAGCCAGTTCGTCGGATTTTTCATAGAGAAAATGAACCCTGTCGCCGCCCTCCACAAACCGGCGAACAGTGGCAGCCCCGATGCCTCGGGTGCCACCGGTGATAATGACTGTTCTCATGACTGTTTGCCCTTTTCCGGGAAGCTGCCCTTGGCGGGCATGTTTCCCTTGCCGGGGAAGCCCCCAAAGCCGGGGAAGCCGCTGGGCTGGACAGTCTGGGCAGGCTCTTCCTCCACAGAAGCGCCGATGAACTGGGAGTTGTACAGATCGTAGTAGAAGCCCTTCTGCTCCAACAGCTGCTGGTGGTTGCCCTGCTCAATGATGCTTCCGTGGTTCATGACCAGAATCACATCCGCATCGCGGATGGTGGACAGACGGTGGGCAATGACGAAGCTGGTACGGCCCTCCATGAGCTTCTGCATAGCTCTCTGGATCAGAACCTCGGTACGGGTATCTACAGAGGAGGTGGCCTCGTCCAGAATCAGAATGCTGGGGTTGGACAGGAAGGCACGGGCAATGGTCATCAGCTGCTTCTGGCCCTGAGAGATGTTGGTGGCGTCGTCGTTGATGACGGTGTCATAGCCCTGAGGCAGAGTCTGGACAAAGTGATCCACATAGGCCATCTTCGCCGCCGCGATGATCTCCTCCTCGGTGGCCTCCTTCCCGGTGAGGGAGTTGTAGACGTAGGCAATGTTGTCCCGGATGGTGCCGCTGAACAGCCAAACATCCTGAAGCACCATGCCGATCTGTGCCCGCAGCTCCTCTCTGGGAATGGAGCGGATGTCGGTGCCATCAATGGCGATCCGGCCGCCGTCCACCTCATAGAACCGCATGAGCAGGTTGACCAGGGTGGTCTTGCCTGCGCCGGTGGGGCCGACAATGGCCACCTTCTGACCGGGACGGACCGTAAGATTCAGATCCTCAATGAGCTTGGTGTCAGGCTTATAGCTGAAGTCCACATGCTCAAAGGAGACGACCTTGGGATCAACCAGCTTTTCAACGGGATCGATATCCGACATGCCCTCCTCCTCGTCCAGCAGCTCAAATACACGCTCTGCGGAGGCAAGGGTGGACTGAATGGTGGATGCAATGGATGCGGTCTGGGTGATGGGCATCATCAGCTGCTTGGAGTAGGTGATGATGGCGGTAACGCCGCCCAGAGTCAGCACCATGCCAAAGGGTGCGCCGTTTACGATCCAGATACCGCCGATGATACAAACCGCCACATAGTTCAGGTTGTTGACCACACTCATGGCAGGCTGAATGATGCCGGAAATGAAGGCCGCCTTAAAGGAGGACTGGAAGAGCCGCTCGTTTTCCTCCTCAAAGTTCTTCATGGCTGCGTCCTGACGGCCGAAGAGCTTTACAACGGTGTGACCGGTGTACATTTCCTCGATCTGACCGTTCAGATTGCCGGTGGAGGCCCACTGGGCAGTAAAGAAGGTCTTTGCACGGGTAGCAATAAACTTACTGATAAACAGACACAGTACAATGGTCACAATGGAGATCATGGTCAGGAGGATGTTGATGCGGACCATGAAGAACAGGACGCTGACCAGAGTGATAAAGGCGGAGATCACCTGAGTCAGGGACATTTGCAGGGTCATGGAGATGTTCTCCACATCGTTCTGCACCCGGGAGAGGATGTCGCCCCGGGAGTGGGAATCAAAATACTTGATGGGCAGTCTCTTGAGCTTTTGGTCGATCATCTTACGCATGTCATAGACCATGCCCTGAGACACGTCGATCATAATAAACTGCTGGGCCAGGTTGCAAACCACGGTCAGGGCATACAGGATGGCAATGATAACCACCTCATGCCGCAGCAGGGAGAAATCCACGGCGCCGGTACCGGCGGCCTTGGCCTCCACACCGTTCTTGATGATGTCCACCATGGCTGCAAGGCGCATGGGCGCATAGGTATTTGCCACCGTGCAGGCGATGGTCATGATGAAGGTCAGAATAATCAGAGGCAGCTTGGGCCGAAGCAGATCAAGGAGTCTGCGGAAGGTGCCCCCCGCATCACTCGCCTTTTCATCGCTGCCGATAAAGTGTCCGCCGGGACCGCCCGCATGACGCTTCTGGCGCTGGAGTTCCAGCTGTCGTTTTTCCTTCTCGACTTCTGCGTTTGCCATTTAAGCCACCTCCTCTGCGCTGAGCTGGCTCAGCACGATTTCCTTATAGACCTGACAGGTCTCCATAAGCTCCTTGTGGGTGCCGTTGCCCACGATCCTGCCCTCGTCCAGAACCAGAATCCGGTCTGCGCCCATAACAGTGGTGACACGCTGGGCGACGATCAGAACAGCGGCTTCCTTTGTTTCCAGAGCCAGCGCCTGACGGAGCTTTGCATCGGTCTTGAAGTCCAGAGCGGAGAAGCTGTCATCGAAGATATAGACATCGGGCTTGCGGATCACCGCACGGGCAATGGCCAGACGCTGACGCTGGCCACCGGACACGTTGGCGCCTCCCTGAGAAATGGACGCCTCCAGCCCGCTGGGCATCTGAGAGACAAAGTCCTTGCCCTGAGAGACCTCCAGCGCATGCCACATTTCCTCTTCCGTGGCGTCATCCTTGCCGTAGCGGAGGTTGGAGGCAACGGTGCCGTCGAACAGCAGCGCCTTCTGGGGCACAACGCCCAGATGCATCCGAAGCTCTGCCTGGGGAATGGACTTAATGTCCACGCCGTTGAGCAGTATCTGTCCCTCGGTCACATCGTAGATTCTGGGAATCAGGTTGATCAGCGTGGATTTGCCGGAGCCGGTGGAGCCGATGATGGCCGTGGTTTCTCCGGGCATGGTTTTGAAGCTGATGTGGGACAGAACGGGACGGCCAGCCTCGGGATAAGAGAAGGATACGTCCCTGAACTCCAGACTTTCAAAGCCGCCCACCTTCACATCCGCACCCACAGCGTCATCCTGAATGCTGGGGGTATAGTTCAGAATGGCGTTGACACGGCTGATGGAGGTCATGGCTCTGGGAATCATGTTCATCATCATGGAGGACATCATGATGCTCATGAGAATCTGCATGAGATAGGTGACGAAAGCAGTGAGCTGACCGATCTGCATCTGGCCGGCATCGATCCGGATGGCACCCATATAGTAGGCAGACAGCGTGGCGATGTTCATCACCAGCATCACCAGAGGCATCATACAGGTCATCAGCTTGTGGGCATGGGTGGCAATGCGGTACATCTCCTTGTTCTCCCGGTCGTACCGCTCCTCCTCATACTCCGCCCGGACAAAGGCACGGATCACGCGGATGCCGCTGAGCTTTTCCCGGAGCACCTGATTGAGCTTATCCACCTGCACCTGCTGCTTTTTGAACCAGGGGTGGGATCTGGTGGTGGTAAAGTACACCAGAATCGCCAGCACCGGCACCACAAACAGCAGGATGGTGGAGAGCTTTGCATCCTGACGGAGACACATGACGATGCCGCCCAGCAGCATGATGGGGGTGGTGATGATGGTGCGGAGCAGCATCTGCATGGTCTGCTGAATCTGATTGATGTCGTTGGTGGTACGGGTAATCAGAGAGGGCGT
>JAQXMD010000136.1 GCA_029012465.1 Oscillospiraceae bacterium | reverse complement strand
GCTCCTCTGCTATCTGGAGCACGCCAAAAACGTCACCAACACCGCCCGGGAGCTCAATCTCCACCGGAACACTGTTCATTACCGGATCAACAAGTGTACCGAGATCCTGAAAAACCTGGACTTTTCCAATGACTATATTTCATTCCTCCTGATGCTGTCCCTGCACATTGCCGAGTACGACAAGTACCGGAATATGCAGCAGCATTTCAAAGGGGTCTTTTGATGACATATCCATTATAAAAAGTGCGCGCCCAAAAGTCTTTGGGCGCGCATCTAATTTTTGCACAAAGGTTGTGCATAGTGAACAAATATACTGAACGGTGTGGGGAATCAGATCTGCGATGCAGCAGCATAGGCAGACCGTGTACAGGTCTGTACATTGCCGGACTGGCGGGACAGGAGAGTCACATGATGTTCTGCCTCGGCAAGATACAGTACCGGGCCTCTGCTCCGCCGACCACCACGGTTCGGTCACCCAGCTCTGCCTTGTGACCATACACGGCGACAGGAAATGTACATGCCGATTTCAACACCTTGTTTCCTCCCTCCCGGTGTCTCCAGAGACCTTTGGAAGGACGTCGATCCTGTGACACACGATCTCGCCCGCATACATTATGACGGTTGCCCTCAGCTACCTTCTTCCATTACGACTTTTGTATGTTTGTTTCACCTTTTGTCGGTTGTTGGGAATCTTTTTATCATGCTATGATGGAGCCATCAGAAAAAACCGAAAGGAGAAATTGAAATGAAAAAGTTGCTTGCAATGCTGCTGTGTCTTTCCACGGTTCTGGGCTTATTCGCCTCCTGTGGCAGCCCAGCGACAGAACCCGCTCCCGCATCTTCAGCTCCTGAGGAAGTCTCTGTGGAAGAACCCCCAGAGAATGAGGCAGAAGCGACTGATGTGCCCGAGATCGAAGACTCTGAGGAAGAAGCAGAGGAAGCCTCCGCGGTTGAAGAAACTGAAGAGGCCGAATTTGACATCTACGGCCCCATCAGCGACGAGACCATTACCCTGACCTACTGGAAGCTGTGGCCTCCGTTCCTGGAGGGCTTCGACCCCATGGATGCTTCCCTGTTCTCCACCCTGTATGATGCACTCAACGTCAAGGTGGATGTCACCACCATTGGCACTGACTCTGCCGACACCAAGTTCAACCTGATGGTTGCCTCCGGCGACTATCTGGACATCATCGAGAACGCCGGCTCCAACTACAGCGGCGGTGGCTTCAAGGCCATTCAGGACGAGGTTCTCATTGATATGATGCCCTATATGGCCACCTACGCTCCCGACTACTGGGCGCTGCTTCAGTCCGACCCTGTTGCCATGAAGACTATGGTCAGCGACAATCAGATGGCAGAAATGGTCTCCCTTTATGATCAGGAGCCCTGCCCCATGTCCGGTCAGTCGGGTCTCTGGATTCGTCAGGACTGGCTGAATGAGCAGAATCTGGATACCCCCAGCACGCTGGAGGATATTGAGAAAGTCCTGCAGGTGTTCAAGGACGAGTACGGCTGCTCCGATGCCTTTGCTGCCCGTGAAACCTGCGATATGCCTTTTCACCATGTATTCGGTGCCTACGAGTGGTCTTTGGATGGCGATAAAGTTGTATACGGCTACACGGATACAAAGGACGCCATGAAGGAATACCTCAAGACCGCCCACAAGTGGTTTGAGGAAGGCTACTTCTCCTCCGGATTCATTACCGCAAATGACACCACCATGCCCAAGAGCGGTATGGTTGTGAATCAGTCCACCGGCCTCTTTGATGCAGACATCCTCATTGTATCCGAGGTCAATGTTCTGAATCCCGATATTGAGATCTCCGCTCTGGCACCAATCACTAAAAATGCCGACGATCAGGTTCCCTACGGCTGGACCAGCCGCATGAACAGTTCCAACAAGGCATCTGTCTCCACCAACTGTGAGATTCCTGAGGTTGCTGTGGCTTACATCAACTACGCATTCACCGAGCAGGCTTTCATGGCAGTGAACTGGGGCACTGAGGGTGAAACCTATACCATGGAAAACGGCGAGCCCGTTTTCACCGACCTGATGCTGAACAACCCCAACCTGCCTGCATCCTTCACGCCTCTGGCCTACATCAGCCCCGGCTTCCCCTTCCTGAAGTCCTACGACATGGCTCTGGCCAGCTACAACCATCCCGCGCAAAAGGCATGCTTTGATATTTTCGCCAGCAAGACCGATAAGTCCCTGCCCAAGATCGACTTCCCCAAGGATTTCGTCTCCTTCACCACCGAGGAATCCGAAACCATCGCACAGTATCAGTCCGACATCGATACCTATGTCACTGAGTCTCTTGCAAAGTTTATCACCGGCGATCTGGACGTCGACAAGGATTACGATGCCTTTGTTTCCCAGCTGGAGGCTATGAATGCAGGGGAAATCAAGAACATCTATCAGACTGCGTACGACCGTTTCATGGCATAATCAGCATCAAGCGGCCTTCATCTACAACAATCTGGGCGTTCCCGAATTCAAATTCGGGGACGCCCTTTCTCTGGTATATATTGTTTCTGAAGCGCCTCCCGGAAAACATTTGGAACAATCCCCTCATACCGTTTGAAAGCACGACACATGGTCAGCGCAGAACTGAAGCCTGATTCGTCCGCAATGACCCGCAGGCTCTTTTCCGTGGGCATCAGTGCCTTTGCCCGCTCCATGCGGCGAAGCTGAATGAAATCAAACAACCGGATATGGTATTTCTCCTTAAAAAGTCTGGCGCAGTAGGTGGGCGTCAGATTGAAGTGATCCGAAATGGAGGACACCGTCAGATCCGGGTCAGAAAAGCCCTCTTCGGCATATGCATAGACCTCAGAGACCCACTCCGGGAACTCCTCGTGGATCTTGCTGCCGTGACGAAGCACGGTTTCGAGAATATCATCCATCACGCCAACAATCTCGCTGAGGGTATTTGCCGTGGTAAGTCTGGGACCGGGGTCGATGCTGTCCATCAGATCGTTGCCCACGATTACGCGAACCTCCTCCATGAGGAACAGCAGCGTGCTCACAAGACCGTTTATGCGGAAACGGAAAATATCAATAGACGGTTTGGGGTCAGAAAATTCCCGGAACACCAGTTCGTGGAGCGTCACCTGCATTTCTGCGAAATCTGCCGCACGAAGATTGCTGAGCAGCTTGCTGTGGAGCTCCAGATAGGAGTTCTTGGATGGTCCGGTAAAGGGATGCCGCAGTTCCTCATAGGCTGCAATCAAATTGTCCCCATCTACCAGCTGCAAATAGTCAAAAACACGCTTGGTATCCTCCATGGCACGGGGCAGCTCCACAAGGCTGTGACACCCTCTGCTGATTGCGATGGTAACAGAGATTCCAAAGGCCTCTTCAAGGGTCTCCACTGCGCTCCTTGCCTGGCGCTGAATCTCCGCGAGGGTGTCGTTGCCCAGTGTATCGGGACTTAATATTGCAACCATACGTCCCTGAATCCATGCAGCGTGAGACACGCAGGAGAAGGCGTTTTCCAATGTATTTCTCAGGATAAAATGGGTGTCGCCCCGGTCAAACTGACCGCTGCTGTACAGTTCTCCCCAAGCCTCCGGTCTGGCAGAGAGCAGATAGTAGTTGCTGGAGGGGAAGGTCACCCCAACGCTTTCCCCAACCTGTCTGGTCTCCTCCTCGGAATAAGTTCCGCCGCCCAGCAGTCGGGCAAAAAACAGATCCCGGCGGTCGCAATCCGCATAGCTCAGCTGTTTCCGCAGTTCCTCCGCTGTCAGGTTTTCGTACATTTTAAGCCCTCCTTATCAGGGAAACAAGTTGATATCATAATATCACATTTATACGATCCGTGACAACAAAAAAACTAAGGCAACACTGCGCAAATTGGCAAATGATTATGAAGTCCCCGGATGTTCAGAATCCGGGGACTTCACATGTTTCTTGACGTTTCTCAGATTACAGTCACGGTGCCGGACAGCAGCGTCACATCCGCCAGATCATCGAGATCGCCATCGGCAACTGTCTGCCAGGCAGCGCTTTCAACATCCTGATAGATACCGCTCCACCCGCTGCCGATTTTGTACTTTTCGGTCTGACTGGTGAGGGTATAAGACATTTCATGGCCCTGCTTATCCAGCAGGCTGTCCGTAAATTCTCCCTTTTCATCCAGGACCGGCCTTAGGCCAATGGGATAAGCTCCAGCTTTTGCGCCAGTTCTTACGGTGAGTCGCAGATCAAACAGCTTGCCGCAGGGGGTTGAAAACACGTTGTCGGTGGTAGCGATCCACAGGTTGATTCCCCTTGGGGTTTCCTCCACAGCGCAATCATATCCCTCCAGAATACTTCCCTCCATGCTGATGTCCGCAAACACGAATGCATCCCGGTCAAACCCGACGGTAAAGCCCATCTTCTGCAAGCCCCAGGACTTCTGGATGGAAACGGGGATGGTAAGCGTTTCTCCCGCCCTGCCGGAAATGTTTACAGGGGTAAGCCCGTAATCATCCGTCCGGATGGTGCCGCTCCGATCCTTACAGTTGAAATTGGGCATCATAGAGGGAGGATTGCTTTCCCCCTCCTTCAGCTTTATCCCCAGATAGGTCAGTCTGTCTGCCTGATGATAGGCATAGCCCAGACCAATCTGGGCATCGAACCAGTTGATGTCCGTGGTGGATCCGGCATCCTCGCTGCTGTAGTAGTCGTAATCTGTATACAGATCCCGGAAGGTGTGGCTGTCCAGCAGAGAATTCATGCAGCCCTTCATGAAATTCCGCAGGGCAGCGGTGGTTCTGCCGGGGTACTGAAGATAATAGCGGTACAGCTCCATATAGTCCCGGCATTCGCCAAAGTTTCCGCTGTTGCCAAAGCACAAAAGGCCGCTGTTTGCGCCCATCATGTCGTTGATCTCATACATATAGGAGGTAACACCGTAGCCGTCGGTGATAACCATGCCGTCAAAACCCCATTCCTTCCGCAGAAGATCTACGGTGAGATGACCGTTTCCGCAGGCATTGACGGTGCCCACTCTGCCGAGAGAAGTCATAATGCCCTTGCCATTACCGATCTTGATGGCGTGCTCAAAGGCGGCAAAATAGTTCTCCCGCAAGGCCTGTTCGTTTGAGAACACCACAAGACCCTCCCGGCTGACCTCCTGATCGTTGCAGGCAAAGTGCTTGAGACAGCCGTTGACACCGCCCTCCTGAAGCCCCTTCAGGAAATGGCCGCAGATCCAGCCGGACAGGTAGGCGTCCTCGGAGAAATAGTTGTTGTTCTTCCCGGAGAGGCAGCTTCTGTGGAGGTTGCTGCCGGGTGCGTAAAAATAGGAGGTTCCGTTTTCCCCGGAGGCAGCCGCCTCCCGGGCCAGGGCAAGACCCAGCTCATAGCACAGCTGTTTGTTGAAGGTACAGGCCAGAATGGTATCGCAGTATTTCGTGGTGGTGCCCATGGGCATCTTGTTGTTGGCGCCGATCTGACCGGGGGTGTCGGCGGAATAGGTCACGGGAATGCCGTATTCCTTGAGGGCGGGGATGTCGAAGCCGCAGTGGTAGAAGCGGCAGAGCATTTCATTGATGCTGAGCTGGTCAAGGAAGTGATCCCACACAAGCTCATCCCTCCAGGCTTCGGCGGCGATGCCGGTCTGTTCCTTCAGCGCTTCGAGACTGTGATATTTCCCGCTGGACTTGTCCCGGATGTATGCGTACACATCCTGCAGCATAAAGTTCTTCTGCTTGCCGTCCCTGTCCCGATAGACCGCGTTAGTGGTGGGAACGGGAATGTCATTTTCATAGAAATGAACCTTTGTGGCATCCATTTCGTAGTAGCTGTCCAGACTTCTCTTTTCAAGGTCAAGCACCTGTGTGGTTTCCCGGGTGATTTCATTTAGCACCGTGGTTTCCGGGTAGGTGCCAGGAGCAACTTTGGGCTTTCCGCCTGCATCGGTACGGTGGAGGTAGACGATATGCTCTTTCTCCGTACCCCGGGCATCAAAACGATAGCCCTCGGTATCATTTCCTGTGAAAAGGTTCCGATAGGACGTTCCCGTAACCTCATCGGCAGTGAACAGCATATCCTCCGGCAGTGTCCAACCAAGAACCGCTTTGGGCGCGGAATGGGCGGTGTTCGCGTTGGTGGAAACAAGGAACTGGTAGTCTCCTGCCTCAAGTACATAGCACTCCGCGGTGTCGGAATAGCAGGCAATGTCTCTGGCGTTCCAGGTGAGGGTCACGGTATCGCTTTCTCCGGGCTGCAGGAGCTTCGTCTTTTCAAAGGCGCAGAGGGACACAAAGGGCTTTTCCAGATGGTATTTCCCATTTTCATAGTAGGGCGCATTTTGATACAGCTCTACCACGTCCTTACCGGCAGCATTTCCGGTGTTGGTGACGGTCACATCAATGGAGAATTGCAGCTCCCCGTACCGGTTTTCGGCAGTTTTCAGCCCATGGGAATGCCAGCTGAAGTCCGTATAGCTGAGGCCGAAGCCGAAGGGATATACCACCCGCTCCGGGCAAAAAGTCTCAAAATACTTATAACCCAAATACACGCCCTCTTTATAGGCAACATAGTTATGTCCGTAGATATAAAGATCCTCTCCGGTGGACTCCCTGGAGAAGGCCAGTCCCCCGAAGCATTTCGACACGGGGTTGTCATCGTAGTCATAGACGATCTCATCCATCAGCCGTCCGGAGGGGCTGTGCCTGCCCAGAAGCAGCTCCATCAGCGCCTCAGCGCCCTGATCGCCGGGGTTGTTGCAGGTGTAGAACACACCCCCCAGCTTCTCCGCCCGGATGGGGTACACATGGGGCGCAGGGGTTCCCTCTTCGTCCGCATATCTTAGCTCCACCCGGCTTTCAAAGTCGGGCAGAATCTCGTTTCCGATGTTGTTGGAGTAAACGCCGCCCCCATAGGTGTACTGGTAGAACTTATAGTCCATATCCTCCACCAGAAAATCCCCGTCAATGACGCTGTTTGTGGCGAGGATCACGATGACCTTTTCAAAGTGCTCCGTACAGAAGGCCAGCTCTGCTGCTTCGCCCTCAGACAGACGCTCGTCGCCCTTTTCGTGGTCCGCACCCTCGCCGCCGTGACGGTAGAGCACCACCACCGCTGTGTCGGAAAAGGCCTTTGCCTCCTCCAGCAGGGTCTCCTCCATGGGACTGACCCGCCGGGAGCCGTCCTGATTGTATACCGCGTTCCCAATGAAGGGTTCGTGATCCAGATAGCCCAGATTCCCGAACATGCCCGTGGAGGTGCGGTTCTGGGGGATGTACTCTCCGGTTTCCACGTCATAGCCCATGCCGGTGTAGCCGGCATCCTCTGTTTTGTACCTCCGGTAAAACTCATAAAGGGGTCTGTTCAGCTCCACCCCATATTTTTCGCAAAGCTCCGGGGTGAAGAACAGCTTTGCATGACGGCCAAAGACATTCAGCCTCACCTGTCCCCGAAGGGGCAGAATCCCCGTGTTCTTCAGCAGCACATGCCCCTCCAGCGCGCTCTCCTTCTGGAGGGACCGGGCAAGAGCATGGCGCTCCTGATAGGCGGGGTCATCCAGCTCATACATGTTGGACATATCCGGCATCATGGGCATTTCATCTTCTTCCCCGGCGGCGTTCTTTCGCTTCTCAATTTGATCCTCGTCCATGACCGCCGGCGGGGGTGGTGGAACAGGGCGTTTCTTTCGCTGTTTCATGTATATTCCTCCAAATTACAGAATCATGGCTGCCGAATAAGCACTTCTGACTGCCTGCTGCACACTCTGAGCCTTCTCGCAGTCGCCGACCAGACAGAAATACTGTCCTGCCGCAGCATAGCGAAGCGCCTCCTCGGTCTGTGCCCGCATTCCGGCGGAAATCACCACGGAATCCGCAGGCAGCAGATGTTCTTGACCCTCGGCATCCCGATACTGAACCACCGTTTCAGAGATTCCTGTACATGTTGCGTTCAAAATATAGCGAAAGTTCTCTTCC
>JAQXMD010000135.1 GCA_029012465.1 Oscillospiraceae bacterium | reverse complement strand
AGAAGGCAGTTGCTCTATCCAGCTGAGCTATTGGCGCAGATCATGGAGCGGGTGATGGGAATCGAACCCACACGACCAGCTTGGAAGGCTGGGATTCTAGCCATTGAACTACACCCGCATAGGGCTGAAATGTCAGCCTTTGAATCATACCACAGGGTCTAATGTTTGTCAAGATTTTTTTCTGAATCCGTCAAAAAATATTCCCCGGTTTTCAGGCAGGCACAACAGCCCGGTAGAGGAACGCAGCCACATCCCCCCGCCTACAGGGCAAATCGGGACCAAAGGTGGTTTCCGTCACACCCTTGGTGATGCCATGCTTTGCCGCCCAGGCAACCGCTCTGGCATAATAGGCATGTTCCGGCACATCGGTGAAGCCCCATGGCTCGGCCACCTCGCCGTTTCCCATATACCGATACAGGAAAGACACAAACTGTCCCCGGGAAACGGTGGCATTGGGCGAAAAATGCGTCTCATCCACACCGGCAACGATTTTGTTTTCATAGGCCCAAAGCAGCGCCGGATAATAATACGCACTTGTGTCCACATCCACAAAAGGGGTTTCGCTGATTCCGGCGGGAACCTTTGTCCCCTCCAGGCGCCACAGGAATGTGACCACCTGTGCTCTCGTGCAGCTGCTCATGGGCGCATAGTGAGTGCTGTCAACACCATACGCAATGCCGTTTTCCAGCGCCCAGAGCACCGGCTCTGTGAAATACTGCCCCGGGAACACATCCCGGAAGGGATTTCTGGTGTCTCCCAGTGCCGGGATACGCTCCCTGTAGGAGGCCCCGCAGACGGTGCAGGTAAAGACCATGACGCCGTCCTGATCCTGGGTGGCAGCCACGGTTTCTTTGCCGCCGTCATATTTATGTCCCTGGTTTGCGCAGTCCCATCCGTTGTTGACGTATTTGGGCCGGGCAATAAAGAGCACCCTGCTGCCCCACATTTCACCGGTGGAACGGGCATATTTTCTGGCGGCAACACTGTTGCTGGCATTGCCCTCAACGGTGTACACATATTCGTCGTCAAAACCCACCACAAGCCCCACATGCTCACTTTTGCTGTCCTTGTTGGTATCTATGTACAGGATATCTCCCACCGCCGGGGTAGTCCCCACAAAGGGAAGTCCCGGGCAGCCGTAGGTATTGTTGTTCATATTCGCAGCCATTCCGCTGGCAAGGGCATTCTTCCGGATGATGCTGGTGGGGATCTCCGCCTGATTGGCACACCAGCTGATAAAGGCCCCGCACCAGGGCTGGGATACGTTCGACCCAAAGTACCAGGTGTTATACTTGGTGTGGTTATCACCGATTTCCGTGTAGCCCACCTGGGTCAGCGCGATTTCAGCAATGTCTCTAGCCTGATCGCCGGTGTTCTTCCAGGTGTTGGGGTAGTCATCGCTCTGAAGGCCATCCCCTTCCCACGGCTCCGCCGCCGGTTCTCCGGCAGGCATCACTGTGATGGAGCAATCATCGTCAAAAAAGATTTCTGCACGGGGATCTATTTCCGGAATGGCTCCCCATTCCCCTGCCATGGCAGAGCTGCCAAGCACGCCCATCAGCAGAAGGAACGCCGTAAGTCTTGTAATCCATGTTTTTCTCACAAATGATTCCTCCTTCCTGGTATTTTTATTATCCGGATTAACCGGAGATTTGTCAATGGAAATATCTGTAAAACAAAAGCGGCCCCTTCAAAAGGAGCCGCCTGTTTATTGTTCCGGATCAGTTTCTGGGAGCGGAAATGCCGCAGATGTCAACATTGACCGCAGCAACCTTCAGTCCCGTCATGGACTCAATGGCATTGATGACATTCTCCTGAATGGCGCTGGCCACCACAGGGATCTCAAACCCATAGGTAATCACCACAAAGCACTCAACCGTAACAGTCTCCTCCTCAATGGAGAGCTTCACGCCCTTGGACATATTCTTTCTGCCCAGCAGCTCGGCAAGGTCAGCCGTAAAGCTGGAGGACAGGCCATAGACGCCTTCAACCTCGCTGACAGCCAGAGCGGCGATTGCAGCAACGACCTCTTCAGAAATGTTAACAGTGCCCTTTTCCACAGGCTGCACCAGATAATCCTTGGATTCACTCATTGTATTAGCCTCCAGTCTAGGCGGATACCGCCTGTCTTTCGTACATTGTATCATTCTTTTCCCGAAAAAACAATCACTTGACCTCAATTATTTTCAGCTCCGAGGGGGTGTAATCGCTCTGAGTTGTCACAATGTCGCAAATCTGCGCCACCGCATCCGGCTCCAGTCCAGTCTCCGGCGCCGCCACTGCCACGGAAATGCCCTTGTCAGACATGTAGGCAACACAGTCGGCATAGCCCTTGGCAATGACCAGCCCCTCGATCTCTGCCTCCTTCAGGGCCGTTGTAACCATGTTTTCCAGCTCCGCAGAGGCCGCCGCAGTCTCCCCTGTTCCGGTTCCATCCTCATAGGCCATGGTCTCCTGGAGCAGCTCCACCGCGGAATCCCGGGATTCCTGCCGGGCCAGACGAATGGTGGCAAAATAGTCGCTGATGGTGGTATCCGTGGAGGCCTCGGTCAGCAGGGCCTCATACTCCCCGCTGTCATTGACCACCACAACGTCGTCCATAATGGCATCCACCGCCGTAACGCCGTTTCCGTACTCCTCTGTGCCCGTTTCCTGACTCTCTTCCAGCAGATCCAGGTTCAGCGTATCCCCCAGCTCCACAGCTGTCTCCTCCGCCTCCTGATCCCTGCTGTAGGACCAGTTGAGATACACACCCACGCAGATAAACAGCAGCACCACTGCCACCACCGCATTTCGTTTCCAAAGCTTCGTCGTCATATTGTCCTCCTTAACGCAATTTGAGCACCGTGATCCTGTCCATCCCCAGACCGGTGAGACAGGACACAGCCTCCTTCACCCGCAGCGTCACCGCCGCCTCATCCGCTCCGCTGCAAACCACAACCGCTCCCCGGAATTTGGGGTAGGATCTTTTCTCCACAACGGGCAGCTGATCTCCATCCTCATGGGTCAGCACTGTCTCCAGCTGTGTCTGGCCGCTGTCGCCGCTGACACTCTCTGTTCGATCGTAGAGATAGGCTGTTTCTCCGTCTGTGTCCAGACTGAGCAGAAGATGCACCTCCCCCGCTCCCTGCACCTGAGACAGCAGCGTTTCCATCTCCCGGGTATATTCGCTGAGGGAAAAGCCCGATTCCGTAACATCCGGAGCCGTTTCCGTCTCACTGCGCTTTCCCCCGGAGGGAATCAGCAGCAGCACCAGTCCCAGCAGCAGAATCAGCGCCGGATACAGGTATTTCCGATCTAGCCTCAGTTTCTTCACATGTCGATCCACTCCTGTCTTGCTGCCGGAATTCCCAGTTCCTCCTCCAGCACTTTTGAAAGGGCCGCCTTTTGCGGCTCCGTTGGCTCTCCATAGAGTCTGACTGACCAGGGAACCGGATAGTCCTCCCACAGCTTTGTTTCCACCTCAGCTCTGATGCTGAGTCCCAGCGTGTCCGCCTTGTCCAATATATATGTCTCTGCCTCGTCTCTTATGAGTCCCGCCAAAAGACTGTTTGCAGTCACGTCCAGAGGCTCTGTGCTGAGCACATCCGATGTGCCCAGCTGCCCCAGCTCCAGCGCCGCTCTCATCAGATCCGCCTCTGCCAGAGGCTTCAGCGCCGCCAGAAGGATCAAAAGCCCTGCCCCAAGTCTGGTGGCCTGCCCCGCACCGTTTTTCGGAGCCAGCTTTCTCAGCACCGCCGCCAAAATGGCCGCAGCTGTCAGCCGCAGAAGATACGCCCGCAACCTACACCCCTCCCGTGGTTCTCATAAAGCACACACAGCCGATCATAATGAGCAGCGCGCAAACCCCTGTAACAGCCGTTACCAGTCCCATAGCACCGGCCATGGCAGCAATCAGGCCCGATACCTGCTTTTCTCCCAAAGCTCCCGCAATGGCAGCTGAGAGCTTCATGGACAGATAGCTGATGCCCGTCTCCAGAAAGGGTACGATGGCAACCGCCAGTGTTCCCAGCAAGCCGAATACGCCGGCACCGCTGCGGATCAGTCCCGCGCTGACCAGCAGTGTCTCCGAAGCATCTGCCACAATGCTGCCTACCACCGGTATGGCAGTGGAAATGGTCAGCTTTGCGGCCCGAATGGCTGCGGCATCGGCACTGCCCCGGATCACACCGGTCAGGGAAAGATAGGCTGTAAATCCGATCACCACCGCCTTCAGAATACTGGTCAGAATCTGTTTAAGGCCGTCTGCCGCCAGCTTCAGGCTGTCATCCCCCACGGCGAAGTTTGCCACCATCAGAGCCGCGTAGCAGGAGATTCCCGGCAGGAATAAGGTTTCCAATCCCCGGCTCAGGATGCCGCAGACCGCCATGGTAATGCCGTACAGTCCCGTCGCTGTCCCCACCGCCCCTGTTGCAGCAGTGGCAGAGGCAAGTACCGCAAACAGGAACCCGGAAAAGGCGCTCATGGAGGCCACTGTTTCCGCCGCTCTTGTGAAGCCTCCGGAGACCTGCCCCATGCAGAGGGCGCCCACTGCCAGAACAGAAACCAGCTCCATGGCCTCCATGGCCTTTCCGCCCCCGAAGCCCCGGAGGGTTCCGGCCAGCAGCGCCACCGCCAGCAGCTGGCAGCAGAGGCCCACAGCCCCCCTGATGGCGTCTCCGCTCTGTTCCATGGCTCCGGAGAGCACAGCTCCCACACCGCCGGACAGCTCAGCGGTCTCCATGCTTCCATAATCCCCAAGCAGCTCTCTGGCATCCCGGGGCAGGGCCTGCTCCATGGCCGCCGTCCCCCAATCGGCTTCAGTCCCCTCCGCCTCCAGCCCCAGAACCGGGCATCCCAGCAGGAGGATAAACAGCGCGGTCAGTAGCAGTTTCCTCATGGTTTCCCCCTCGTGTATCCCTTAAATCAGTCCTTCCACCAGCTTCAGCACACTGCGCATCAGGGGCAGCATCACATACACTGAGGCAATGGCCCCGGCAGTCTGAAGGGTGCTTCCGATGGTCTTTTCTCCCGCATCGTCACAGAGATTCTTTGCCGTATCGGACAGAAACCCTATGGCAAGGGTTTTCATCACCGGAGTCAGCACGCTGCTGCTGACCATGGCAGTGGTCTGCAAATCCGAAACAAAGGTGATTACGGGTTTCAGAAATGCCAGTGCCAGCATGGTGATGGCCACCACCACGCTGATGGATGCCAGAAGGGCAAATTCTCCACCGTATTTTCTTGTGACCAGCGTCAGAATCGCCCCAACCACCGCCAGTCCCACGCATTTCATAAAAACATCCATCAGAACTCAAACAATGTCTTTACCAGATCAAACAGCTCCGCGATTCGCTCCACAAGGATCATCAGCACCACCACAAGCCCCGCCAAAGTGGTCATGGTAGCCTGTTCCTCTCTTCCGGACCGCACCAGCACCTGATTGAGTATGGACACGATGATTCCCACCGCCGCGATTTTGAAGATCAGGTCAATTTCCATGGTCCGTCCCTCACAGCAGCAACACGATGACTGTCAGCCCGGAGCAGACAGCAGCCGTCATCCATGCGCCGGATTTCTGCTTTTGCCGTTCCTCCAGGGACTGGATACGCCGGTCAAGACGGGTCTTGTACAGGCCCAGCGCCCGGGCCTGTCCCCCCAGGTCATATCGCCCCAGACAGCCGCCAATCTCCAGGATCACGGCCTTGTCCTCCGCCTGAACAGGCAGCGGCTCCCGTTCCAGCTGTATCCGCATGGCCGTTTGGGGGGAACGTCCGGACACAGCCGCCATCTCCACAGCCGCCCCCACAAAGAACCTGCCCGTTTCTCCCTCCACCCGCTCCCCAACGGTTTCAAACAGCTCAGCCACTGAGGGCATATGCAGCTCCATTTCCGCCTGCATCAGCTCCAGAGCCAGCCGAAGCCGATGCAGCACCCGGAGCCGCTGACGAAGTCCCTGTCCTGCGGCCCAGCCGCTCATCAGGGAAGCTATTCCCACAAAACATGCTCCTGCCAGTTTCAGCATTCACTCCCAGCCTTTCTATCTGTACCTTACCCTGCCCGGTCAGGACAATTCCATAGGAAAACACCCCCTCCGTCAGCAGCTTTCTGTACATGGGTTTTCGCATGAGATCCGAAAAATCCTTTCCATGGGCTGTGGCCAGTACCGCAACACCGCTGAAGGCTGCCGCATGTACCGCATCCAGCTCCTGCTGCCCCACAATCTCGTCAACAGCCACCACCTGCGGATTCATCACCCGCAGCAGCAGCGGCACCGCCTCCCCTTTGGGACAGCCCGACAGCACATCGGTCCGGGGTCCTACATCCAGAGTCGGAAATCCTTTCGTGGCCCCGGCGATCTCCCGCCGTTCATCGGCCACACAGACCCGCCAGCCTGCCATGCTGATCTGCCGGACCAGGTCCCGGAGATAGGTGGTTTTTCCCACCCCGGGAGGCGAAACGATCAGTGCCGACTCCGGCCTGCCGCCGCTGAGAACGGCGCTGACCCCCTCGTCCGCAACGCCGGGAACCTCCCGGGCAAAGCGGATCACCGCGGAGCTGATGTGCCGAAGGCCCCGGAGCTTCCCCTGCTCCACCACCACCTCCCCACAGAGTCCCATGCGGCATCCGCCCTCCAATGGCAGATACAGGCCCATCTCCTCCGCTTTCAGGGCATAGGGAGAATATCCTGTAGCCCGATTCAACAGTTCCCGGAGCATCGCCTCTGTAACGATCAAAGGCTTTCCTCCGTCCAGCAGCGCCTCCCCCCAGGGATACCCGGCCGCAACAGGCTGTCCCATGCGAAATCGTAGCTCTATGACCTGCGCTCTCCGGATTTTTGACATGGCCGAGAAGGCATGGGACACCTCCTCCGGCAGAATTCGTTCCAGCATGTCTCTCGCCTCCTGCCATAAAGACTATGAGCCACTTCCCGGCAATATGCAAAAAAGCCTGTCCCCGAAAATGGGAACAAGCCGCAAAAAGGCCGCCTCCAAAAGGAAGCGGCCTTGATGACAGATTGTGTGCGATGGATTATTCCACAGCCTTTTTCTTCCGAAGCTTCACCCAGACATTGCCGGAGATGCACACGGAGGAATAGCAGCCAGCCAGAACACCGATGAACAGCGGCCAGCAGAAGTTCCGGATGGAGGTAACACCCAGAATCAGCACCATGGTGATGGTCAGCAGGGTGGTGATGGTGGTGTTGATGGAACGGGTCATGGTCTGACGGATGGACAGATCCATCACATCGGCAAACTCCGCGTTCTTGTTGGCGCGCTCATTCTCACGAACACGGTCAAATACAACGATGGTTGCGTTGATGGAGTAACCGAGAATGGTCAGCGCCGCAGCGATAAAGTTCACGTTGAAGGGAATCTGGAAGATGATGTACGCAGACAGCATCACCAGAATATCATGGCACAGGGCAACCACTGCCGCCAGACCGGAACGGAAATCGAACCGGATGCCAATGTAGATCAGCATGCAGAATACTGCAACCAGAGCAGCGATGATTGTGGAATTCCGCAGATCAGCGCTGACGGAAGAAGAAACGGAGCTGCTGGATACAACGGAAGCACCGGTGAACTGCTCTGCAATGGCGTGGAACAGGGCATCGCGAACATCCACATCCACGAATCTACTCTTAACAGTGACCTGTGTGCCGGTGCTGCCGGAGGTAATAACAGAGGAGAAGTTATCCCCCAGAACGTCCTTTGCAATGGACTCCACCGCGGCAGTATCCGCAGCCTCGCCCAGATCATAGGTCATGGTCACGCCGCCCAGGAAGTCAACGTCCATGTTGAACAGGTTCAGGCCAAAGGGCAATGTCACAAGACCCACCACACCGGTAACGATCAGCACAGCAGACACGATCAGGAAGATCTTAAAATGCTTTACAAAGCTAAAATTCATCTTTTCAAACATCTTACTCGCCCTCCTTCTGAGTCTTTACGCCGTAGAGTGCAGGATTAACAGCCTTGACACCCACGAGGCTCTTCATCAGAATGCGGCTGGCGAAGAGCATGATAATCATGGACAGAACGACACCGGTGAACAGGGTCATGGCAAAGCCCACGGTGGTGCCGGTGCCCAGCTTCCAAAGCACAATTGCCGCAATCAGGGTGGTCACATTGGAGTCCACAATGGCGCTCATAGCGTTTTTGTAGCCGGCATCAATGGAGGCACGGATGGTCTTACCCTTCCGGATCTCCTCACGGATACGCTCGAAAATAACCACGTTTGCATCCACGGCCATACCAATGGTCAGGATGATACCGGCAATGCCGGGCAGGCTCAGGTTCAGATGCGCCACAGAAATCACAACCGCAAACAGCGCGGTGTACAATGCCAGAGAAACGCTGGCAATCAGACCGGGCAGTCTGTAGAACACGATCATGAACAGCATGACCAGCAGAACGCCAATGGCACCGGCCATCAGAGAGGAGGAAAGGCTCCTCTCACCAAGGGATGCGCCGACGCTCTCCATTTTAACGTTCTCAAGGGTAAAGGGCAGCTGACCGGCGGAGATGATGTCCGCCAGATAAGTGGCGTACTCAGAATCGGTGCCGGAGCCAAGGGTAATGATGGCGCTGTCGCTGTTGATGCCGTTGGAGGCATACTCAGAGCTTACCTGGGGGCTGGAGATCTCCACGTCATCCAGATAGATGCCCACAACGTTCTCGCCGGAGGCCATATTGGCCGCATACTTGGTAATCTCCGCGAACTGCTTCTGGCCCTCAGAGGTCAGCTCCAGCACAACGTGCCAGGCCTGTGCGCCGGTCTGGTCAATTGCGCTGTACTCTGCTCTTGCGGAGTCGATGGCGGTACCGCCCATGGACATGCCGGTACCGGCAGCCTCATCATAGTCAGATGTGCGGAATTCCACCACGGCAGTTGCGCCGATCTTGCTTGCTGCCTCCTCGGGATTTGTCTCAGCGGGGATATCCACAACGATCTGATCGTCGCCCTGCTTGGTGACAGTTGCCTCCGTGTAGCCAAGAGAATCCAGTCTCTGGCGGAGCATGGTGATGGCAGAGCCCATGCCCTCAGAAAGATCGCTGCTGCTGGTTCCCGCGGGAACAGCTGCCTGATAGGTGATCTCAGAACCACCCACAAGGTCCAGACCTAGGGTCACGCCGTCTTCCAGACTGGGAATCTCCGTAAAGCCAAGATCCAGACCAAAGACCGCCGTGAAAGCCAGCAGCGCAATGAGCGCCACAACGATCACATAGGTGAAAATGCTCTTTTTCATGTTTCGTCCGTGCCTCCTATACTTTTATGCCGAACATTCGGCATTGCACATGTAGGGTAATTATATCCGCAGTTTCCCGCAAAGTCAATTCAAAATCCTGATATTTCCGCAGAATCAGCCTGAAAATCAAACCTTCAGGTCATACTCCTCCGAGGAGATCAGGTTCCGATGCTTCTCCAGCACAGGGGCAACACAAGCCTCAATGAACTCCTCCACCTGCTGAGGGCAGCGTCCAATGTAGGCCGAAGGCTCCAGATGGGCGGTCAGCTCCTCCTTGGTCATGCCAAACATGGGATCGGCAGCGATCAGATCAATGAGGTTGTTGGGCATGCCCAGATCCTTTACCTGCCGGCCTGCCTCCAGAGAATGGAGACGGATCTGCTCATGAAGCTCCTGACGGTTGCCGCCCCGCTTGACTGCCTCCATCATGATGTTTTCGGAAGCCATAAAGGGCAGTTCCTCCATAATGTGCTTCTCAATGACCTTGTCGTGAACCACCAGACCGGAGGCCACGTTCTGATAGATGCCAAGAATGGCATCCACAGCCAGGAATGCCTCGGGAACGCTTAGGCGCTTGTTTGCGGAATCGTCCAGGGTACGCTCAAACCACTGGGTAGCGGCGGTGATCTGGGGATTCATCACATCGGCCATCACATACCGGGCCAGCGCGCAGATACGCTCGCAGCGCATGGGATTGCGCTTATAGGGCATGGCGGAGGAGCCGATCTGCTTTTTCTCAAAGGGCTCTTCGATTTCCTTCATGTGAGCAAGGAGGCGCATGTCGTTGGCAAACTTGCTGGCAGACTGGGCAATGGCGGCGAGGGTGGAAACCACACCGGAGTCCATTTTTCTGGAATAGGTCTGGCCGGAAACAGGAACAACCCCGTCGAAGCCCATTTCCTCGGCGATCATCTGCTCCAGCGCCTTGACCTTGTCGTGGTCGCCGTCAAACAGCTCCAGGAAGGAGGCCTGGGTGCCGGTGGTGCCCTTGCTGCCCAGCAGCTTCAGGGTTCCCATACGGAATTCCACTTCTTCGAGATCCATCAGCAGCTCATTGATCCACAGGGTGGCACGCTTGCCAACGGTGGTCAGCTGTGCAGGCTGATAGTGGGTATAGCCAAGGGTAGGCAGAGCCTTGTATTCGGCGGCAAACTCAGACAGAGACTTGATGAGGTTCACAAGGCGCTTCTGAATCAGCTCCAGCCCCTCGCGCATAAGGATCACGTCGGTGTTGTCGCCAACGTAGCAGCTGGTGGCTCCAAGATGAATGATGGGCATGGCCTTGGGGCACTGCTTGCCGTAGGCGTGGACATGGGCCATCACGTCATGGCGGAGAAGCTTCTCCTCTTCCTTCGCCACATCATAGTTGATATCGTCCTTAAATGCTTCCAGCTCATCGATCTGCTCCTGGGTAACGGGAAGTCCCAGCTTCATTTCCGCACGGGCCAGAGCGATCCACAGTCTGCGCCAGGTGGTGAACTTTTTATCAGCGGAGAACAGATACAGCATTTCCTCGCTGGCATAGCGGCTGGACAAGGGGCTTTCGTAAACAGAGGTGCTCAAAAATAATCCTTCCTTTCAAAGCGCCTGAGGCGCATCTTTTTCATATGCAACAGAAACAAGGCAAGGGGCAAATCCCTTGCCTCAGCCCAATTTTCAGGGGCAATGAACCCACATATTGAGGGCAAAAATATGCACGGACACAAGTCCGTGCATATTATAAACGATTTCATCGGTTTTTTCCAGTGGCAGAATGCATTTTCCGGGAAAAACTTCGATTTTTCAGGAAAAGAATCAGTCGGTGAGTCCCGCAAGGAACTTCTCCAGACGATCCATGCCCTCTTTGATGTTCTCCATGGAGGTTGCATAGCTCCAGCGGACATAGTTGGGTGCATCGAAGCCGCTGCCGGGCACCACTGCAACCAGTCCCTTCTCCAGCAGCTCGGAGGCAAACTTGTCACAGCTATCGATCACTACGTCGCCGCTCTTCTTTCCGAAGATTTTGGACACGTTCATCATCACATAGAATGCGCCCTCGGGCATCAGGCAGCTGACACCGGGAATGCTGTTCACACGCTCCACCATGTAGTTTCTCCGGGCCTCAAAGGCCTTCCGCATCTCCTCCACCTGCTCCTGAGGACCGGTGAGGGCCTCCACTGCAGCCCACTGGGACAGGGTGGACGGTGCGGCAGTGGAATGGCTCACATAGCTGGACATGACCTTGGTGATATGAGCAGGCGCCAGAGAGTAGCCGATTCTCCAGCCGGTCATGGCATAGGACTTGGAAACGCCGTTGATGATAATGGAACGCTCCTTCACATCCTCACCAAGAGAGGCGATGGATACAAATTCATTTCCGTCATAGACCAGCTTGTAATAGATTTCATCAGCAATGATGTATACATCCCGCTTGATGCAGACATCCGCCAGAGCCCGAAGCTCCTGACCGGTGTACATCATACCCGTGGGATTGGAGGGGCTGTTCAGCAGGACGCACTTGGTGTTGTCAGTGATGGCTGCGTCCAGCGCCTCAGGCGTCAGCTTAAAGCCCTCTTCTTCTCTGGTCTGGACAACAACAGGTACGCCGCCGCAAATGCCCACGATCTCACTATAGCTGACCCAGAAGGGTGCGGGGATGACCACCTCATCGCCGGGATTTACCAATGCCCGGACAGCCAGATACACATTGTGCTTTGCGCCGGAGGCAATGAGCACCTCACTGGGGTCATAGTCAATGCCGCAGTCCTCCTTCATCCGGTAGCAGACAGCCTTTTTCAGCTCCACAATACCGGAGGCGGCGGTGTACTTGGTCTTATTCTCTGCAAGGGCCTTGATGCAGGCTTCCTTGATGTTGTCGGGAGTGGGAAAATCAGGCTCACCTGCGCCAAAGCCCACCACGTCAATGCCCTGAGCCTTCATGCTCTTGTACATGGTATCAATGGCCATGGTTGCGGAGGGATGGACAGCCAATGCAAGTGTGGAAAGAGGTTTCATGCAAATTCGCTCCTTATATTATGCAAAATGAAATGATTTGCTACAAATGTCACATACGTTTTTTCTGATTGTCATTATAGGGTATCCTTCCGCAAAATGCAAGTATTTTTCCATCCATTTTCGATTTTCTTTCATTCTGCCCAATTTCCGCAGTTGTATCCTCCCTTTTTTGCAATTTATCCCGAAAAAGAATGCATAAACTGATGCATCAAATTTCACAGGCGCAAAAAGGGCGCCGCCGCGGAATCACGGCAGCACCCTTCAAAGGATTCAATTTGAAAAATCAGATATGATCTACGATCAGCTTGCCCATTTCCACAGTGCCGATGGCGTCTCCTTCACCGGCAATATCTGCGGTATGCCAACCCTCAGCGAGCACAGCGTCCACCGCCTGTTCAATGGCGTTTGCCTCCTCCGGCAGATTGAAGGAATAGCGCATCATCATGGCAACAGACAGGATGGTGGCAATGGGATTTGCCTTGTTCTGACCGGCAATATCCGGCGCGGAGCCGTGAATGGGCTCGTAGAGGCCGGGCGCCGTATCACCGATGGAGGCAGAGGGCAGCAGGCCGATGGAGCCTGTAACCATGGAAGCCTCGTCGGAGAGAATATCGCCGAACATGTTCTCCGTGACCACCACGTCAAACTGGCTGGGGTCCCGGACGATCTGCATGGCGGTGTTGTCCACCAGCATGTCGGAATACTCCACATCAGGGTACTCCTCAGCCAGCCGGTGCATGACGCTGCGCCACAGGCGGGAGGTCTCCAGAACGTTTGCCTTGTCCACGGAAGTAACCTTCTTCCGGCGGAGACGGGCCAGTTCAAAGGCACGGCGGCCGATGCGCTCGATCTCCTTCTCGGAGTAAGCCATCAGATCGGTGCACTCCACGCCCCGGTCCTCGGTGTCATAGCGGTCACGCTTTCCGAAATATATGCCGCCGGTGAGCTCACGAACCATCATCAGATCAATGCCCTTGTCCACAGTCTCCTTCTTCAGGGGGCTGGCATCCGCCAGTGCGGGACGAAGGGTTGCGGGACGGAGGTTCGCATAGAGGCCCAGGGCCTTCCGGATGGCCAGCAGACCCTTTTCCGGACGAATATCCGCAGGGCAGGTATCCCACTTGGGGCCGCCCACAGCACCCAGCAGCACCGCGTCACAGGCCTTGCAGGCCTCAGCAGTGCCGTCGGGGAAGGGCTTGCCGCAGGCATCAATGGCACAGCCGCCCAGCAAAACATCGGTATAGGTAAAGGTATGGCCGAACTTCTCCCCTACCTTATTCAGCACCTTGACAGCCTCGCCCACTACCTCAGGGCCAATTCCATCGCCGCGGATCAACGCAATTTTGTAATCCATAAAAAAGACTCCTTATTCTCAGTACAAATCATACTGCTTCATGGTTTCATTGGTACGGGATTCATGCTTTTCATAATACCCGATCAGGGTGCCATCCGTATCCCGAAGGGCAACCATGTACACATCGCTGTTTTCCTTTTCCATCCGGTAGGCAAACACCAGATTGTGGCTTTTGTCCGCCCGGAACCAGTCAACCGCACTGTCAATCCGTTGGTTTGACTGGGGCGAATGGCAGTCTTTCAGATTCCTGCCAATCAAATCCGCGCCGCCCCGGCCAGCATACCGGGTGGTTGCGGCGGGATTCATGTACACAATGGTATGTGCAAGATCACACAGCACCACCGGTGCCCGGTCCTGATCGATCACGCTTTTGAAAAAGACGGCAAGCTCCATCACTTTGCCATGCCTCTGGCCTTCAGAGAGTTCATCAGGCCGCCGTTTTCAATAATGCCGTTGATAAAGGCTGGGAAGGGCGCGGCCTGGAAGGTCTTGCCCAGAGTCTCGTCCACAATTTTGCCGGTGGCAAAGTCCACGGAAACCACATCACCGGGCTGGATGGCCTCCGCCGCCTCGGGGCACTCCATAATGGGGAAGCCGATATTGATGGCGTTGCGGTAGAAAATCCGGGCAAAAGATGCGGCGATGACACACTTGACGCCGGAGACCTTGATGGCCAGAGGCGCATGCTCTCTGGAGGAGCCGCAGCCGAAGTTCGCGCCGCCCACGATCACATCTCCGGCCTCCACCGTGGAGGAGAACTGGGGATCAATGTCCTCCATGCAATGGGCCTTCAGGTTCCCCTCACTGGGATCATTGAGATAACGGGCAGCGATGATCACATCGGTGTCCACGTTGTCGCCATATTTATAAATCTTTGACATTGTAACGCTCCTTTCTCACAGGTCAGCGGGATCAGCCAGACAGCCAGCCACAGCGGAAGCCGCTGCCACAGCGGGGCTTGCCAGAATGACCTTGGATTCCACATGGCCCATACGGCCCACGAAATTACGGTTGGTGGTGGAAACACAGACCTCGCCCTCACACATACAGCCCATATGACCACCAAGACAGGGGCCGCAGGTGGGTGTGGAAATGGCACAGCCCGCATCCAGCAGATCCATGTAGATTCCCTCTTCGATCATCTGCCTGATGATCTCCTGGGTGGCAGGCAGGACGATGCAGCGAACATTCTCCGCCACCTTACGTCCCTTCAGAATCTGGGCTGCTGCCCGCATGTCGCCAATGCGGCCGTTGGTGCAGGAGCCGATGACCACCTGATCGATGGCAATGCCCTTGACATTCTTCACCAGCTCCCGGTTCCCGGGCAGATAGGGCATAGCCACAGTGGACTCCAGCTGGTCAAGATCAATGACCACCTCCCGCTCATACTCTGCGTCGGGGTCAGCCTCGTAGATCACAGGCTCCCGGTCCGTTCTGCCCTTCAGATACTCCAGGGTCTTTTCGTCCACAGGGAAAATGCCGTTCTTAGCGCCAGCCTCAATGGCCATGTTGGCAATGGTGAACCGGTCGTCCATGGTCAGCTCACTGATGCCGGGGCCGGTGAACTCCAGAGACTTGTACAGAGCCCCATCCACGCCGATCTCGCCGATCAGATGGAGCATCACGTCCTTGCCGGAAACATAGGGCCGGAACTTGCCGGTGATGGTGACTTTAATGGCAGGGGGAACCTTGAACCAGTTGAGGCCCGTTGCCATACCCGCAGCCATATCCGTGGAGCCAACGCCGGTGGAGAAGGCGCCCAGTGCGCCGTAGGTGCAGGTGTGGGAATCCGCGCCGATGGTCATATCGCCGGGAACGATCAATCCCTTCTCCGGAATGAAGGCGTGCTCAACGCCCACCTCGCCCACGTCATAGAAATGGGTGATGTTGTGCTTCCGTGCAAAATCTCTTGCAGTTTTACAGAGCTGCGCGGCCTTGATGTCCTTACAAGGGGTATAGTGATCCAGAATAATGCCGATCTTATCCTTGTCAAAGACCTCTGTGATGCCGTTTTCCTCCAGAACGCCAATGGCTACAGGGGTTGTCACATCGTTGCCGTGGACAAAATTCAGCTTTGCCTCGATCAGCTGTCCAACAACCACAGAATCCAGACCCGCATGTGCCGCCATGATTTTCTGCGTCATTGTCATGCCCATAATAATCCCTCCAAAAAATTTTTATTGTGCGGTTTTGTCTTCATTATGACACAGGTCTTGCAAAAAGAATGTAAAGTATGTTACAATTCAGGCAATGAACCGTCAGGAGTGTTTTGTATGTATTATGACAGCTTTACCTCCCCGGAAATCGGCATGCCCCGGGAGGAATTTGCCCCCTTTTTCACCGCCGGTGTTCCCCGGGAATACCGGAAGGGTCAGCTGATCTATCTTCAGGGTTCCGAGCCGGAATACCTGTACTGCCTGCTGGAGGGCACTGTCCGCACCTACATTACCTCAGATCAGGGCGATGAAAAGCTGCTGACCACCTATCGGGCAGGCAGTGTGTTTGGGGAGGCCTCCTTTTTTGACGGCATGCCCCGCGTATCCACCGCCACCGCCCAGACTCCCTGCAAGATCGTCCGCCTCAGCCGCCCCGCTGTGGACCAGCTGCTGCGGCAGTATCCGGAGCTGGCCTCCTCCATGATTACCTATCTTGCCCGGACCGTGCGGCTTCTCAGCGGTCATGTGGACACCATGAGCTTTCAGTCCGCAGACCGGCGGCTTGCCAATCTGCTGCTGAACCATCCCACCTCAGACGGGGCCATTCATCAGACCCATGAGGAGTTGGCCACGGCCCTTGGTGTCAGCCGTGTCACCGTCAGCCGCATCCTCAGCAGCTTTGCAAAGGCCGGATACATCCGAACCGGATATGGAGCGATTATCATTCTGGATCGTCAGGCTCTGGCGGACCTGACCTGAATGCAGTTTATAGTTTGTTTTCCCTTCGTTCATGGGGTGTTCATAATCTGCCAATATACTGAAGTCGTAAACAAAAAGGCTGCGGCATCTGATCTCCGGGGAAATATTCCCGGATACGCTGACAGACCCGCGCCGCATGAATGGAGGTAAGCATAGCCAAATAACCAACTGAATTCACTTTTTTCTACCTTTACATACACTTTCTCCTTTACTTATACTGATTTGCGCCAACGCTGCACCGTTGGTAGGGGGCTGTTGCAATTTGCAGCAGCCCCCTAATGATTCAATCGTCCCGCAGGGACACATTAACCGCCCCACAGGGCGATTTCACCCAGCCACAGGCTGGATTTCACACGCCGAAGGCGTATTTCACTTGGCCGTAGGCCAAATTTCACCGGGGCTGCTGCAAATGCAACAGCCCCAAAAAACGCCCTGCCGCAAGTGCGGCAGGGCAAATGTTTTTTTCAGTTACGCAACCCGGCAGGCGCCGTAGTAGCGGGAAGAGTAGTAGCTCTCGCTGAGGCTGGAGATCTTAACACCGCCGCTGGCAGCGTGGATGAACTCGCCGCCGCCGATGTAGATGCCTACATGGGTGATTCCGGATGCGGAATATGTATTGGCGAAGAACACCAGATCACCGGACTGCAGGTTGTCATAGGACACATGGTAGCCGTTGTAATACTGGTCTGCGGCAATTCGGTTGATGCTGTAGCCGCACTGACGGAACACATACTGGGTGAAGCCGGAGCAGTCAAAGCCGGAGGGGGTTGTGCCGCCCCAGACATAGGGAACGCCCATGTAATTCATAGCCACGCTGACGATGGAGCTGCTGCCGGAGTAGTTGTACTCAGGCTCCTCATAGTCATCCTCATCCTCATCATCATAGTCATAATCGTCGTAGCTGTAATCGTTGTCGTCGTAATCGTCGTAATCATCGTAGCTGGGCGTCTGAGCAGCAGCCTGCTCAGCGGCAGCCTGTGCGGCAGCAGCAGCAGCGGCAGCAGCCTCGGCCTGCTCACGGGCCACAGTGTCATTATAGGTCTCTACGTTGGTACTGCCATCACCGGCATTGTTGGTGGTGGTCATCAGAGAGGCCAGAATATAACCGGTCTTTCCGCCGTACTCCACCTCATACCAGTCGCCCACCTGCTTGACCAGCTTGCAAAGGCTGGTGCTGTACAGGACGTCTGTCTTTTCGGCAGCAGAATCAGGCTCGCTTCTGAGGTTTGCGGCGTTACAGGTAATAACTGCGTAATCAAAGATTTTCTCAGCAGGGATCTCTGCGGTGGGGTCCACCAGATCGCTGCGGATATAGCCGGTAGAACCGTTTACTGTGACTTCATACCAGCCATCGGTAACACCCTGAATCTCCACCACGTCCTCTTCGCCGATGGTAGCAATGGTGTCGCCCTCGGTATCGGCAGAAGCACGGATGTTTGCAGAAGCACACTTGAGCATACCGTAGCCCAGATCTGCCTCGCCTTCGTTGACAACAGACACATAGCTGCTGTCAATGAAACCGGTGATACCCTCGCAGCTGATTCTGTACCAGTCGCCGTCCTTTGTGAGAACAACGACCTGGGCGCCCTGATTCAGGGTGGCAACGACTTCTGCATCCATGTTGGGGTTCACGCGAACATTGACTGTGGCAGTCTCAACGGTGCCAACGCCAAGTGCGGTGCCGTTAATGATCCGGCCAACCTCAATGGGCACATCCTGTTCGTTTACAACAGCAGCCTTTGTATCGACCTCCGTGACGGCAGTGCCCGCAGCCATAGCGCTGGTGCCCATGACCAGGGATGCAGCCAGAAGAAGGGATGCAATTCTGGTGGATCTCAGGTGTTTGACATTCATGATATGTAACCTCCGTTTGTTACTCTGGGAAAATTATTTGGAACCGGCGTTAAGCGCTCTGGTGAGCCACACACTGCCAACGTCCAATGCCGAGAAGATTCCATCCTTCTCGGAACGCTTCGTTACTCTGTCGCGGGGTTTTACATTGGGATCTGTCAGCTGGAGCTGAACGGAAACCTTGGTTGCGACCTCCTCGTTTCCAACCTTCTGGGTTTCGAGGATCTGCATCATCACAATATAGGGATCAGCCATGGATCCGTAGTAGATGACGTTGTCCTTTCGCATCAGGGGACGGCCCTTATACAGGAGAGGTTTTTTGGATTCTGTAGCCATAGTGTATCTCCTTTCAGCGAATGT
>JAQXMD010000134.1 GCA_029012465.1 Oscillospiraceae bacterium | reverse complement strand
CAACCACCGGAGCCGCTGGGACTTGTTGTAGATGCTGTTCCGCATGAGATATTCGGAAATGGTGCGGCGGGTCTGATTTTTGGTCAGCACCTTCATGCCGGAGGTGCCCAGGTAGTCCACATGATTGATGATATTCACGTCATATCCGTTTTCGTGGAACATCCGGTACAGGAAGGTGTTGTCCCGAAGAACCGCCTTTTTGTGACCGGATTCCTCCACACGGACCACATAGCTCAGATTCAGCAGATTGGGCACAAGGGTATCGGTGGCAACAGCCTCCGTGTTGTGGCTGGTGCGGGAGACATTGAAGTTCCGGTTTTCCAGCTCTGTCAGGAACGGCGTGTTATCGTAATCATAATAGGTCAGCAGGTTTTCGTAGCCGCCGTACTCGTCGAACAGAAAGAAATAGACATTGGGCCGCTCCTCACTGAGGAACTGCGGTGGGGGAGGACCTGCTTCAGGTCCGGGTCCTCGTCTTGCCTCGCGGCTGCCGAGAATTGCCGGAACCGCCATTATGAGATTCATGACCGTCACAGCGCCGAAGCCCACCAGTACCAGAATGCACCCGGCACGAAGATCCGGCTTTTTCCGCATAAACAGAATAAACAGGGCCAGCAGCAGAATGCCTGCCAGAATCAGCAGGTAGCGGTCATGCCAGAAGGGCAGCAGCTCCTTGATCTGCCGGGAGACCAGACAGAAATTGATGACCACCAGCATGGCGGCATCTGTGAAGAACGCACTTCTGGAGGCATTCCGGAAAAACAGCAGGCCAATCAGGAAAAACACCAGTGCGTTGATGAGAAATACCGCCATAAAGGGCAGCATGGTGGAGGCCGGAGCCTCATCGGCATTCCGGGAATACATGACAACGCATGGGAATACACATACCGCCACCATGGACAGGAGCGGCACAAGATCGTACTTGATAAAATGACGCATGAAAACACCTCTTGCCAGAATGGGTTGGTCAGACCGAAAGCACAGAGGGAGTATCGTCAGATTCTCCTCTTTTCAATTATTTTGTATGGCTTTCAAAAACAAAGGTTATGATTCAGCAGCACATGTCATTGCACCACAGGCATTCCCTACGGTCACGAACCAGTGCGCACACTGGTGTCGAAATCTCCCGGTTTCTTGGGCTATTCCAAACAATAATCGTCTGAAATTGTGGCAGCTGAAATAGTTACAAACAAAAAACGAATTGCACCAGCACCATGTAGAATGCGGTGCCGCCGAAAATGCTGAGCAGTGTATTTTTCTTCCACAGATGCAGAACCACCACTGCCGCCACACCCAGAAGCTCCGGGATGCCATGGGGAGAAGCGAGGATGGATACATTTTTCAGACAGTATACCACCAGCATGGCCATTACCCCATAGGGGAGCACTGTGCCCAGATAGGTGATGATCCGTGGACGCTTCCGTCCCCCGGGAAACGCCAGAAAGGGCAAAAATCGCAGGGCGGCAGTTACCGCTGCTGTCACAAGAATGATGGGCAGAATTCCGGTCATGACAGCTTCACCTCCAATACAGTCCGCAGGGCAGCCAGAGCCAGGGTGATGAGTACCATGGAGGGAATGACAAACCGGGTGGGGCCCAGCAGAAGCAGACACCCCAGAGAAATACCCAGTCCCAGCAGAGCGGGAATCCGGGTTTTGGCGCTGCGCCACTGCTCAACGAAGATCACCACGAACAGAGCCGTCATGGAAAAATCCAGTCCCGTGGTGTCGAAGGGGATAATGGGGCCAAGGAGGCCGCCGATGGTGCTGCCTGCGATCCAGTAGAGCTGGTCAAACAGGGTGACGAACAGCTGATACTGCCGTTTGTTTGCACCCTCGGGCACATCACCGCAAAGAAGGGAATAGGTTTCGTCGGTGAGGCCGAAGATCAGATAGGGCTTTTCCTGCTTTGCGTCCGCGAAACGGTCCAGCATGGAAAGACCGTAGAAGAAATGCCGGGCGTTGATCATCAGGGTCATCAGCGCTGTGGTGACGAGACTGGCGCCGCTGGAGATGAGATCCAGCGCCGCATACTGCATGGAGCCTGCATAGACCGTCAGGGACATGAGAAAAGCCCAAAAAGAGCCGTAGCCCTGCTTGGCCAGCAGAACGCCGAAGCCGATGCCCAGAACCACATAGCCCGCAAGCACCGGAAGACTGGCCCGAAAGGCCAGAGAGATGGTTTTCTTATCCAAAATCAGGTTCCTTTTTGTTTATTTCGCGTTTGCCCAACTGAGGAGCTTCTCCGCCTGTTCCGGGGAAATGCAGCGTTTGGGGAGAACGCTGGAGTTTCGCTTGTCGGTGTAGAGCAGATAGTCGCTGCGGGTCTTTACCATGCGGACATTTTCCCAATCGAACTGAGCGGACTGGTCGCCGATGGACAGGGTAAAGCCCTTGGGGGTGAAGGTGTAGTCCATGACGGCCTCGTCATACTTCAGAGGCTTATACTGCTTTCGGCAGGAAAACTCATAGCTCAGCCCCAGCAGAATCAGAATGATGGCAGGCCCATACAGCGTGAAAAAGGTCACATTGCGGGAAATCAGCATATACACGGCATCGATGGTGTAGACTGCCAGCCACAAAAGAAGAAAGGGCCTGAGCATGATCCGCCGAATGGACTGCATGACTTCGGGCAGCTTCAGTCCCTCCACATGGATGGAAAAGCAAAGAGAGCCGGTATTGGGGTCACTCATGGGGAATCCTCCTTTTGGAAAACATGGGAATAGACAGAGCTCGGTGAAAACAGCCTCAAAAGGCCCTGCCGGAATGGCAGGGCCTCGAAATGAGAAGAATCAGCGATTAAGCAAGGCCAGCGGTGATAATAGCCATCTTGTAGACCTCGTCAGCGTTGCAGCCGCGGCTCAGGTCGTTGATGGGAGCATTCAGACCCAGCAGAATGGGGCCGTAAGCAGCGAAACCGCCCAGACGGGCTGCGATCTTATAGCCGATGTTGCCTGCGGTGACGTCGGGGAAGATGAAGGTGTTGGCCTGACCTGCAACAGGGGAGCCGGGGAACTTCAGCTGACCAACCTCGGGAGCAACAGCAGCGTCAAACTGCATCTCGCCGTCCACGGGAACGGTCATAACTTCCTTGGCCTTGGCAACGGCGTTCTGAACCTTGGTGACCTCGTCGTCCTTGGCGGAGCCCTTGGTGGAGAAGCTCAGGAAAGCAACCTTGGGGTCAATACCGAAGGTCTGGGCGCACTTGGCGGTCTCCTGTGCGATCTCAACCAGGTTGTCCTCGGTGGGATGGATGTTGATGGCGCAGTCGCCCATAGCCAGCTTCTCCTGGGTGCCGTCGGCCTTATCACGAACCATGATGAAGCAGGAGGACACGATGGAGTTGCCGGGCTTGGTCTTGATGAGCTGGAGGGCGGGACGGACGGTGTCAGCAGTGGAGTATGTAGCGCCGCCCAGCAGGCACTCGGCCTTGCCCATCTTTACCAGCATGGTGCCGAAGTAGTTGCCCTTGAGCAGGTTGGCCTTGCACTGCTCGGGGGTCATCTTGCCCTTGCGCAGCTCTACCATCTTGGCGACCATTTCGTCCATCTCGGGATAGGTCTCGGGATCAATGATCTCGACGCCCTCGATGTCGAAGCCGCACTCCTTTGCCTTGGCCTCAACCTCAGCAACGTTGCCGACCAGAATGACCTTCATGAAGCCCTCAGCCTTAATGCGGGCGGTGGCCTCAAGGATACGGGCGTCGGGGCCCTCGGTGAAGACGATGGTCTTGGGATCGTTCTTCAGCTTCTCAATCAGAGAATTGAACATTGTAGTATACCTCCGTATTTAATTGAATCGTAACCGGCAGATAATCTGTCACCGATTATTATACAACATTGTTTTTCGGTTCTCAACTGATAATTTGAAAATCCGGCGAAAAACCGGGAAAATTATCCGGGCGTCTCCTTGTCCGTATCATTTTCTGATTCAGGAGGTTCGGCCTCTGCCTGATGGTGCAGCACCGTCTTGATATCCTTCTTTCGATTTTTGACCCGCCAGTGACTGGGATGGGGACGGGGGGGATAGTTCCATTTTTCATAGGCCTCGGTGACAGTGGACAGACCCCGGGTGGTCAGCATCCAGTTGACCACCTCGGTGATGATCTTATAAATCACCGCAAACAGGGGCACTGCGATAATCATGCCCACCACACCGAAAAAGCTGCCGAACACCAGAATGGAAACCACCACCCAGAAGCCGCTGACGCCGGTGGCATCGCCCAGGATCACGGGGCCGATGATGTTGCCGTCGATCTGCTGGAGGATCAGCACAAAGATGATGAAATACAGACACTGCATGGGGTTGATGACCAGCAGCAGCAGCGCCGAGGGAATGGCGCCCAGGAAGGGGCCAAAGAAGGGAATGATGTTGGTGACGCCGATAATCACGGAAATCAGCATGGTGTATGGCATCTTCATGATAGAAAGCACCACAAAGGAAAGCACGCCGATAATCAGGGAGTCGATGATCTTACCGCCGATAAAGCCGCCGAAGGCCTGGTTGGCGAAGGAACACACGTTACAGACGTAGCCTGCCCGCTTCTGGCCCAGCAGGCCATAGCAGAGCTTCTTAGCCTGGGACAGAAAGCTCTTTTTGCCCATCAGCAGGTAAATGGAGATAATCACGCCGATGATCAGATTCAGCAGCGCCTTGGCAACTCCCACCACGCTGGTGGTCAGGGAAATGACCAGGGTCTGCACCTTGGGCAGAAGGGTGTCGGTGAGCCAACCGGTCAGATACTCATAGACGGCGTCCATCAGCTGTTCGGTGTAGTCCGCCATCTGAAGGTTGTCGTTGATGAGGTTTGTGACCCAGGAGCTGAGGGTATTGTAGTAGGAGGGCAGGTTGCCGATGATGGTGTTCAGGCTGTCCAGCAGCTGCGGCAGCACCATGGACAGCAGCGCCCAGACAACCACCGTTGCCAGCACAAGAGAAACCACAATCCCAATGACACGGGAAAGCTTCTCAGCCTTGCCCGACTGCTTCAGGACGCGTTCAAGTCTGGGCTGGAGCAGCTTCTGAACGCGATTGACAATGGGGTCCAGCAGATAGGCAATTCCCAGTCCGTAGATCACAGGGGCCAGCGTCCCCATCAGGGACCGGAGCACGTCAAATACTGCCGTGAGCTTTGTGACAAATTGTCCCAGAACGATGCAGGCGGCCAAAACCACAAAGGCAGTCAGGCCCCAGCGGAAGTATACATTTTCCTTGTGCTTTTCAAACAGCGTTTCACGCTGCTGCTTGTCGTCCATAATTCGCGCCTCCATCATGGAATGTGTATCCGTATACCCAGTATAACACAGGGCTTTCGGATTTGCATCATTTTTTGCCCCACCATGCGAAAAAAACAAAAACGGGACGTACCGCAAGGGGAAGCTTGCAGTACGCCCGGTTTGCAGGCAGTTCAATTGTCAGTCCTCGCCAATGAGGCCGCTTTCCGCCATGGAAACATAGTCCTCATCTGCCACCACGATGTGGTCGGCCAGGGTGACGCCTACCAGACTCAGAGCGTGGGATACGGAAGAGGTGGTGCGGATGTCGTCCTTGGAGGGGATGGCGATGCCGCTGGGATGATTGTGGGCCAGAATCACCGAGGTGGCCTTCATGTTGATGGCGCACTCCACCACCCGGCGGACGCTGAGATTGGTGTAATTCACGCTGCCGGTGAACAGCCGGATACAGCCCAGCACCTTGCACTTGGCGTCCAGCCCCAGCAGATAGATGACCTCATCCGTCTCTCCGTAAAAGAAGGGGACCAGGTAGTCGCCGCATTTCTGGGTGGTGTCCAGAATGTATTCCATTTTTGCCCGGGAAATCTGATGACGACGGGCCACCTCCGGCACCAGCTTGATGAGGGTGGCAGCGTTTTCACTGAGGCCGCCCCGCTTCATAAGCTCCTCCACAGGGGCGTCAAACACCGCCGAAATGCTGCCGAAGGTGTTCAGCAGCCGATGGGCAATGGGGTTGGTGTCCTGCCGGGGAATAGCGTAAAAAAGCAGCAGTTCCAGTACATTCACATCGTGAAAGCTGTCAAGACCGCTCTTCAGGAAGCTGCCTTTCAGCCGCTGCCTGTGGCCGGCGTGGATGGATTTTTCTTCGCTCATGCTCTGGGGCCGTAGGTGGCCAGGTATTCCTCCATCCGTGCCTTCATGGCATCGTCAATGTAGACCTTGCCGTCGATGGGACGGTTGTGCAGGAAGTCAATGATCTGGCGGACGGTCACAATGGGGAATACGGAGATGCCGTAGGTCTGACGAAGCTCGTCCAGGGCGGAGATGTCACCGGTGCCCCGCTCCATGCGGTCCACGGATACAAACAGCGCGTTGATCTTCACGGGAGCGATGGTCTCAAACAGGGCGATGGTCTCCCGGACAGCGGTGCCCGCGGTGACGACGTCCTCCACAATGGCCACCCGGTCTCCGGCCTTCAGCTTTGCGCCAACCAGATTGCCGCCCTCACCGTGGTCCTTTGCCTCCTTGCGATTGAAGGCGTAGGGGTAGTCCAGGCCATAGGTGCGGTACAGGCTGGCGGCGGCAGTAACCACCAGAGGAATGCCCTTGTAGGCAGGCCCGAACAGCACGTCGGCGCCGCCGGCCTCCTCCAGATGCTCCTTCATGCAGGCGGCGTAGTAGCTGCCCAGCGCATCGGCCTGGGCGCCGGTTTTATAGTTGCCGGTGTTGATGAAATACGGGGTCTTTCTGCCGGATTTGGTGGTGAAATCACCAAAGGTCAGCACGCCGGAGCGTACCATAAACTGAATGAATTCCTCCTGATAGGTCATAGAGATCGTCCTCCTTAGATTTCGTTTCGGGAAGCTCTGAGTAAATCGGCAAGAGAGCTTGGCGAGAGAATTTTCGTCAGAAAAAGGTGTAAAACAGCAGGAATACTTTGTGTATTGCAAGGATTTACAAGCGTATTTCTGGCGGAAATGATCCGTCAGGATCCGCAGGCGCATTTATTCAGAGATTCCCTCTTTTTAAGGCTTGCAGCGGCCGCAGGGGGTATAGCCCTGATCCAGAAGCTGCTGCCGGGTGCCGGTATAGTCCTGACGATTTCCGGCGGCAATGTCCTCTACGGAGGTGCAGCCGGGATCGTGGAATTTCTGGGTATTGGTATTGAGCACATAGGTCACTTCGGCGGAATCGGAGCTTGTCTCCGCCCCGTAGTCGGGGTCGGGCCGGCTGTCGCCGGTCGGATAGTCGATGATGACCCCGGGCTGCACGTTGTAGCAGTACACATTGAAGCAGACTCCTGCTCCATTGTCCTCCACACTCAGAGCCTCCATGTGGACGCCCCGTGCCACCAGCTCGCTGCCTTCAAAGACAGGGGTCACGCGATAGAGCACATGATTGCCGGTGTCCTTGATGTAGTCTGCAATCTGATCTTCAAAGGGCAGCATGCCCTCCACGTTGAGATACCGGGTTCCGGTAATCAGGTTGTGATCATTGGCGTTTTCTCCGGTAAGCTGGAAGCCGATGAGATGACAGCGGTTGTAGAGACTGCCTCCCTCCACAAAATCATACTGCTTCTGCATCCAGCCGGAGGGGTGGACGGAGCTGATGGACTCCCGCGGCTCCGTGGGCATCAGATCCCTGCCGATGTTTGCGAAGCAGGGGCCGCAGCGGCCCAGCTGATCCAGCTCCACATAGTATTCGCTGGACTTTGTGGTTTTCAGATCCTCCGCAAAATCGGGGATATTTCCATCGATCTCCACCCAGGGGCTTCCGGCGTATTCCGGAATGTGCGCCATGTCAATGATGGGTGTCTGGGCTGAGGAACCTGATGCTTCGGCACTTTCCTGAAAGGAGAGGGCCGGGGATTCACCACAGCCGGAGAGCAGGACCACCAATGCCAGAAGCAGGGGAAAAATGCGCAGTTTTGCTTTCATAGGCATTCCTTTCTCAGGTCAGGGCGGGGATGGCCCTTCCGAGACTGTCCACAAAAGCACGAATGTCAGCTTCCGTGGTGTCATAGGTGAAGCTCACCCGGATGGAGCCGTCGATCAGCGCCGGGTCCACACTCATGGCCTCCAGCACATGGCTTCTGTGGCCTTTGGAGCAGGCGGAACCGGCGGAAACATAGATGCCCTCCTCCTGGAGACAGCCGATCAGCCCCTGAGAACGCACACCCGGCACCGCCAGAGAGAGGATATGGGGGGCGGTGTGGGGGCCAAGCACTGCGGCCTGGGGAACCTGCTGTTCCAGAAGCTCGAGACACAGGGCCTTCAGCCCTTCCATATGCCGGAGCTTTTCCCGGAGACCGTCATTTACATACTGGCAGGCTGCCCCGAAGCCCAGAATCATGGGGACATTCTCCGTGCCGGAGCGCATACCCTTTTCCTGTCCGCCGCCGGAGATCAGGGGGGGCAGATGGACGGTTTTTCCCACATACACGGCACCGCAGCCCTTGGGGCCGCAGATTTTATGGGAGGAAACGCTGATGATGTCCGCACCCAGAGAGGCCGCCCGGAAGGGGACCTTCAAAAATCCCTGCACCGCGTCCGTATGGAACAGGGCAGAGGACCGCTGATGGGTCACACGGGCAAGACCGGAGATGTCGTTGACGGCGCCGGTTTCGTTGTTGACCATCATAATGGACACCAGAATGGTGTCCTTCCGGAGGGCGTCTGCAAGCTGCTTTTTGGAGATGGTGCCGTCAGGGCCGGGGACCAGATAGGTTACGGAAAAGCCCTGAGCCTCCAGCACAGCCATGGGGTTCAGCACCGCATGATGCTCCACGGCGGTGGTGATGATGTGCTTTCCCCGCTTGCCCAGCTTCCGGGCAGCGGAAAATATGGCGAAGTTGTCGCCCTCGGTGCCGCCGGAGGTGAAGTAGATCTGCTCCGGCTCACAGCCCATGGCAGATGCAACCTGCTCCCGGGCGGTCTTGACGGCCTGCTCCGCCAGAAAGCCCCGACGGTGGACCGCCGAGGGATTGCCCCAGTTTTCGGTCAGTGCATCCATGACTGCCGCCACAGCCGGGGCACAGGGCTTTGTGGTGGCGGCGTTATCCAGATAGATTTCCAAGGAAGGTTCTTTCCTTTCTCCTGTTTCGCATAATGTATCAATTAGGTCTTATTATATCAGGTTCCGCTCCCTTTGTGAAGTATTTTCCGCATCGCCGGGGGAAAGTTCAATCCCCTGTTGCAATTGGGGAATGGGTCTGGTATAATTTGATTGTTTGATATCTAACAAATCAGAGGGTGAACAAATGGCTACAAAGAATTCGTCGTTTATCAACGATCTTACCGAGGGAAGTGTGGCAAAAAAGCTCCTGTATTTTGCCTTCCCCTTTATGCTTTCCAACCTGCTGCAAACGGTCTATAATCTGGTGGATATGTCTGTGGTGGGCCACTATATGGGGGCGGCGGGCCTGTCCGCAGTGTCCATCGGCGGCAGGCTGGTGGAGCTGCTGACCCTCCTCTGCACCGGCTTCTGTACCGGCGGTCAGATTCTGCTGTCTCAGCAGGTGGGTGCAAAAAGGAACGAGGAAATGGAGAAAACCATTGGCACGCTCTTTACCTTTACCATGATTTGCGCCCTTGTCCTGGGCACAGCCTCCATTGTCCTCCACAATCAGCTGCTGCGGCTGCTCAATACCCCGGAGGATGCCTTCCGTCAGGCAAGCGGATACATGGTCATCTGCAATGCAGGCTGTATCTTCATTTTCGGCTATAATGCCCTGTGCTCCATTCTCCGGGGCATGGGCGATTCCAAACGGCCTCTGGTATTTGTGGCCATTGCGTCTGTTGTGAATCTGGTGCTGGACATTCTCTTTGTGGCGGTACTGGGACTGGGTGCGGCAGGAGCCGCCGTCGCAACGGTGATTTCTCAGGCCATTTCCTTCCTGTTTGCGCTGGGGTATCTGATCCGTCGCCGGGAGGCCTTTGGCTTCACCTTTTCCGCAAGAACCCTGCGGATTCACGGCGGCACCCTGAAGGTGCTCACAAAGCTGGGTGTGCCGCTGGCCTTTCAGATGGCCGCCATTTCCATCTCCATGCTGTTTGTAAACTCCTTCGTCAATGCCTACGGAGCGGCAGCCTCTGCCGTTTACGGAGCCGGGCAGAAGCTTCAGGGGATTCCCTCCATCATCACCCACGGCATGTCCACAGCCAACGCATCCATGGTGGGGCAGAACATGGCCGCCGGAAAGCCGGAGCGGGTCCGGAAGGCGGTCAGAACCTGCTTCCTGCTCAACGGCACCGTGTACGGGGTGTTCATCATTCTGTGCCTGACGATTCCCCGGCAGATTTTTACCATCTTCACCACGGAGGAATCTGTACTGGAGCTGGCCCCAATCTTCCTGCGGATCTCCTGCATCGGCTTTGCCGCTTCCGTTTTCAACTCCAGCTTCAACTCCGTTATCAACGGCATCGGCTTCACCTCCCTGTCCATGGCCATCGGCCTGCTGGATGCGGTGGTGGCCCGGATCTCCTTCAGCATTCTCTTTGGCGTTGTATTGGGCATGGGCCTCAACGGCTTCTTCCTTGGCCACGCGCTGGCCATCTGGGTCACAGCCTCCATGTCCTCCCTGTACTATTTCAGCGGAAAATGGGAGCACTACAGTCTGGCTGTTCATAGGGGAACCTCTGAATAAATACGCCTACGGGTCTTGACGGATTTTTTTCGCCAGAAATTCGTTTGTAAAACCTTGCAATACACAAAGTATTCCTGCGGTTTTACACCTTTTTCTGACGAAAACTCTCTGGTCAAGCCTCCTTGCCGATTTACTCAGAGCTTCCCAGGACCGGCTCAAAGGCTTAACAGCCCCCGGATGCTTCCGGGCAGCCCGGAATCCCGCCATGGCTGGGGACTGTTTCCGGCGGGCAGATATCCCACGTCCCGAAGAAAGCATGTAAAGGCCTCTTCTGCCCGATCGTTTGGCGGGAGAGGCTTTCCGTTCAGGTCACGGACCTGAAAGCCGTAAGGCGGCTGACCGCTGGTGGGGCCGAGAATCAACCCATCGGAGCTGATGGTCAGGCTCCGGCAGGCCAGAAGATCCGCCTGAAGGGGGTCCGGAGGCTGTCCCCCGCAGTCCAGAATCAGATAGCAGAAATCGTCGGAGCAATAGCGGAAGATATTCATTTCCATCACCGCTCCATCCTATGCCCGACCCCTTGAAAATGAGAACGGATTTTGGTGAAACCTGAAATTTCGGTTTTCTTTTTTGGAATCCTGTGGTATACTGAACTCAAATCTGACACAAAGGAGCAAGCCTATGTCTGTGCTTTTAACCGGCGGCGCGGGATTTATCGGTTCCCATACCGCTGTAGAAATGATAAAGGCCGGCTATGATGTGATCATTGCCGACGATCTGTCCAATGCCAGTCCCAAGGTGCTGGACCGGCTGGAGACCATTACTGGCGTTCGCCCGAAGTTTTACCGGATTGACGTGGCGGACAGAGCCGCTCTGGAGCCTGTGTTCCGGGACAATCAGATTGACGGCGTGATCCACTTCGCCGGCTTCAAGTGCGTGCCCGAGAGCACAAAGCTGCCTCTGAAATACTACCGGAACAATCTGGACACTGCCCTGACCACCCTGGAGGTCATGGAGGATTACGGCTGCAAGGCCTTTGTGTTCTCCTCCTCCGCAACGGTTTATGGGGAGAAGAATGTGGCACCCTTCACGGAGGACATGCCCACCGGAACGGCCACCAACCCCTACGGAACCACCAAGCTGATGATCGAGCAGATCGTCACCGATGCTGCCGCCGCCAATGATAAGCTGTCCGCAGTGCTGCTCCGTTACTTTAACCCCATCGGCGCCCATCCCTCGGGGCTCATCGGTGAGGCACCCAACGGCGTTCCCAACAACCTGATGCCCTACATCACCCAGGTTGCCGTTGGCAAGCGGGAGCATCTGAGCGTTTATGGCAATGATTATCCCACTCCCGACGGCACCGGTGTCCGGGACTATATCCATGTGGTAGACCTGGCCATCGGCCATGTGAAAGCCATGGATTATGCCCTGAAGCACACCGGGTCTGTGGCCATCAATCTGGGCACCGGCAAGGGCAGCAGTGTTCTGGAGGTGGTTCGGGCCTTTGAGGAGGCCAGCGGCGTGCAGATTCCCCTGGTGATTACTGACCGCCGTCCCGGCGATATTGCTACCTGCTATGCCGATGCCTCCAGGGCAAAGGCGCTTCTGGGCTGGGAGGCCCGGTACACCCTGACAGAGATGTGTGCCCACTCCTGGAACTGGCAGAATCACAACCCCAAGGGGTATGATGATTGATGGAAATGCTGAAAAGCCACTCCGTTTTTGCGGGGTGGCTTTTTGCGGCTACAGAGGGAAAATGATCAAATAACGGGTCATTCCGAACCAGTGACCGATGTCACTGGTGTAGGAATCCCCCCTTACAGGGCGAAGTGTCCCTCGTTTCGACAGCCCCGGAGATTCCTACGCCAGTGTGCGCACTGGCTTGGAATGACCAGTGGGATGATGCGTGTCTGCTTCGTGGGGTGTCGAGAACACCGTCCCGCAAAAAGCTGCCCCACCATTCCGGTGAGGCAGCAAATGCTCTTCGTTATCTGTTTTTCAGATATTCCTCTACCATGTTGAGCTGTTCCACGGTGTTGACGCCGATGATCTGTTCCCCCAGCTCCACGCAGCAGATGCCGATTTTTCCGCCCCGCTGGCGCATCAGCTCCGGCACGTCGGTGAGATAATACTCGCCCTGCTTGTTGTGGTTGTTCAGCAGGTTCAGACAGGCGAGCAGTTCCTGACAATCGAAGGCGTAGACCCCGGCATTCAGCTCCCGGATCTCCTTCTGCTGGGGCGTGCAGTCGCCGTCCTCCACCACCCGGATAAACTGGCCCTGCTGGTCCCGGAGAATCCGGCCAAAGGGCAGATCCACGGAGCTGGTGCCGGTCAGGAAGGTACAGGTGTTGCCGCTGTTTGCATGAGCCTCCAGCAGGGCCTCATAAGTCTCCTTCCTGAGCAGAGGCATGTCGCCGCAGCACACCAGAACCGTGCCGTCAAAATCCTGAAGCAGCTCCCTTGCACACTGGACGGCGTGACCGGTGCCCAACTGCTCCGCCTGAATGGCGTAGGGATAGTCGGGGAAGGCCGCCTGAACCTTTTCCATCATATAGCCGGCCACCACAATGGTGTCCTCCACCGGCAGGAAGCGCAGAGCCTCCAGAACATAGTGGAGCAGAGGCTTTCCGCCTGCCTCCCGGAGCACCTTGGGCAGATGAAACTGCTCGGACTGGAGCCGCTTTCCCTTGCCTGCGGCCAGAATCACTGCTTTTACCTGACCCATGGATTATTCCTCCAATCCTGCAAGGATCGCGATGCCTGCACTGGCACCGATGCGGCTGGCGCCTGCGTCCAGCATGGCCTTTGCCTCTTCATAGCTGTGGATGCCGCCGCTGGCCTTGACCAGCAGACCTCCTGCGGAGGCCTTCATAAGGGCAACGTCCTCCACCTTTGCGCCGCCGGTGGAGAAGCCGGTGGAGGTCTTGACGAAATCAGCCCCGGCATTTTTGGATGCTTCGCAGGCCTTTACGATCTCCTCCTCCGTCAGGAGGCAGGTCTCCAGAATGACCTTCAGAGTCTGAGCGGGGCAGGCGGCACGGACAGCGGCAATATCGGCCTCCACACCGGCCCAGTCGCCGTCCTTTGCAAGGCCCACGTCCAGCACCATGTCAATTTCATCAGCGCCCAGCTCCGCCATGGCCTTTGCCTCGGCGGCCTTGGTGACGGAGCAGCCCAGCGGGAAGCCCACCACCACGCAGAGCTTCACATCGGAGCCGGCGATACATTCCTTTGCCAGAGCGGCCCGGCCGGAATTCACGCAGACGGAGCAGAAGTGGTGCTCCACGGCCTCGGCGCAGAGGGTTCTGATCTGCTGGGCGGTGGCATTGGGCTTCAGAAGGGTGTGGTCTATGGTTTTTGCCAGTTCAAGTTTCGTCATAGTCGTTCTTCCTTTCTTTCATTCAGTCAGGGATCCGGAAAAAGCGCCTGCCGTTTTCCGTGGTGATGGCAGCCACCTGTTCCGTGGTCAGTCCCTTGATTTCGGCGATTTTCTCCGCAACCTTCGGCACATAGCCGGAGTGGTTTCGCTTGCCCCGGTAGGGGGTGGGGGCCATATAGGGGGAGTCAGTTTCAATCATGATCCGGTCCATGGGCACGGCGGCAACGGCCTCCAGAGCCCTGCGGGCATTTTTGAAGGTGACGACCCCCGTAAAGCTCACATACCAGCCCATACGGACGATTTCCTTAGCCATTTCGGCGCTGCCGGAGAAGCAGTGGAACACGCCGGGCACCTTATTTGCCCACTTTCTGACGATTTCCAGACCGTCTCCATGGGCGTCCCGCTCGTGGATCACCACGGGAAGTCCCACTTCATCTGCCAGCGCCAGCTGCCGCTCAAACCAGTATTTCTGGTGGTCGTGGGGCACATCGTCATAGTAATAGTCGAGACCAATTTCTCCGATGGCCACCACCTTGGGATGGGCGGCAAGGCTCCGATAGGTATCTATATCCGCTTCGGTCATATCACCGGTGTTCCCCGGCCAGTGACCCACGGTGGCATAGACAAAGGGATACTGCTCCGCCAATGCCACAGAGGCTTTGGAGGAGGGGACATCGCAGCCGATGTTGTTGATGAGGGAGATGCCCGCTTCGTAGAGTTGGGGCAGGAGTATATGCCGGTCCTCGTTGAAACGCTCGTCGTCAAAGTGGGCGTGGGTGTCGTAAAACATTAAGATCGCGCCTCCTTTTCCCGAAGCTCCAGATAGACCATCAGCACAGCCAGATCCGCCGGGCTGACCCCGGAAATACGGGAGGCCTGACCGATGTTCAGGGGGCGGATGTCCTGAAGCTTCTGCCGGGCTTCCAACCGGAGACCGGTGATGGCGGTATAATCAATATCGCCGGGGAGAAGCCGGGCTTCCTCCTTCCGGAACTGCTCCACCTGCTTCAGCTGCCGCTTGATGTATCCGGCGTATTTCACCTGAATCTCCACCTCTTCCCGAATGTCGGCGGGAAGGTCGGGCCGCTGGGGGTCAAAGGGACGAAGCCCTTCGTAGCTCAGCTGGGGACGGCGGAGGAGGTCCGCCATTCTGCCGGAGCCTTTGACCGGGGCGGTACCGTTGGAAACAAGATATTCGTTCAGCTCCGGGCTTTCCGGCACGCCGCAGTGCTCCAGACGGTTTGCCTCCTGCTCCACCAGACGGTACTTTTCCAGAACCGCCTCGTAGCGTTCGTGGGAGACAAGGCCCACCCGGTGGCCGATTTCGCAAAGCCGCTGGTCCGCGTTGTCCTGCCGGAGCATAAGACGGTATTCCGTCCGGGAGGTCATCATCCGGTATGGCTCGTTGGTGCCCTTGGTGACAAGGTCGTCAATGAGGGTGCCGATATAGGCGTCGCTGCGCCGGAGCACCATAGGCTCCCTGCCCAGCAGCTTCAGGGCGGCGTTGATACCCGCCACAAGACCCTGAGCGGCGGCTTCTTCATAGCCGGAGGAGCCGTTGAACTGTCCTGCCCCGTAGAGACCGGGAATCTTCTTGCACTCCAGCGTGGGCAAAAGCTCCGTGGGGTCGATGCAGTCATATTCAATGGCGTAGGCCGGGCGCATCATTTCGGCTTTTTCCAGTCCCGGCAAGGTGTGGAGCATGTTTAGCTGCACATCCTCGGGCAGAGAAGAGGAGAAGCCCTGCAAATACATCTCGTCGGTGGAAAGACCGCAAGGCTCCAGAAACAGCTGGTGCCGGGGCTTGTCCGGGAACCGGACGATCTTATCCTCGATGGAGGGGCAGTACCGGGGGCCGATGCCTTCAATGACCCCGGAATACAGAGGACTTCTGTGAAGATTTTCCCGGATGATCCGGTGGGTTTCCGCGTTGGTATAGGTGAGGTAGCACACCGCCTGATTGTCGGGAATCTCGGTGGTGGTGAAGCTGAAGGGCACAGGCACCTCATCCCCGGGCTGCAGCTCCATTTTGGAAAAATCCACGCTGCGGCGGTTGATTCTGGGGGGCGTTCCGGTTTTGAACCGGCGGAGCCGGAGGCCATAGTCCCGGAGACTGTCTGCAAGGCCCAAGGCTGCATGCATACCGTCCGGGCCGGAGGAGTAGGCGCATTCCCCGGTGATGACCCGGCTGTCCAGGTAAGTGCCCGAGGCGATGATCACGGCCTTGGCTTCATAGATTCCCCCCAGTTGGGTTTTCACACCGGACACATGGCCGGTTTCGTCCAGCAGGAGGGAAGTTACCATGGCCTGTTTCAGGTCCAGGTTTTCCTGCTGCTCCAGGGTATGCTTCATCAGCTCCTGATATTTCCGCCGGTCGGCCTGAGCACGAAGGGAATGGACGGCAGGACCTTTGCCCCGGTTCAGCACCCGGAACTGGATGCAGGCCCGATCTGCGGCCTTTGCCATTTCGCCTCCCAGTGCGTCGATTTCCCGGACAAGGTGTCCTTTGCCGGTGCCGCCGATGGCGGGATTGCAGGGCATATTGCCCACTGCGTCTAAATTGATGGTGAACACCACGGTACGGAGCCCCAGCCGGGCGGCGGCAAGTCCCGCCTCAATGCCCGCGTGGCCTGCGCCGACCACCGCAATGTCATAGGATGCAACATGATATTCCATAGATTTCTCCAGATTACAGATTCTTTGTTTTCGGTGCTATTGTACCATGGATCTGATGGTTTTTCCACTGTTTTTCTCTGTTTTTACCCCTCGGCAGAGGCGGGAAAACCTTGCAATTGCTTATATGCTATGATAAAATGAATAGTTGTGAATTCTTTTGTTATTCGTTTTTC
>JAQXMD010000133.1 GCA_029012465.1 Oscillospiraceae bacterium | reverse complement strand
CCTCCTGCAACCGGAACAGCAGGAATTTCGCCAGCCGGTACCGGATTTCCGCTTCAGCTTGCTTTTCGGTCATACAATGCATCTCCTTTTTATGAAATGTACTGTATGTATTGACTCTGAAACGGGTGAATGTCAAGTTCTTTCTGCCAGAGTGGCGGATTTTGTCCGTTGTGTCCTTTTTGTCCCGGCGGAACAATGCCGGCCTTACGCCCATGAAATCGTTGGCCGCAAAGCCGTCCAGCTCAATATTGGCGCCGCTGATCTCATAGCTGCTGTCTCCGGTGACCAGAATACCGTTGAAGGACTCCTCGGAGCTTGCGATGCGCACGCCCTCCGCCTTGCATCCATCCACGCGGCCCGCCCGCAGAATGGCTGGCACAGACTGACTGGCGACCACCTGATTGTCTGTCACCACCAGGTCATTTTTGAATTCCTCAGAGCGACCCATGGCGCGCATCAGGCCGTGAGGCGGCATGTGATAGAGATCCGCTACCGTCAGTACAATGTCGCCGGTGTATTTTCCGGGGGCAATGGGCTTGCCGATGCCGCCCACGGTGAGATTGACAAATTTTCCTGCGGGGGCTTCAATGGAGCCGCCCGCCTCGATGACCAATTGGTCAAGCTGCATGGTCTCGGTCAGCACCCATCGGTCTGTTACTGTTTTTGTGATCATAATTCCACTCCTATTCGTAAGCTTTCTTAATAATTTACCCGAAAAATATAGCCCGGCCAGACCGTTCCATGACAGGTCTGACCGGGCAACAGAAATTTTTAATGGGATTGCCTCCGTCCCAGGGACAGCACGCCCGCCAGCGCGAAGATCACCACAACGATGCCAATGAGACTGGGGGAGAGATAGGAGATGATCTCACGCTGATGCGCACCGATCACCCGGACCCGATCCCCCTCCGGGAGGGCAATGGCCCCCGCGGAAACCATGTAGTTCCGGACCAAGCCGCGCAGGCTCTCAGGGGCCGGTGTATCGGACCGGCCAAAGGTCTCCGGCAGGGCGGTGGAAACCGTCCAGCCCGCATTCTCCAGAGGAACCGGCGTGCCGTCCAGCGTCACGGATACGACCCGGTCTCCAACAGGGGCGGAAGCGTCCAGCTTCACGGTACACCCGGAGATTTGCAGGTATCCCCCATAAGCGGAGGCCTCCGAGTCCAGTGTCTCCCGGTCTGTCAGCGTCCAGCGGGATGCGCTGTCCTCCAACAGAGCCTTCAGCTCCGGTCCGGTCAAAATACAGATTTGCACACCGCAGTCCACCGGAATCGAGGCCTGAAGATCCTCCTCTGTAATGCTGCCGTCACCAACCAGCGGACTGCCCAGCAGTTCCGCCGGAATCAGCGCGATCTGGGCACCGGTGCCGATCCGAACTGCATCGGCGGTGTAATCCCCCAGGGGACATTCCTGCCACTGGGCGTTGTCCGAGGACAAGCCCTGCCAGCACTCCGCCAGCACTATGTCTGCCGCTCCCACCGGGACTGCCAGCATCAGCAGAATCGCCAGCAGCACTGGGGCACGTTTCCAGATAGCCATTACAGTCCGTTGATCTCCCGCACATGGTGGCAGGCCACAAAGTGCTTGGGCCGGACCTCCTCCTGAACAGGCTGAACGGTACGACACTCCTCCGTAGCATAGGGACAGCGGTTGGCAAAGCGACAGCCGGGTTTTGGATCCACCGGGCTGGTCAGCTCACCCTGCATGATGATGCGCTTCTTCTCCACATTGATGCTGGGGATTGGTACCGCAGAGAGCATGCCCTTGGTATAGGGATGCAGCGGATAGTCGAACAGTTCGTGGGAGGCGCACTTTTCCACCATGGTGCCCACGTACATGACCATGATATCGTCGGAAATGTGCCGGACCACGCTGAGGTCATGGGTGATGAAGATGTAGGTCAGATTTTTGGTCGCCTGCAGGTCCTGGAGCAGGTTCAGTACCTGGGCCTGAATAGACACGTCCAGGGCCGAAACCGGTTCGTCGCAGACGATGAACTTGGGCTCCAGTGCCAGGGCCCGGGCCACGCCAATGCGCTGACGGCGGCCACCGTCCAGTTCATGGGGGTAGGAGTAGGTCAGTCGGCGGGCTAGTCCGACGGTGTCCATCAGCTCCGCCACTTTCCGCTCCAGCTCCGACTTGCTCCTGCAGACTTTGTTGATCCGCAGCGGGGCGGCAATCTGCTCAAACACCGTCTTTCTGGGATCCAGGGAGGAGAAGGGATCCTGGAAGATCATCTGCATGTCCGTCAGAAATTTTTGGCGCTCTCGCCCCTTGAGGTGGGTCACGTCCTTCCCCTCGAAGAGAACCTGTCCGTCGGTGGCCTCGTTGAGGCCGATTAACGCCCGGCCCAGGGTGGATTTTCCGCAGCCGGACTCGCCCACCACGCCAAGGGTCCTGCCCCGCTCAATGGTAAAGGAAATGTCGTCCACCGCATGAAGCAGCCCGCTCTTGGTCTGGAAATATTTCTTGAGATGCTTTGCTTCCAGCAGCACCTCCGGCTCCACGGGGGACTGGCTGGACTTGGGCTCGGAAACCTGCACCGGCTCCTCTGCCTCTGCCTGATCCTGAACCAAGCCTTCCCCGCAGAACAGGCAGCGGGCCAGATGGCCGTCCCCGTATTCTGTGAGTTCCGGATGGGTCTGGGCACATTCCGGCCGGGCATAGGGGCACCGGGGATGGAAGGGACATCCGGTGGGCAGGTCCGTGGGATCCGGCATCAGTCCGTGAATGGGTACCAGCCGGTCCGCGTCCTTGTCCAGAGACGGCAGGGAGTTGAACAGGCCCATGGTATAGGGATGCTTTGTCTGGTTGAAGATATGCTCCAGCGTGCCGTATTCCACGATCTCGCCGGCATACATGATGGCTACCTTGTCGCAGACTTCCGCCACCACGCCCAAATCATGGGTGATCAAAAGCATGGAGGTCTCCAGCCGGTCCTTGAGGCTCTTCATCATATCGAGCACCTGGGCCTGAATGGTTACGTCCAGAGCGGTGGTAGGTTCGTCAGCAATAATCAGCGAGGGCTGACAGGCCAGCGCAATGGCGATGACTACCCGCTGCTTCATGCCGCCGGAGAACTGGTGGGGATAGTCGTCGGCCCGCTCGCCGGGAATGCCGACCATCTCCAGCATTTCCCGGGCTTTGGCGGCGCTCTCGGCCTTGGAACAGTCGTTGTGGAGGAAGTAGATCTCCGCAATCTGCTCGCCCACGGTCAGCACCGGGTTCAGGGCGGTCATGGGGTCCTGAAATATCATAGAAATTTCGTTGCCTCGCATGGCCCGAAGCTCCTCCGGGGTCATCTCCATAACATCCTTACCCTTCAGCAGGATCTGGCCCTGCTTGATGACGCCGGGGGGATCGGGGATCAGCCGCAGAACGCCAAGGGCTGTGGTGGTCTTACCGGCGCCGGTCTCGCCCACCAGGCCCAGGGTCTCGCCCTCGTCCAGGTCCAGGCTGATGTTGTTTACCGCATGGACCGTGCCGTCCATGGTCTGATATTCGATCACAAGATCCTTGATCTCTAATACTTTCATTCGGCGCCCTCCTTATTGCTTCAGCTTGGGGTCCAACGCATCCCGGAGTCCATCACCGAACACGTTGAAGCCGAACATGGTCAGCGCAATGGCGATACCTGGGAATGTGATCAGGGGCCAGAAGGTACTCACATATTCCCGGCCGGAATTCAAAATCGCGCCCCACTCGGGAATCGGAGGCTGAACGCCAAGGCCCACAAAGCTCAGGGCAGAGATCATCATGATGTTGCCGCCGATGCTCATGGTGGTGTTCACGATGATGGGGGCCAGGCAGTTGGGGATGATATTGCTGAGCAGAATGCGCAGGGTGCCGGAGCCAGAGGCCCGGGCAGCCTCGATGTATTCCTGGTTACGCAGGGTCAGCGTCTGCCCTCGCACCAGCCGGCACACGCCTGCGATGCCTGCCACCGCAATGGCCAGGGCTGTCTGCCAGACGCCGCCGCCCAGAGCGGCAGAGATACAGACTGCCAGAAGAATGCCGGGAATGGCCATGAGGATATCCATAAGCCGCATGATAATGGAGTCAACCTTGCCGCCCATATAGCCGGAGACTGCTCCCAGCAGGCCGCCAAACACCAGAGAGACGATGACTGCCAACAGGGAAACCAGCAGGGAGATCCGCCCGCCGTAGATCAGGCGGCTGAGGATATCCCGGCCCATGTTATCCGTGCCCATCAGATGATCCCGGGAGGGCATCTGGAGCCGGTGGGCCACGTCCTGAACCTGATAATCATAGGGTGCAATCAGCGGAGCGAAGATTGCCATCAGCGCCAGCAGCACTGCGATGACCATGCCGACCATGGCCAGCTTGTTCCGCCGGAGCCGGATCCACACGTCCCGCCACTGGCTGCTTTTCCGGAGCTGCTCACCGGAAGCGGTGTCCTTTTTTCTACTCATGCCGCCGCCTCCTCTCTTGCAGGCTTCTCTTTTCTGGCCCGTTTTTTCCCGGATGTGAACTGGCTGCGGATCTGCGGATCGACCAGGCTGTAGACCAGGTCCACCGCCAGATTGCAGACGCAGACGAACACGCTGGTCACCAGCGTCACGCCCATAATCACGGGATAATCCCGCTGATTGATGGCACTGAGCATCAGGGAGCCCATACCAGGAATGTTGAAGATTGTTTCAATGATGATGGAGCCGCCCACCACCATGCCCACCTGATTGCCCAGAACTGTGATCACGGGGATCAGGGCGTTTTTCAGGGCGTGTTTGAAGATCACGCGCTTCTCCTTCATGCCCTTGGAGCGGGCCGTCCGGATGTAGTCCTGACGGATGACCTCCAGCATGGAGCTTCGGGTCATACGGACCAGAGAGGCCAGAGTCATCATGGAGGCGCAGGCCACCGGAAGGATGTAGTGCTTCCAGGAGGTCAGTCCCGAGGCCGGCAGCACATGGAGCTTTGCCGCGAAGATCAAAATTGCCTCCATGGCCAGCCAGAAGCCTGGCAGAGACGCCAGAATGATGGACAGCGTCGTGATGGTATAGTCCGGTATGGTGTTTTGCTTCACCGCCGAGAAGATTCCAACGGGGATTCCCAGCAGCGCCGCCAAACACAGGCTCATGAGGCCCAGACGGATACTGACGCCGATGCGCTGGGCCAGGGATTCTGTCACAGGCCGGTTAGTGGCGTAGGATTCGCCCAGATCCAGCCGGGTCACCACGCCCCAGAGATAGCTGCCCAACCGGACGACAAAGGGCTGGTCCAGGCCCAGTTGATGCTCCATGGCATCATACTGCTCCTGGGTATAGCTCTGGGTGCCCAGCTTGTTGATGACCGGATCACCAGGCATAAAGCAGCTGAGCGCATACACGATGATCAGCACACCCAACAGCACCGGAATCATCACCAAAAGGCGTTTTCCAATAAATTTCAGCATCTTGATTCTCCTATCCCTCAACAGGATTATAAAGGATTCACAGGCTCCGGACCCGGGTCCCCGGATCCGGAGCCTGCATATCTAAAATGGTTATCTTCCCTGCGGGGCGATCAGCCCACCAGGATCCGGCGCAGGTTGCAGCTCTCCGGAGCAACCATGATCATATCCTTGACCACGCCATCGGCGCCGTAAGCATAGGCGCTGAGCCACTCCACTACGGGGACGCAATAGGCATTGTCCAGGTTGAACTGCTGCATTTCCTCGTAGATCTCGCGGCGCTCCTCGGTGGTGGCACCATTCCGGGCTCTGACTACGATGTCGTTCCACTCGGGATTTTCTTTGCGCATGCAGGCCAGGTCGGTAGTCTGACACATGTTGCTGAGCAGGGTGGAGGGATCGCCGGGGACGTTGGCGTTCTCGGAGCCCTGGAACTGGAATGCAGTGGCACCGGGCTGAAGCCAATACTGGATGCAGGTCATAACGTCGTAGACCTGGAGGTCGATGTTGATGCCGATCTGACGCATCTGCTCCTGCCAGACCTCGGCCATGCCGGAGTTGCCCACGTCGCAGATAAAGGGAAGGGTAATGCCCTCATAACCCAGCTCCTTGATCTTGGCGGCAGCGGCTTCGGGGTCGTAGTCGAAGGTATAGCCCTCGGAGGAGAACTGAGAGGAGGCAGCGAACATGCCAACAGGGCGGGTGCCCAGGGCGCCGTAGCCGACGATTAGCAGGTCGTCAATATTTGTGCCCATGGCAATAGCCTTGCGGAGTTCCACGTCGGCCAGCTCGGGGGTGTTATCCACGTCCATAATCAGCTCCACAACGGACTTGGAGGACTTGGCAGTAGCGGTGCCAAGGGCGGGATCGTTCTGAATCTGGGTGTACTGGGTCTCAGTGATGCCCAGAATCGCATCCAGGACGCCGTTCTGGTAGTCCACCAGCATGGTGGAGGAGTCCGCATAGGACTTGGTGATGATGGTCTGAGGCTGAGCCACAGCAGCGCTGGCGGTGTCCTTCTGCCACCAGTCATCGCGCTTTTCATAGGTCACATGGTCGTCTGCTACATACTCGGTGACCTTGTAGGGGCCGGAGCCGCAGACAAGCTCGGGGTTGGTATAGTCGAAGCTGTCTCCGCCATTCTGCTCGATCCAGTCCTTGTTCATGACCACAGCGGCCTCAATGACGACCCGCCAGTCACCGCGGTAGGAATTGAGGGGAATGGTGGTGGTGTAGCCGTCCACGGTGGCATTCTCGAAGTCGAACATGCCGTAGTCGCCCATCAGACGGGGATGAGAGCCCTTGCGCTGGAGGGACCAGATCAGGTCATAGCCGTCCATCTCCTCGCCGTTGGAGAAGGTCACGCCGGGCTTGAGAACCATGACCAGGCTCTTCTGGTCATCGGTTACATAGATATCCTCAAGAATGTCAGAATAGTAGTCCTCGGTACCGTCATCCAGCACTTCCATGCGGATGATGGTGTCGAAGGCCAGATAGCCCGCGGGCAGTGCAATCTGGTCATTGGCGATCTGCGCCATATCAAACACGCCTACAAACCGGGGATAGGTGGAGCCGATGGTCACAGTAACAGGCTCCGTGGGAACGGCGATCTCCTCCTCGGCGGGAGGCGCCTCCTGCTCTTCCGCCTCAATGGTGGGCGCATCTGCCGCAGGTGCGGCGTTGTCAGCCGGAGCCTCAGCTCCGGAGGCCTCTGCGGGTGCATTGGATGTGGGGGCGGCACTGGGGCTGCCAGAGCCGCAGGCTGCGAGGCTCAGGCACATGGCCAGAACCAGAAGCAGGGACAAAAACTTCTTCATTGTCAACTCTCCTTAATTAATATATTCCACGCTGTATTTTGACAGCAAAGAACACGATGTGATATAATAATATTAAATTCTTGAATTCCCTTGAAAGGAGCGGCCTATGGAGCTCAATCAACTGTACTGTTTCCGGGCTGTTGCGGAAACGCAGAACATGACTGAAGCGGCAGAAAAGCTGCACGTTACACAACCCACCCTCAGCAAGGTCATCAAACGACTGGAAGACGATTTGGGCGTCAAGCTCTTTGACCGGAGGGCCTCCCATCTGAAGCTCAATCCCTATGGAAGCGCGTATCTTGTCTACGTGAACCAGGCGCTGGATTCTCTGGAACGGGGACAGCAGTATCTAAACATCATGACCACTGGGGAAAATATGTGCCTCCGCCTGGCCTCCACCTTCCTGGGAATGCCCACCATACTGGTGGAGCAGTTTGTCCAACTGCATCCGGAGCTGTCCATAGTGGAAAATATCAACCCTCCGGAGGACATCCTGGGCCTTCTGCTCAACGGCCACACGGATTTCGCCCTGACCCTGTTCCCGCTGGACCATCCCATGGTGGAGCAGATCATTTCTATTCGGGAGCCGCTTCTGCTGGCGCTTCCGCAAACCATGGAGGTACCCGGGGAATATGTGCGGCTGGCGGACTATCAAACCTCCCGCTTCGCGATTTTTGAAAGCGGAAAGGATCTCAATGACAGTATCCTGCGCTGCTGCGGTGAAGCGAATTTCGTGCCGAATATTGTCTACCGCTCCTCCCGCTGCCAGATCGTTCACCAGATGGTGGACGAATTGGGCGTTTGCACGCTGCTGCCCGCCCACCAGGTCGTGCAGCACTATGACCAGCTGCCGCCGGAGGCACAATGCCGGATCCGCATGGTGGACGAACCCAAATGCTATCGCAAGATCTGTCTGAGCTGCTTGCAGACCAACAAGAAACCGACACCGGAGAGAGAGACCTTTGCGGATTTTGGCTTTCGGTTTTTCAAGAACATTGAAGCGGAGATCACGGAAAAATTGATGAGACTCCACCGGTAAGCCGCCGGTGTTCGCAGATTTTTTGCAAAATACACACATTCTCTTCACTTTGTCTACGGATATTATACATTTTATACAACTCGCTGTCCAATAAAAAACAAAGAACGCGAGCATAGCCTCAAGGCTATGCTCGCTCTTTCTCTATATGGCTTTGAAAAAAGTGTACTGCGGTCTGCAGGGGCGCTGAGTCGTTGTCATTCCGCCAGCTGAGCTGCAGCCGATAAAGGGCAGTATCGTCCCGAATAGGAATCAGAACGCAGCCCTGGCCGAATTCCACTGCGGCATGCTCCGGCAGGATCGTGATGCCGCTGCCTGCCTTGATCTGCAGGATGATGGACTGGACATCCTGGACGGTATCGGGCCGCTTTCCGGGCTCGTCCCGGAAAGGATTCTCCCCCAGCAGTGCAGGAGCCCTCTGGATGTCCGCCCGGGTCAGGAATGCGCGCTTTGCCAGGGGATGGTTGGGCGACATCAGGGCACAGAACCGGCCCTGCTCCACCGCCAGGACTTCCAGCGACGGATCCTCCGGGATGGTATAGGAAAAACCGATGACCAGGTCCGTTTCAGCGTGCAGCAACTGTTCAATCACCGTGTTCTGATCGGTCTGCACCAGTTCCAGCTCCACCTCGGGGTGGGCTGCCCGGAATTGGCGGATCAGCTCATACGCCTTTGGAACATGGGCGCTGATGCTGGTGATCCGCAGTCGCTTCTGTTCCCGGTATTCCGCCATGCTGTCCCGCAGCGCCGCCGCCTGGTGCAAGAGGTCCCGCCCCTGATCCAGAAAGGCTGCTCCGCCAGGGGTACACCGCAAACTGCGCCGTTCCCGGACAAAGAGCGTCACCCCCAGCTCCCGCTCCAGCGCGGACACGCTCCGGCTGACAGAAGAATGGCTCACAAACAACCGCCTGGCCGCGGCGGAAAAGCTCCCTGTTTCTGCACTGGCCACAAAATACTGTATCTGCTCCAGGGTCATCTGGTTCCCCTCCATTTCTGGGGATATTGTACCATGTTATTCCGGCCCGGGCAAGGGTTTTGTGCATTTTGCGCACAGTACATGTGCGTTTTTCTCGATTTACAACCCCTTCGGTCTGCGATATCATATCAGTATGCAAGCTGTTTTCAAAATCGATGTACAAGGAGGACGATGCGTATGAAAAAACTGTATCCCGATGCCATGCTGGAACGGCTGGAGTGGCGGCGCGACATCCGGAACCTCATGGGCAGAATCTCTGCGGACTATTCCGTCCGAGAGGAGGGCAAGATCTATGACCGCTACTGGAGCCGCCGGGAGGATGTGTGCCTGGGGGTCAACGAGGGCTGGTATGTGGGTCCTGAGGCAGTCGCCGGATACTATCGGGCGCTGGACGAGGAGATTATTCTGGCCGCCCAGTGCGTGAAGAAGGATTTCCCGGACAAGGTCGCGGAGCTGTCCGAGGAGGAACTGAAGGGCATTGGCGCCATCAGCTACATCCCCGTGGATTCCCAGGTCATTGAGATTGCAGACGACGGCCAGACTGCTAAGGCCCTGTTCAACATTCGGGGCTCCTATAACAAGGTCACGGTTTCCGGCCCCATCGCCTACTGGCTCTTTGGCTGGGCAGCTGTGGACTTTGTCATGGAGGCGGATGGCTGGAGGATCTGGCATATGCAGTGGCTCCGGAACGTGAATGTCCAGTGCGGCACCTCCTTCGGGGAAGCGCCGGAGGAGTTCCCGGAGATCGAGGCCTACCGGGAGATGGCATCCTTCCATATGCCTGAGCCCACGGTAGCGGTCACACTGATGGAGAACTACTACACCGACCGCCCCTTCACCAAGTCTCCAAAGGTTCCCGAACCCTATGAGACCTTTGCCGACACCTTCAGCTACGGGCTCTGAGAGGAGGATGTACCATGTATCAAGAGCATAACAAAACCTATACGGATGATGCCTATATCGTCCGTATGTGGGAAAAGGAATACCTCCAGGATATGGTGGGCCGCTTCATGTTCGCCTGGTCCAACGGCGAGCGTCAGGAGGCCCTGGACAAGTACTGGGTCCAAAAGACCCACAACCGGCGGGACGCCTCCTTTGGTGTGAACAACGGCTTTTATGTGGGCATGGACGAGGTGGTCCGCCACTTTGTGGAGGCGTATGAGAACGAATGCAAGGCGGATCTAAAGGCCTTCCAGGACGCCCGGCCTGAAAAAGGCTACACCGGCGCAGACCTGGGCCTGGGCAAGACCACCCTCCACGACTGCACCACGCCCCTGCTCTATATCGCAGATGACGGTCAGACAGCCCGGTATCTCTGCTACGATGTGGGTATGGACGCCACCGGAAAACCCGACGGTACCTCCAAGTCCTACTTTGAGATTGCCTTGTGCTTTATCGAATTTATCAAGGAGGGCGAGGACTGGAAGATCTGGCACCTGATCTGGCAACACGACTTTACCATTGAGGCAGGTAAGGCCTACGATGCGCTGCCCCGGATCCTTGCGCCCGAGGACAACGCCGCCTTTACCCGTCATCACGGCAGTCCCACAAAGCCCTTTGATGTCTATGATGACCTTTATGGCTGGGAGTACATCTACTGGGATATGCCTGCCCCCTATAAGACCTACGAGGAAGAAGAGGGCTATGGGCCCAGGGGCAAGGTCGGCAAGAAATACTACGACCGCATCGTCTGAGAAAGGAGCGCAACAGGATGAATACCAATCTCACCAGAGAAGAGAGAATTCGCAACGTGGCCGCCGGTCAGATGGTGGAGGAACTCAAGGGCCGTCATGCTTATCTCCACGGGGTCAACTTCGGCCGGGAAGAGTACGGCGTGTTCTGGCTCCGCTCCACAGACACCACCTGGGGCCATGGCTGGGGCCGGCTCATCGGTTATGACGAGATGTTCAAGGCCCACTGCGGCGCCGCTGCCGACGAGATGTTTGGCTCGGCCCGGTTTACCGGCTGGTTCGGCCATGAGATGGACGGCCATGACCGCCGGTCCACCAACTGGGGTGCCAGCCATGTGCTGGCCTCCCCGGTGATTGAGGTGGCCGATGACGGCAAGTCTGCCCGCAGCTGGTACCTGACTCCTGGCACGATGATGAACCGCTTTGGCCGGGATGGCCAGCACCGCAGCGGTGGCTGGCTCTGGGAGCGATACGGTTCCGACTTTGTCTACCACGACGGCAAGTGGTGGTGGGCCCACGAGCAGGTCTGCCCCGATATTGCCGGATCCCTGGACAAGGAGAACTGGGCCCGAACCATGTATGAACGCTGCAAGAGCGGCAACCTTGGCCCTGCACAAAGCGCGCCCAAGAATGAGGATCACGGCCCTCCGCGCACCGACAAGTCCACCCGCCATTACGAGTGGAGTATGTGGCAGCCAGTCCAGCATACGGTGGACCCGCCGGTTCCCTACGCTCATATGGACGAGGAGAACACCTACTCCCCGGGCTACAATAAATTTGATGTGATCCTTCCGCAAAACCGCCAGTACGGCGGTGACGTGATCGATGATTGATTCGCGCGGGATCCCATGAGAAAAACTGGGAGCTGTAAAAAAGTCCCTGAAAAGAAACTCACCCTGCGCCAAATCCGGTGCAGGGTGAGAACTTTTTTAGATGGCTGTAACCAGTAGCGGTCACAGCGAAACGGAGTAATATGTTTTTCTCTGTCTCGTGGTGGGCGGCACCTCTGGGATACACAAGATTTGCAGCGCTGCTTTCTGCAAATTATGTGTGCGATATTACCATTGCCTATAGCTTCTGCGGACGCTGCAATTCCATCAATATGAAGCCCCAGGGCGACGAGCTCTTCACCTGTATCTGGACGGCCTGCTCCGAACGCAAGGTGGGAGGCCAGACCAAGTAAATTTAAGTTTTGGGGGTTCGGTCTCCCATTTTTCTTATGTTTATGAAAGCTCTGCAGCGCCGGTATAGAGGGCGTAGTATCTGCCCTTCCGGGCAAGAAGCTCCCTGTGATTGCCCCGTTCGATGATCCTGCCGTGATCCAGCACCAGAATGGTGTCTGCATCCCGGACGGTGGAGAGCCGATGGGCAATGATAAAGACGGTGCGGCCTTCCATGAGCCGGTTCATACCGGCCTCAATGAGCTTTTCTGTATGGGTATCGATGGAGGAGGTGGCCTCGTCCAGCACCAGCACCATGGGGTTTGCCACTGCAGCCCGAGCAATTGCCAGAAGCTGCCGCTGTCCCTGGGAGAGGCTGCTGCCGTCTGCGGTCAGTACCGTATCATAGCCCTGGGGCAGATGACGGATGAAAAAGTCTGCATTGGCAAGGACGGCTGCCTGCTCCACCTCTTCATCGGTGGCATCCAGCCGACCGAAGCGGATATTTTCCCGGACGGTGCCGGTGAACAGGTGGGTGTCCTGAAGTACCATGCTGAGGGTTCCCCGGAGGGCGCTCTTTTTGATGTCCGTCAGGTCGATGCCGTCGTAGGTGATGCTGCCCTGCCCGATCTCATAGAACCGGTTCAGCAGATTGGTTATGGTGGTCTTGCCGGCACCGGTGGAGCCCACCAGAGCGATCTTTTTGCCGGGCTCAGCCACAAAGGAGATGTCCTGAAGTACAGGCTGCTCCGGCACATAGCCAAAGCCCATATCCCGAAATTCGATCCGGCCGGAAAGCTTTTCACCGTTTGACCAGGTTCCATTTTCCAGGGTGACAGTGCCTTCGTCGATTTCTGGCGCCTTTTCCAGCATATCCATGATCCGTTCCGTGCCGGCTACGGCGGAAAGGATCATATTTGCAATGTTGGCAACACCGCCGATCTGGTGGCTGCACTGCTTCAGATACTGGATAAAGGATACCAGAGAGCCCAAATCAAACATGCCTGTAATGGTCATGATGACGCCTACGGTGCAGGTCATGGCATTATTGATCTCTGCGATGCCCCCCAGAGCAGGGTTAATGATTCCGGCATAGATCTGGGCCCGGTAGGAGGCATCCTGCAGCTGTTGATTCCGCCGTTCAAAGCCCTCCAGAGCGGCTTCCTCATGGTGGAAGAGCTTGACGATCTTCTGTCCCTCGGTATATTCCTCGATGAAGCCGTTCAAATCTGCCAGGGAAGCCTGCTGCTGCACAAACCCTCTGCGACTGATGCCACCGGATTTTTTGATGACCAGATACTGAATGACAAGGAAAACGGCACTTACCAGAGTCAACAATGGATTCATGACCAGCAGGATCGTCAACATCCCGAAGAAGCCCACCAGATTGGTGACCACATTTGCCATGGAAGAACTGACGAAGCTGGAAATGGTGTCGATGTCGTTGGTATAAGAACTCATGAGCTGCCCATGGGTGTTGTTGTGGAAAACCTCCATGGGATATGTCTGCATCCGGTCGAAGAGGTCCCGCCGAAGGTCACGGCTCATCTTTTGGGATATCCGCACCAGAATTCGGCTGGTGGCGAAGGTGGAGATGGTGCTGACGATGTAGAGAAGGCCCATAACCGCAAGAACGCACACCAGTCCGGGCAGATCCCCTGTCAAAATATAATCGTTGATGATCAGCTTGGAAAAGTAGGGGATGACCAGGGTACAGGCGGTGGTGATCACCAATGTCAGCCCCGAGAGCAAAAGCAGTCCCGGGTAACAAAGCATCCGCCGGAGCAGAAAGCTCAGAGGGCGAAGGGTTTCACGGAAGGTATATTTCTTACGCATACTCTGCCTCCTCTCCGTAATGCTGCAGGTCACAGAGCTCCCGATAGATTTGGCAGGTTTCCAGCAGTTCCTCATGGGTTCCGTCGCCTACGATTTTTCCCTTGTCCATAACCAGGATCCGGTCGGTATAGGCAACGGAGGAGATCCGCTGGGCGATGATCAGTTTGGTTACTCCGGGCAAAAGGGTTCGGAAGGATGCCCGGATGGAGGCATCCGTTGCCATATCCACCGCCGAGGTGGCATCGTCCAGAATCAGGATCTTTGGCTGCTTCAGAATTGCCCGGGCAATGCAGAGTCTCTGACGCTGACCACCGGAGAGGGTGCTGCCACCCTGGCCGATACGGGTGTCATAGCCCTCGGGAAACTGGGAGATGAAGCCGTGGGCACAGGCTGCAATGCAGGCCTCCCGGATCTCTTCTTCGGTGGCATCTGCTCTTGCCCAGAGGAGATTGTCCCGGATGGAACCGGAAAAGAGGGTGCTTGTCTGAGGAACGAAGGCAATTTCATCCCGGAGTTGTCCCAAAGTATAGGCCTCGATGGAATTGCCGCCCACCCGGAGCTCACCCCCGGAAATGTCGTAAAGTCTGGGAATCAAGGACACCAGCGTACTTTTGCCGGAGCCCGTGCCGCCGATGATGCCTACGGTTTGACCGCTGGGGATGGAAAGGTTCAGGTTTTTCATGAGAACAGGACTTCCAGCATAACCGAATTCCACATCCCGGAAGGAAATGGAGCCATCCTGAACGGGCAGCGTGCCCGGGCCGTCACAAATCTCCGGCTCGGTCTCAATGACCTCCAGGAGCCGGTGGAAGGAAACCATGGAGCGGGAGAACATCACCGAGAGATTTGCCATCATAAGGACACGGGAGAGCAGCTCCGTCAGATAGGAGGTAAGACCGGAAAGCTGTCCAATGGTCAGATTCCCAAGAATTACATCCCTGCCGCCGTACCAGTACAGCAGGATCGTGCCCATATACAGGACGAAATTTCCCAGAGGGGAGGTGAGGATGGAAAGTCCCATTGCCCGGTCAGAGGCGATCATCACCCGGTCGTTGCTTTCGGCCATGATGTTCTTCTGGTGTTCCTGACGGCAGAAGGCCTTTACGATTCCCTGGGCGATGATGTTTTCCTGAACCACCTGATTCAAATGGTCAATGCACTGCTGCATAGCGAAGAATCTGGGACGAAGCTTCAGGATGATGATAAGGACAATAATCAGCACCACCGGGATCAGAGCGATGAACATCCATGCCAGCTTGGGGGAGATCATAAAGCTGAACACAGCGGCAAAGAGCATCATGCTGGGAGCCCGCACCAGATACTTGATGGCCTGAATGGTGGTGGTCTGGATGGTGGTAATATCCGTGGTCAGCCGGGTAATAAGGGAGGCTGTGCCGAATTTCTCCAGATTCTGAAAGGTGAAGGTCTGCATTTTCCTGTAGGCCGCGGACCTCAGATCCGTACCCAACCCAAGTCCGGCGCGGGTGGCAAATTTCATGGAGAATACGCCGAAGACCACGACGAAAAGGGCCATTACCGTCATCAGAAGACCGTTTCTTATGGTAAAACCAAGGTCTCCGGCAGAAACACCATGATCCATGATCTTTGCCATGACAAAGGGTATCCACAGGGCAAACAGTGACTCGCCGGAGGAGCATAAGGCACTGAGCCAAATGTCCCTGCCGTGGGGTTTCAAAAAATTCAGTAGTTTTTTGTACATAAGCATTCTCCTTGTGCTTTGGGAAACGGGGGCTGATGCAAATCAGCCCCCGGAGTCATCAACCCAGATAGCAGAGGATTTTTTTGCCTGCCAGATAGCCGCTGGCAAAGGCCCAGGAGAAGTCGTTGATACACTCGATCTTCTCGCCGCCCTGGTTGATATAGCGGTTACCGATGGTGTCACCGGCACAGTACAGGCCCTCCACCGGCTTGCCGTGGCTGAGAACGCTTACATTCTCGTCTGCATCCAGACCGCCGAACACGCCGTCGGTGGCCATATGGCTGCGAATGGCGAAGAAGGGAGCCTGACGGATGGGCTTTAAGTAGTTGGGAAGCTTGTAGAAATCGTCATCATGACCCTTTTCACACAGCTCGTTGTAACGGGCAACGGAGGAAACGAAGGCATCTACGGGAACACCCATTTTCTCTGCCAGCTCTTCCAGGGTGTCTGCCACAAATACATGACCGCCCAGATAGTTTTCTGCATTTCGGAGCTGGGTTTCGTTGTCCGCAGGAGCGGCACTTTTTCGGATCGATCCGGTACTGCAGACCGTCGGATGCGATGGCACCTGCAGGACATACCGAAGCGCAGCGACCACAGTTGATACAAGGCCCCTGAATATAATAAGACATAGGTTTACCTCCAATTCAAATGGTTTTATATATATTATACGCCTGTGAATTATCGGGAAAAAGTATCATTTTCCAAGGTTCGTCACTAAAAACAGAACATCAGCCCAATTTGGCGCAGATAGCGCTGGATCTATATTGCGGAATCTATTTACGTCACACAAGACACTAAAAACACCCCTAAACGTACGTTTTATTGGCGTTTTTCTAACTTTTCGGTCAATTTTTAATGGAAGAAAAAGTTTGTTTGACCCCAATTTGACCCCAACGGGGCGTCAAAAGCGGCCCTGCGAACTTGTGAAAGGTGCACAATAAAATACAATTTGCGCTGGGCGCCACAGGGTTCCCAGCGCTTTTTTTGCCCTCCCGCTCCCAACCAGCACGAGATGGAGCGGGCTTTTACTTGGGATGTCGAAAAACTAGGTCGAAAAACTTTCAGCAGATGTAGTAGAAACCTATTGATTTTTCGCATAGATATAGTATACTTTATAGGGAACGAGCGATTTGTATAGGGGGGTGATCCGATGGCGCATTATTCAGAAGAACACTGGAATGAGAAAAAGGTCGAGATGATGGAACAGTGTTTTGAGGGCTTCACAGAGATGGGCCTGCATGGCACAGGCATCCGCGCCTTGGCGCGGTATTGCGGCTGCGGCACCGCGAAGATTTATACATATTTCGAGGATTTGGACGACCTGATCATCCAGTCCACCGAATACTGTATGAGCAAGGTGGAGGATGACTTTATGGCCAAAGCTCCCACC
>JAQXMD010000132.1 GCA_029012465.1 Oscillospiraceae bacterium | reverse complement strand
GCCCATCGCCACCTGTTCAAGCGGCACGGTGATCTCCATACCATCTCGCAGGAGTGTGGCGGTTTTGGGGGCGAGCTTCATCAGACCCTTAAGGGCATTGGTAGTCTTTCCCTTTGAACGAGCCTCCAGCATCTTGCCCAGAGTAATCAGCGTAAGAATCGTAGCGGCGGACTCGAAGTAGAATTCGTGCATATGGGCCATCACGGCATCCATATTGCCCTTGACCTGTGCGTCCGTCATGGCGAACAGGGCGAAGGTGCTATAACCAAAGGCTGCCGTAGCGCCCAGCGCAACCAATGCATCCATGTTCGGAGCACGGTGCCACAGGCTCTTGAACCCGCTGATAAAAAACTTCTGATTGATGACCATAACGATCACCGTCAGCAATAGCTGCAAAAGCCCCATTGCCACATGGTTGCCGTCGAAAAATGATGGCAGTGGCCAGCCCCACATCATGTGCCCCATGGAAACATACATCAGTACGATCCAGAACCCCAGAGAGGCAATGAGACGTTTTTTCAGAACGGGGGTCTCCCTGTCCTTCAGCGCATCCTCCTCGGAGGAGAACTGGGCGGTCTGATCGTTCCTTCCCTTTTTCAGAGCCGCTCCATATCCCGCCTCACAAACCGCCGCAATGATCTCATCAGGGGAGGCGGTTCCCTCTACGCCCATGGAATTGGTCAGCAGGCTCACCGAGCAGGAGGTGACGCCTTTTACGCCCGATACCGCTTTTTCCACCCGGGCAGAGCAGGCGGCGCAGCTCATACCCGTTATTGTATATTGCTCCATAACTGAAATCTGAAACCTCCTTTCATTTCATCAGTTTTTGTAAGGTAGCCACCAATTCATCGATGACTTCATCCTTGCCCTCACGGATATCTCTGGCAACGCAGCCCCGAATGTGGCTTGCCAGCAGTTCCTTATTAAAGGCATTGACTGCAGCGTTCACGGCAGCGGATTGCACCAGAATATCCGCACAGTAGGCGTCGTTTTCCACCATCCCCCGAATCCCACGAATCTGTCCTTCAATCCGGTTCAGCCGGTGGATCAGTTTTTTTCGTTCTTCCTCTGAGCGGTCAGTTGTTTTCCCGCAGCATCCACACATTTCTTTCTCAGTCATGATTCAGCCTCCGTTTCATGGATACCCCCAAGAGGTATTTGCATAATATACCCCTATGGGGTATTTGTCAATAGGGGAAAAGGAAAATTCGCCAATTTTCTGCAAACAGTTTATTCCGATAATCACCGTTCATTCTCTGTCATAGCAATACAGATAGGAAAACAGCGGCCTGATCTCTCAAGCCGCTGCATTTCCGACAGAAATTATGGGAAACGGACGATCACTTTTCCGTTAATAGGCCCGCCCGCCACCAATTGCAAAGCATCGTTGATCTGCGAAAGGTCAAATTCATGGGAATCAATCTTAGGAACAATGTGGTTTGCCTCAACAATCTGGGTAATTTTCTCCAGCTGTACCCCATCCGCCCGCACAAAAAGGAACCGGTACGCCTTGCCCTGCCGTTTGGCTTTCCTGTCGTATTTTGCACCTGCTAGCGTGAACAGGAACCGCTTGATAAGGGGAACGCTATTTTTCTCCGCAAATGCCCCATTCGGGATGCCACGCAGGCTGAGCAGAATGCCGTTTTCCTTCAGCACGGATAGCTTGCGGTCAAATTCTTTATCTCCCAGAGTGTCGATAATGTAATCGACGCCAGACAGGGTCTCCCAATAGTTTTCTTCTGTATACACGATATACCGATCCGCGCCGGCGGAAAGAAGCGCATCTTTTGCCCGTGTGTTTCCTGAGACGATGACGCGGAGTCCCAACGCCTTTGCGATGGGAACTGCCATTTGCCCGAGGCTACGCTGTTTATATGCGGTTATGAAGCTGGTTGCCTTGGGTTTACACGCTATCATCAGTTGACAGCGCACAATGTGAAGTGCGTCATTCTTGCGCTCACAACAATGGCAGTGTCGGCGAAGCAAAAGAAGCTCAAAACGGATAAGCGGGACGCCACCCGGATCGCCTGTTGTCTGGCCCATCACGACTATATACCGAATGAACAGCGGGGGGATGAATTTTCCTGTTTGCTTTCTGAACGCCTCTCGTTTTTGGCAGATACCGTTTTCAGCTTTAAAGTGCTTGGGCGTTGTATTCGTGAGGAGAGGGATTTCAATGCAGATTCTTCTGATGCTGCTACACCTCCGGACGATGCAGAAGTATCCTTGTAAGGGTTCCCTTCTCTACAATCACATGCCAGGGATCGCCTGTGCAGGCAACGATGCGCTGCCGCATAGCAACAGTTATTGAAAATATTCCTGTCCATATTCTGTATGACCAGTGGCGTATGATGTACCGCAGGCGCTTTTCCCTTGTGAAATACTTTTTGGAAAACGCAGACGACAAAGGGCCGCCCCCGAAAGGGAGCGGCCCAAAAGCATTTAATGGTGAAATTGCGTTTGGCTTACAGGCCCTTAGCCTCGTCGTAGGCTTCCTGATAGACGGCGATGATCTCGTTCAGGCCCATGGCCTCGCACTCAGCCACATAGGAATCCCAGTTCTCATCACTCAGCTCCAGAGCGCCGGTCATGAACTTCAGGCAGGTCTCGGCAGCGTAGGTGAGCAGGTCGCTCTCATACTGAGCGATCTCCAGGGACTGATCGGTGGTCATGCCCAGCTTCACAGCGGAGGGATAGTTGCGGTCGTCGGTGGAGCCTTCGATGGTCCACAGCTTGACTGCATCCAGACCGCTCTGGGGGAAGGTAGCCAGCAGCATGTCGTTGTCAACATACATGCTCACAAAACGCAGCATGGTGAACAGCTGCTGAGCCATCTCAGCGTTGGGGGCATTGCGGCCGGTGATGGTGACAGGCTGATCCCAGTCGAATACGGGGGTCTCACCGTCCATGTGATAGCTCTCACCCTCGGTGCCGTAGTTGCCGATGTAGTAGCCTTCGGTGGTCCAGAAGAAGTTCTCAAACTGGCAAACCAGCTCAGGCTGATCACAGGTAGCGGACATGGAGAAGCCGGCGTTGGAGGCAACCAGAGCGACCTCGTCGTTCCAGACATATTGAGCGGTGGGGTCCTCGGTGACGCGGGGCATAGCGGCAACCTTCAGATCGGGGTTGTCGGAGCCGTAGGTGTCCACGATCTCCTCAATCTTGTCGGCGTTGGACTGCCATACGCCGATGCCGCCGGTGGCCTGCAGGGTGTTGGTAACGCCGCGGTCAGTGTCCAGAGACAGGAAGTCCTGCTCCATAATGCCCTCATCCATCATCTGGAGTACCCACTCGATGTATGCGCGGTAGCCATCGGTGGTCCAGCCGGAGAGGATCTCGTCGCCCTTGCGGAAGATTGCGGAGTTGACGGTGGTCATGAAGCCGTCGCCCTGGAGGCAGGGGATCTCGGTGTCAAATGCAGCCTCGATGCCCACGGTGCCGTCATACATGTAGATGGTGTTGGGAACCTGATACTCGTCGTGAATAGCGCGGAGGTAGTCGGTGAACTCGTCCAGACCAATCAGATTGCCGGACCACTCCCAGCCCAGAGCGTCGATCCAGTCGCCGCGGGTCACAAGGCCGTTGCCGGAATAGGTGCCGTCCTTGATCTGATAGAAGGCAAGGGTCATGCCGTCGGTGAGGGTGGCATCCACGGTCTCGGGAGCCAGCGTGTCACGGACAGCCAGATAGTTGGGCATGTTGTCCTCCATGTAATCGTTCAGATCCATGATCACGCCGTCCTCATAGGCCTTGCCCAGACCGCCGGTGTAGTACTCCAGAGCGGGAATCAGGTCAGGCATATCGCCGCCTGCGACCATAATGTTGAAGGTCTCGTTGGCAGCGGAGGAGCTGACCTCGGTGAACTCCAGCTTTACGCCGGTAGCTGTCTCAGCGGCAGGAATGGCATTGTAGCTGTAGTTGGAATCCATGAAATCCACATAGCCGGGGATGTAGTACCACATGGAAATGGTGTTGTCGCCCTCGAGCGGATAGGAGATGTACTCCTCAGCCATGGTCTCAAAGGGATCGGCAACGGTTACGGCGACGGTTGCGCCCTCGTTGCCCTCGACGGAAGAATCAGCAGCAACAACGTTTGCTGCGGGTGCTTCGGGAGCCTCCTCTTCGGAAGCTTCGTCCACAGACACCACTTCGGTGGATGCGGAGGCGTCGGTGGATGCAGCGGCAGAATTGCCGCAGGCAGTCAGCAGACCGAACACCATGCACATAGCCAGAAGCAGTGCCAGAAACTTGCGTTTGCTCATTGTGAAACTCCTTTCTTATGTTGCGATGTCTTACGAATTAAGACGAATGCAATTATAGTTGATATTCCTGCAAAAATCAATTCGTTTTGACTGCGCAATTATTCAGAAAAGGAATTGAAAAAAAGTTAAAAAATTGTGCAATATCGCAACAAAATTCCCCGTTCAAAACAACCAAATGTTCTGAACGGGGAAATGTGAAGCTATTGTGTCAGTTGTGTGTCAACGCTGTGTAATTATTGCGAATGAAATTTAATTACTTGGCAGCGTCATAAGCCTCCTGATAGACGGCGATGATCTCATTGATGCCCATCTCTTCACAGGTGGCAACATAGTTGTTCCAGTTGGCATCGCTCAGCTCCAGAGCGCCGGTCATGAACTCCAGGCAGGTCTCAGCAGCGTAGGTGAGGAAGTCACCCTCGTACTTGGCGATTTCTTCATTCTGCTCGGTGGTGAAGTTGGCCTTCACAGTGGTGGGATAGTAACGCTCATCGGTGGCGTCCAGA
>JAQXMD010000131.1 GCA_029012465.1 Oscillospiraceae bacterium | reverse complement strand
GAACCGAAGTGACTGTTGCAGATATTAATGCCTATCGGGAGATCATCGCCCGGAACATTTCCTTTGACCTGCTGTGTCAGGAATATCCCTACAAACAAGAGCAGCTGGCGGAGTATCTGGAGATCCTGGTAGAAACCGTCTGCACCACCCAGTCAACCGTTCGTGTGGCGAAAAAGGACTTTCCTGCGGAGGTCGTGAAATCCAAGCTCCTGAAGCTCACCGCAGATCACATTCGCTATGTGCTGGAGAGCCTGGACCGGAACACCAGCAAGATCCGTAACATCCGACAGTACCTTCTGGCTACCCTTTTCAACGCACCATCCACCATCGACAACTACTATGCCGCCATGGTCAACCACGACATGGCGAAACCCTGAAAGGAGAAACATTATGCTGAATATTACCGTAATTGGCCGTGTGGCCAAGGAACTCGACATCCGCAAGGACGCAAACGGAACCCCCTACGCCATCGTGGAGGTTACCACCCACCGAACCTACAAAAGCGCCGAGGGCACCCACATCACCGACACTGTTCCCGTAAAGCTCTATGACAAGCAGGTGGAGCTGTTCCAGCGCTTTGCCTTTCCCGGCTCCCGCATTGCCATCATTGACAATTTTGAACTCAGCCCCTTTGAAAATTCCGGTTCGGAGTACTGGGTTTATTTTTCCCAGCTTAGCTTATCTGCGTCTGTTCCGGCAAATCCCCAAACCATGCCGGATTCATAGGTGCCGATGTCCATCTGCGGCATCTCGCCTGCAGGGGGGGCAGGAGGCCCATCGGGAGGAGCTTCCTTTTCGTGGACTTCACCGGGAGAAGGCAGAGAGAACTTCTGGTATCCGGGTTCCACTCCCAGAACGTTGTCCAGGAAGGTCAGGGCTGCGGGCATCCAGTCATCCACGCAAGCAGAGAGCCAGCCGGTATCCACGATGGTCCGCTTGTAATTCTGGAGACCTGTATGATTGCCGCTGTCGCTGATGAACAGGGAGAAGGGCTTTTGGGCCCGGCTCATGTTCCATGCCAGAGCCAGTGCCTGATCTACGGAAACAAGGCTATCATCGGCGGCATGGAGAATAAAGGCAGGGGGCATATCCTTGCCTACATAGTCGTAAACAGAGACCGCCTTGGTTCCCTCCGCAGTCTGCTGGTAGGCATTGAAGAGACCATTCTGGGTCAGAAGGGCATTGGGACGGTTTTCACCCTGACTGCAGCCGGTCAGCTTCTGCATTTCGGGATGATTCCAGAAAGCGCCGTAGGCTGCGGAAATAAATCCGCCGGCACTGCCGCCACCAATGACGATTTTGTTGGGGTCGATGTTCCATTCCTCTGCGTGGGCCCGGATCATGAGGATGGCTTTGCTCATGAGAACCAGCACGTCAGGGAACCGGTAATCGGGGCCTGCGGGATAGGTCATGGTAAAGCCTGCATAGCCATGAGCGGTCAGGGACAGGATGATGGGCTCCCCGTCCTCGGGGGCACAGGCTGCAAAGCCACCGCCGGGGATCCACATAAAGGCCGGTCTGGGCTGGGTGTTCATGCCCAGGGGGCTCTCGGTAATCTTGCAGTACAGCTTGGAACTGCCGTTTTCATTGAGGTCAAAAACATAATGCTGCATAATAATGCTCCTTCCGGGGATTGATGCTTCCATTATAGTTGGGAAGGCCAGATCTGACACTGTGACCGATTCTAAAACTGCACAAACCGTTTTATGCCCCATGCACAAACACAAACCCTTGACGACGGTGTATAATCAGGATAAAGTAAGCGTGACAGACCTTGAATGGAGGCACAACTATGGCACAGAATTTGACACCCCGGCAGCGGGAGCTGCTGGAAAAGTTAAGCCGCACACAGGATTCCCGGGAGGCCAAAGCCCTCTGTGAAGCGTTTCTGGCGCTGGAGCCGGAAATGGAGCAGGAAGGGAAAAAGCCCTCCACGGTACAGGAGCTGTTTCAGCAGCTGATGGATGGAGGGGCTTATTCCGATGGAGAGATTCGGGATTTTCTGACCCGAAACGGGGGACATATCTGCAAGGCCTATGTGCCCATTGTTTTTTCCCGGCAGGATACAGAGAATGACCTGCTCATGCAGGAGCTTTCAACCATTCCGGAGACCTATTCCTTTTTCTATGATGGGCACCATGTGCTTTTGGTGGAGTTTGACCACGAGCCGTTGCCAACCCCCCAGCTCAGTGCGATCATGAAGAATCATGGGCTCTGCTGCGGAGCAGGGCGCCCATGCGGAGACCTCTCCCAGCTTTCCATCTTTGTCCATCAAGGTTACGATACCCTCAAATACATGCAGGTTTTGAAACGGGATGCGGTGTTTTGTACCTACGATCAGTTCACCATGATCCGGCTTTTAGACCGACTTCAGGAGGGTGTGGATTTCAATGCCTTCCAGATCGAGGACGTTCGTGCCATCCAGAACTACGACATTGACAATCAGACGGAGCTGTGCCGGACACTGCTTTGCTATCTGGAGAATTCCAAAAGCACGTCCAGAACAGCAGAGGAGCTACATATCCACCGGAACAGCGTCTATTACCGGATCAATAAGTGTATGGAATTGCTGCCGGAGGTGGATTTTGATAACGGGATCATGTCCTTCCTGGTGATGCTTTCCCTGTATATTGCCCAATATGATTACTATCTCGGGCACAAATAAGTTACAAAACATCCATCTGCAAAACGCAGATGGATGTTTTTGATAAGGAGGAAACACAATAAAAATTCTTGTAGTCGAACCCATGAAAAAGCCCTACGAAAAGGAGATCACAGGGGATCTCCGGGAGATGCAGGACATCGTGGGTGGTACCATTCAGGCGGTCTATCCTTTTCAGGATATGGCCGCCATTGTCTGTAATGACGATGGAAAGCTCATTGGTCTGCCACCCAACCGCTTCCTGCGGGACGGCAGTGGCGAACCCTATGATGTGCTCTGTGGCACATTCTTCGTCGTAGGTGTCGGTCGGGAGGACTTCGTCTCCCTCACCGACAAACAGGTGGAAACTTACAAAAATATTTACAGCCGGGAAGCGATTTTTCGGATTCCCAAGAAGGAGGAACATGATCATGAAAGATAAATGTATTCTGACAGCTGAGTCTGTCACCGAGGTCCATCCGGACAAGCTCTGCGATACCATCGCGGACAGTGTTCTGGATGCCTGTTTGAAGAA
>JAQXMD010000130.1 GCA_029012465.1 Oscillospiraceae bacterium | reverse complement strand
AACCGCGCCAAGAAGGGCCGGGCTGCCGGTTTCCGCACCTATATGTTCGTGTGTCTGGGCTCCGCCCTCACCATGCTGCTGAGCCAGTACTATACCTGTATGTTGGCAGGCCCCTGGGCTGAAAGCGCAGCCGCCCTTCAGGCCAAAACGGATGTCTCCCGGATCGGCGCCCAGGTGATCAGCGGCATCGGTTTTCTGGGTGCCGGAACGATCCTGGTCACCAGCCGTCAGGAGGTCAAAGGCCTGACCACCGCCGCCGGACTCTGGGCTTCCGCCTGCATGGGTCTTGCCATCGGTGCCGGGTTTTATGAATGCGTGATGCTGGGCTTCCTGTACATCGTCATCAGCATCCAGATTCTCCCCTGGCTGGAAGCCATTATCGTGGAACGTTCCCTGAACATGAACATCTACATCGAATTCCGCTCCATCGACGATGTAGGCCAGATCCTCAACCAGATCAAGTCACAGAATGTCCGGATCTATGAGGTGGAAATCGGCCGCGGCAAGGAGATTCCCGGTCAGCAGCCCAATGCGCTTCTTTCCATCCGCCTGCACAAAAGCCATGAGCACGAAAAACTCCTCACTGCAATTGCCGCACTGACCTGTGTCACCAAGATTGACGAAGTATAGGAGGACAGACAATGCTTGAAATTTTGAATCCTCTCAGAGAGCTTACCCTTCTGTCGATCTCCGTACGCATGCTCCTCGCCGTGATCCTGGGAGGTCTTGTGGGAATGGAACGGGAGTTCAAACGTCGTCCCGCAGGCTTCCGGACCCACATTCTGATCTGTCTGGGCGCAGCCATTACCACGCTGACCAGCCAGTATCTGCTGCTGGAGCTGGGCTGCTATACGGATATGGCCCGCCTGGGCGCTCAGGTGGTGTCCGGTGTCGGCTTCATTGGTGCCGGTACCATCATCGTCACCCGCCGCCAGCGGGTAAAGGGTCTGACCACCGCCGCAGGGCTCTGGGTGGTGGCCATCATGGGTCTGGCCCTGGGCGCCGGTTTCTTTGAAGGCAGCGTCATCGTCGCTGCACTGATCCTCTTTGCGGAAGTGGTGATCTGCAAGATCGAGTACCGGATGCTGGATAAGACCCAGGAAATGAATGTCTTTATGGAGTACAACGGAAACGAATGCCTGGCCAATGTGCTGTCTTTCCTCCGTGAGAACAACCTGAAGCTTCTGGACATCGAAATCACCCGCAACGGCCACAGCGATACGGATACCTCCGATGCCCTGTTTGTGATCCGCACCAACCGTCGCTGCCCTCCCGACCGGGTCATTGAAATGCTGCGCAGCCAGAAAGGCTCGGTACTGGTTCAGGAACTGTAACACAGGCCCGCCGTGTTCTTCTTTTCCCATCAAAAACCACCATGGACGATTGCTTGCACAGTCCATGGTGGTTTTTCATATTCAGTTTATCATATTCATTTTTTCTTGTGATACCGCAAAGAGCACACATCGTCTCCCCTGGCGATGCACTTCGGCAGCTCCAGGGTGCTGCCGTAGCATTCACCGATGCCGTGGTCGCCGCACATGGCAATGTCACAAAGCATGGCAATTTCTTCATCACTGCATCCGGCCTTCTGCCACGCCTTGACCAGCGGGCAGTAATGGAAATCAATGTCCAGGGCATCGTCGGTGCTCTTGAGCACATCCATCTCAAATACGAGCTGCGCCGCCTTGGAAAACAGGGTCTTTTTCAGGCCCTTCAGGCTGTCGGTGCCGCCCTTTTTCACAAGGTCCGCACCCTGGGAGAGTCCACAGCGTCTTACTGCCGCACTGCCGAAATCTCTGGGATCCAGGCCGCGCTTTGAAGCCTCGTCACACAGAAGATACAGCCAGAAGGCACGGTGCTCCAGCTGGGCACGGATGGCCTGCAGAAGGGCATTTTTGTACTTCGGTTCGTTTTTCACAATGCTCATATGTTGCACTCCTTGATATCGCTTGATAAAATCCTTATAAAAGCAGACGCACTGACCGATGTTCTGGATTTTGATATGTTCGTTCGCCCCATGGATGGAGGCATACTGGGTCTTGTCCAGGTCGATGGGGGCAAAGCGAAGGATGCTGTCCGCCACATCGGTAAAGCGCCGGGCGTCGGTTCCCGCCGTCAAAAGGAACGGCGCCACAATCACATCCGGGAAATTGTGCTGAAGCACTTCCTCCAGAAGCTGATAGGGCCGATGGGCAAAGGAGGTGGGCTGGCAGTAATCCCGCTCCAGTTCCTGAATTTCCACACCGTACCTGGCAGCGATTTTCCTGATTTTTTCCAGTCCCTGATACAGGTCCTCTTCGCGGACGCCGCGCAGGAACATGGTCGTCTCCACTTCCTTTGCGCGAATCTGAGGATCCTCCCGTTGGCCTGCAAACATGGTGGTAAACGAAATTCCGGTGGATAGCATGGCTTTGGTCTGGGGAATCCCCAGCATCACCTTTTTTATCAGAGGCGCAAACAGGGGAAAGTTTCCGAACAGAACATTCAAAAGAAATAGAGCAGATAATTTCCGATCATTCCGTTAAACAGGCCCTTGGCGATATCCGCCAGGCAGTAACGGTATATCTTTCTCCTGGGCAATGTCTGGGTCATGGCGCTTTCCCCTTCCGATGGCTTTGGTGCTTTCTAATATAGAACGTGCTTATCGGGTTAACTCAGCAAATTGTAATTTGGCGGTATCGTTTTTGCGGAGCGAAGCGACCTTGGCTCTCCCTTTGGGAGAGCTGGCTGCCCCGTAAGGGGCAGTCTGAGAGGGTCCCACGTTCCAATAGGCGCTGCCCAACCATCCAACGGAGTACCCTCTCAGTCAGCCTGTTCGGCTGACAGCTCTCCCA
>JAQXMD010000129.1 GCA_029012465.1 Oscillospiraceae bacterium | reverse complement strand
GTCCCACGATCAGACCAATGGTCACCACAAGACCGATTATCAGTGAAATTTCCATGTTAACCTTACACCTAATTTCAAATCATTGAATTCGGCACAGGTACTACCACTCTGAGAACAGGCAGTGGCATACGATTAACCGGGGAAATGCGCACTGATCCAAACCTGAAACACAAGGCTCCAGATCAGTGTTTTCTGCGAATACAAGCCCTGGGGTGCAGGGACTCTTCACAAATAAATGTTGATTTGTCAGTTCTGAAGCTCGGTATATTGATTGCCCACCATTTTGATGGCGTTGATCAGAGCCTTTTTCAGATGGCCCTGATACTTTCGTTCAATGAGCTTTACCAGGGGATCGATTCCCTGCTTCATATCGTAGCCGATGATCAGATTGCTGACAAATTCCTTGGCAAGACCCGTGACCATGGTGCATTCCACATTGTGAATGACACCTGTTGCCATATCAATGACCACAACCAGAGCCAGCTCTTCATAGATTTTCTGGGCGGTGGTGTTGGAAGGGAGACGGGCATAGCCGGAAAACAAAACAAGATCCATAGGGGTTCCTTCCTCTTTGAGTTGACACAGCGGCTTTCAGGGGGGATGCCAATGAAACGATGTGCCTTCATGGGGGAGTTGTGCAGGTGACTCCGGGCAGGGTAGACCCTGCCCGGGGATAAGGGATCAGACGGGATCGTCCAGGAACTTCTTCTCCAGACGGAATACCTCAAACAGCTGCTTATCGCGCTTGGCCTTCAGCGCATCCAGATCCACGTCGGTGTAATCATAGAAGCCCTTGCCGGTCTTGATGCCCAGCTCGCCAGCCTCCACATGGGCTGCCAGAGTGGCGGGCATTTCATCGCCGTTTTCAGGCATGGTGTAGGACTTATTCCGATAGTTGTTGGCAGTCATATCCAGACCGCCAAAGTCGGCGCGCTTGCACAGACCCAGAACGCAGGCTCTGGGAATGAAGCTGGCCTTTGCGGCCAGGTCAATGGCCTCTGCATCGCAGTAGCCGTTGTCCAGCAGATAGAAAACCTCGCGGTTCAGGCACTGCTGCAGACGGTTGACGATATAACCACGGATGAACTTCTTCATGAGCACAGCGGTTTTGCCGCACTTCTTCAGCAAGGCCATGGCGATGTCAGCATACTCCTGAGGAGCCTGCTCGCTCTTTACCACTTCTACGAGGGGAATGAGCTGGGGAGGCGCGTACCAGTGGCAGATGATCTGCTGGGGGAGCATTTTTTCGGGAACAACCTCAAAAATGTTCATGGCAGAGGTGTTGGATGCGATGATCACGTCAGAAGGAACACATGCGGCCAGCTGCTCGTACAGGGCTACCTTTGCGTCACGGTTCTCAACGATGGTCTCCTGAATGAAATCAGCGCCTGCAACGGCCTCTTCTACGGTCAGAGCAAAGTTGATGCGGCCCAGAATGGTCTCTACATCAGCCTCAGCGATCTCACCTTCCTCGGCGAAGGTCTCCAGCTGAGTACGGAGGGCAACCTTTGCCTTCTCACGGGTGGATTCGGAACGGGTCCACATGGTGACATCATAGCCGCCCATGGCATAGGTCTGGGCAATGCCGGGACCCATGGTGCCTGCGCCCAGAACCGCGATTTTTTTAATATCTGCTAACGTTTTCATAAGAATTATCTCCCTGATTCTGATCTTATTATTCACACATTTGCCCCACGGGAAAACCGTGGGGCAAAACGTACAAGGTTAGTCAAATTACCAGGTGGTGCCCTCTTCCCAGGCAACCAGACGAACCATGCCGCCGTCAGCTGCTTCGCAGCGGAAGGGGAATGCGGCGATGGTCATGCGCTTGCCGGTGATCTGGTCAATGTCGCCGCCGGCGTTCTCGACTGCGATAACACCATGCTGGCCGAACAGACGGTGGCAGGGCTCGTAGTCGGGGTAGTCAACGTCGATGTCACGACCGGTGGCAAGCTTGTAGTTGGTAGCCAGCCAGGGCATCTGCTCCTTCACGGGGAAGTGGTAAACAACGGAGTCAGAAGCGCCGTAGGTACCGGAGATACCCTTGATCTTCTTCTCGAACAGCCACTTCACCAGCTCGGGGCCGTTGCCGGGATAGTAGTTGAAGTACTTGTCGTTGTTCTTTCTCCAGTAACGATGGAAGCCGGTGTTCAGAATGACCCAGTCGTTGGGGCGGATCTCAAGGCCGTCCTTGTCCAGAGCCTTCTGCACATCCTCGGGAGTGATGACGTGCCAGATGACGCCCTTCTTGTCGGGGGTCTCAGCCCACTCGCCCATCTTTGCGGGGTCGCCGCCGGCAGCGTTGAAGGCCTTCTCGAACTCATCATACATCCAGGTCAGGTCGACAATAACGCCGGAGCCGATGCAGTGGTTCAGGGGCAGCTCAGCCAGGGTGTAGCCGTAGCGCTCACGGTCAACCTCTTCCTCGTGGAGAGTGTGGTTGGGAGCGTCGCAATGGGTAGCAGCATGGAGAGTGCCGGTGTAAGTACAGGTGCGCTTGTGGAAACGCTCCAGATACTGGCCGCGGGGGAAGTTCAGGTCAGAACGAGCGCCGGGGAAGGGCCAGAGGGGGGTGTCCCAGCCCCAGGGCTGGCTCAGGTCCCAAATCTTGGGCATCTTATCGGTTTCCAGGTAAAACTCATCTTTGTTGAGAGGCATGTATGCCATGATAATTTTCCTCCTGTCGTATTTTTTGAATCTGAAGATATGATACACCTTGGAACCATGCCAATGTCAAGTGTTTCTGTTCGTTTATTTTGACGAATTTTCGTTTTCTTCTGTTACAACAAAGAATTGTCATTGACTTTCCGGAGCGAATCGATAATAATAGGAATGGTTCCGGGAGGTAATGATATGAAGTATAAAATTGGAGACGTTTCCAAGATTCTCGGTATTTCCGCTGATCTTCTGCGGTATTATGAGAAAAAGGGCGTTGTGATGCCCATGAAGGGCAAATACAACGATTACAGATACTATGATTTTTGGGATATAAACTTTTTGATGGACTGTCTTTGGTTTAAGAATTTTGGATTCTCCATCGATCAGGTGGCGGATATTGTAAAATTCTACTCCACAGAACAGCTCGACGACCTGTTTCAGACAAAAGAGGATGAGCTTGAAGCCACCATTGCCAGATGTCAGCTGCTGCTCCAGCGGGCAAAGGAGTACCGCGATGATCTCAAGAAAGCCCATGAGCTTCTTGGCGTCTGCGATATTGTGGAAAGTCCCGAGTATGTTCGTTATCTCAACCGCTATACTGATACCTTTGATAATTCCCCGGAGCTTCAGAAGCTGAGCCACGAATGGCTGAATCTCCTGCCCTTTACCCAGCGGTGCTTTGAGATTGAGCAGGATTGTCTCATGTCTGACGAAGGCATGGATTATGCCTGGGGCTTGAGTCTCAACATGGAATATGTGAATCTGCTGCATGTGTCTTTGGAGCCTCCGGTTTTACATATTCCCAAGCATCGCTGCCTCCGTTCTGTGTTCAAAAGCTCCGGCAAGGGGAATTTTTCCCCCCAGCTGATCCGCTATATGGTGGACTACTGTCAGGCAAACGGCCTGATCATCTGCGGCCCTGCCAGAGGCAGTTTGCTGTGCTCCGTGTCTGAGGGAGACGCCTTGACCGGCTTCTTTGAGGTCTGGCTTCCCATCAAGTGAATATGGCATAAAAATCCCGGTCCGAAAATGGATCGGGATTTTTTCATTTTACCTCTTGACACACAATACTGTGTGAAGTATAGTATTGTGCATAAGGAGGTGTCTTATGGACGCACAGCTTAAACGGGGAATCCTGGAGGTCAGCGTGTTGGCCGCACTGCTGGAAAGTGACTCCTATGGATATCAGATCATTAAAGATGTATCCCCATATTTCAGCATATCAGAATCCACCTTATATCCCATCCTGCGTCGGCTGGAAAAGGCGGGGATGGTGACCACCTATTCAGAGGCATATCAGAGCCGGCTCCGAAAATACTATAGCATTACGGAGGCGGGAATTCAAAGGATCGAGCAGTTTTTGGAGGAATGGGAAGCCGTCATGAAGGTGTATTCCTATATAAAAGGAGAGTATGACCGTGACAAAACTTGAGTTTATAGACGCTCTGGGCAATGAACTGACCAGCATGCCCATTGAAGAGACAAAAAAGGTATTGGAGTATTATCTGGAGTCTGTGGATGACCGCATGGACGATGGCATGACAGAGGAGGAAGCGATTGAGGCCCTCGGTCCCATCCCGGAGCTGGCCCAGCGGGCTTTGGAGGAATACCGGCAGGAAAATCAGATTCTGCCTGTGCCGAAGGCTCCGGAACCGGATGTAAATGTGGTCTTTGAAGGGCCGGAAAAACGGCGGATGCCTGTCTGGGCCATTGTTCTGCTGATTATTGGAAGTCCTGTTTGGCTTGGAATTGGTCTGGGAATTGGCGGCGCCGCTTTGGGAATCTATATTTCCCTTTGGGCGATTCTCGCTTCGCTTTTGTTCTGCGCGGGTGTGTTTATCATCTGCGGGGCCATTGGGGCGGTTGCCAGCTGGTTCCTGACGGTATCACCCACGGGGATATTTGGCAGGGTGTTTGCCTTTGGCTGCTGCCTTGCGCTGATTGGCGTGGGGATGCTGCTTTTACCGGCAATGCTCTGGCTCATTCGCGGATTTGTTTCGCTTCATAGATGGATTTTCAGGAAGCTGAGAGGAGGGAAAAAGGCATGAAACGATTTACCAAAGTATTTTTGATTCTTGGCATCTGCTTCCTGCTGGCGGGAACAGTGATTGCCGGTGCAGCCTGGGGCATCGGACTTCAGGATGTGTCAAGGGATGCTTCAAGGGAGCGGAAGGAAGTTACCCTCGATGCGGAGAATCTATCCACGTTGTGTGTTTCCCTGACCTCAGAAAACGTATATGTGTACCCCTCCAGCGACCGGCAGATTCACATTCATTATGTTGAGGGAATCGGAGACGAATATGTACTGGATGAGGAAGCCAACGGGCAAACCGGACAGAAGACGATTTCCTTCTATCGGAAAGAAAGCCCCTCCGGTATATACTTCAACCTGTCTTTTCTGGAGGAGAATTACGATGTAACCATAGAGATTCCCAAGGGGATGACAAGTTCTCTGGAACTGAATCTGACCTCCGGAGAACTGAAAATGGAACAGCTGAATTTGGCTGATGTAGACATCAACTGCACCTCCGGGGAGGTGACGATGAAGAATCTCACTGCGGAGCAGGTGGAAGCGGGCTCTGTTTCCGGCAGCATAACCCTTGAGACCTGTGAAGTATCCAAAGGAATTCTGGTGTCCACCACCTCCGGTGACGTGGATCTCAAGGGGGTGTCCACCCGGTTGGAGCCGGGCACGGTGGATGTATCCACCATCTCCGGTGAAACTGAACTGGAGAACTGCGATATTTTTGGCAGCTTTCTGGCGGAATCTACAAGCGGGGATGTGGAGGCGGAACGTACAACAATCTGTGGAAGCATTGACATTACCACGGTGTCCGGTGAAGTAGACCTGAATCTTCCACGGCAGCTCTATCAGAATGCACCTCGGATCAACACCGTCAGCGGAACCGTTTACACGGACGATTTCCGCTATGGAACCAACAGCTTTACGGTGTCCACCACCAGCGGCGACGTTTCCCTTACAGCAATCCAATAAGCAAAGTCCCGGTACAGTCCATAGGCTGTACCGGGAGTTCCATTATGATTCGTGATGATGGTGGTGCTCACCGCAGTCGTGGCTCAGTTCCCGAAGCACCTCAATGCCGTGGCGAATGGGCTTCAGAACTGCCGCCAGATTCTCTGTGGATGCCTTTTTGCTGCCGGGGAGGTTTACAATCAGAGTCCGCCCCCGGATACCGGCGACGTCCCGGCTGAGACACCCGTTGGGGGTGATTTTCATGCTCTCTGCCCGCATAGCTTCGGGGATGCCCGGGGTCAGCTTTTCCACCACGGAGAGGGTGGCCTCCGGGGTAACATCTCGGGGAGCAAACCCGGTGCCGCCGGTGGTGCAGCAGAGGAAAACGTCCAGTTCGTCGGCACAGTATTTGAGGGTATCTGTGATTTCATTGAAATCATCGGGGATCAGCCTGGTGAAAACCACCTTGTAGCCTGCCTCCTCCAGCATCTTTGCGATGGCGGGGCCGCTGGTATCCACCCGCTCTCCACGGGAGCCCTTGTCGCTCATGGTGATGACGGCTGCTGTATAGTCCATTTTACTGCTCCTCCCGAATGAAATCACCGGATTTTCCGCCGGTTTTCCGTAAAAGCCGAATGTTGTCAATGACCATATCCTTCTGAACGGCCTTACACATGTCGTAAACCGTCAGGGCGGCAACGGATACGGCTGTCAGCGCCTCCATTTCCACCCCGGTTGCGCCGGTGCAGGTGGCAGTGGCAGTGATCTCCACAGCACAGTCCTCTTCGTTGAGACGGAAATCAATGTCCACACCGGAAAGCATGATGGGATGGCACATGGGAATGATATGGGGAGTGTTTTTTGCGCCCATGATGCCGCCGATCTGGGCGGTTCCGAGGACATCGCCCTTTTTCATGCCTCCGGAACGTATCAACTCCAGGGATTCCCGGCTCACCAGCACACGGCCCGCCGCAGTGGCAGTCCGTTTTGTGTCGGCTTTGTCGCCCACATTGACCATCCGGGCCCGGCCGGATTCGTTGAAATGAGAAAAATCCATATTATCCTCCGATCGTATTCATGGTGCGGCCTGCTTCGCTCCGGTGATGGGCGTCCAGCGCCACATGCATTTTCGGCTTCTGGTAGACCGCCTCCAGCAGCTTCGCTTTCAAATCCTCGCCATGTAATCCCCGGAGAGGAATCTCATTGCTGGAGTGGAGGCAGGGCTTGAGCTTCCCCTCGGAGGTCAGCCGGAGCCGGTTGCAGGTGTTGCAGAAGTGACGGCTCAGGGGGCTGATGAGACCCACCCGGCCAATTCCGTCTGGAAGCTGATAGAGCCGGGCAACACCGCCGTCCTGATGAAGGGGCTGAAGCTGGGGACATTTCTGTAGAACCGTATCTCCGGGGAGGAAAGCCTGTTCTCCAAATTCGCCCCCGGGACCCATGGGCATCAGCTCAATGAAGCGAAGCTCCACGGGATACTGACGGGTCAGCTCCACAAATTCAGGAATCTCGTCATCATTGAAGCCACCGATCAGTACCGCGTTGATTTTCAGGGGAGCAAGACCCACCGCATTTGCCCTGCGGATGCCGGACAACACCCGGGAAATATCTCCTCCGCCGGTGATTTTTGTGTATTTACTTGGGTCCAGGGTGTCAAGGCTCACATTCACACGGCTGACACCGGCATTTTTCAAATCCTCCGCATATCGGTCCAGCAGGATTCCGTTGGTGGTGACAGTAAGCTCCTCAATGCCGGGAATCCGGGACAGTGCCTTGCAGAAATCCGCACAGCCCAGACGCACCAGAGGTTCGCCGCCGGTGACACGGACTTTTTTGATTCCCAGCTCTGCGGCGGCGGTGACAATTTCCGTCAGTTCCTCATAGCTGAGAATGTCCTGATGCTGTAGCTTGCAGATACCGTCCTCGGGCATACAGTAACGGCACCGAAGGTTGCAGCGGTCCGTAATGGAAACCCGGAGGTAGGTGATTTCACGTCCAAACTGATCTCTCATGGCTCAGTACCTTCCAAATGTGCAGTTGGGCCAATGGCAGGCGTCACAGCTCTGGCAGAATCCGCCGTCCCCCAGCCGGATGAAGTCCTCTTTTGTAAAGGGAATGCCTGCGAAAATCTGGGGGAGCACCACGTCCAGTGTGGTGGTGGGCAGTTTTGCGGCGGCTCCGGGAACACCGACCACCGTGGATTTGCCCAGATATCCCACCAGCAGCATATTGCCAGGCTGAGAAGGCATACCGTAGGTGATAATGTTTGCACCGGCATTGCGGATGGCGGTGGGGGTCAGATCATCGGGGTCTACGCTCATGCCACCGGTCATGAGGATCAGGTCAGCGTCTGCGTAGGTTTTGAGCGCATTGTCCAGCATGGAAAGGTCATCGTCGCAGAAGGTGACACCGATTACCTCACCGCCGTACTGGGCAACCTTTTTCCGGAGGACAGGCTCGAACTTATCGGGAATGCGCCCGGTGTAGATCTCACTGCCGGTGATGATAATGCCAACCTTCAAAGCCCGGTAGGGGAGAAGCTGCATCAGTGGTTCTTCACTCTCCGCGCAGAGCCGCTCTGCCTCAAGAATCTGGCTTTCCTGGGTCACAAGAGGAATGATCCGCATGGAGGCCAGCCGCTGGCCCACCTCCACAGGGTAGTGGTCGGGAATGGAGGAAATGGTAATATCGCCAATGGAATTGATGGCCCGCTGGAGGGGAACATTCACCCGGAACAGGCCCCGAACTGCGGCAGTCTGAACCATTTTACCCTCACTGGGGCCGGTGTACTTGCCGCCCTCCACGGCGCAGAGCCTGCTCAGACGAATGGCGGCATCCTCTTCGTGGATTTCTCCGGCGTTTTCCTCCCAGACAAATACATGGCGCTTGCCAATATCCTTGAGGTTTTCCACATCCTCTTCGGTAATCACATGACCGCGCTTGAAGGCGGCGCCTTTGAAGCCGTCCCGAATGGCAGTGATGTCATGGCACAGGGTCATGCCGATTGCGTCTTCAACTTTGATTTTTTTCATGGTACGTTCCTCGCAGTCAGTTTGGTGAAAAAGCTGTCAGTGTGCTGCCTTTTTTCAGGGGGCCGGTTCCCGGGGGAACCATGGCCAGCACATTACAGCCGATCATGGTGTGGAGCACGCTGTTGCCCTGCTCTCCGGTGATATGCATGCCTGCGATTCCTTCCTCCAGAGAGAGGATGCCCCGAAGGAGCCTGGGCTTTGGACTCTTTTTTGGGAAATCATCCAGCAGCGTGATAGGGAAATAGCGGTGATCACAGTCAGCTCTGCCGCAGAGCTTTCTCACTGCGGGGAGCACGGCTGCGTAAAAGGCGGTCATGCTGGACGCCGGGTTGCCGGAAAGACAGCAGACCAGAGCACTTCCCAGCATACCGAAGCAGCATTTTCCGCCGGGCTTCAGCTTCATGTTCTGAATGAGAAGGGTGCCCCCTGCGGCCTCCAGTGCGGCAGGCGTCAGGTCATAATCTCCCACGGAGACGCCGCCGGTGGTGACAATGAGGTCGGAAGTCTCAGCGGCGGACCGGAAGCACTGGGCGATGGATTCCACTGTGTCCCCGGGACAGCCGAAAAACTCCGTATGGCAGCCTGCTGCTTGCAGAGCCGCGGTGAAGGTATAGCGGTTGGAGTTGACGATTTTGCCCCCGGAGAGAGCAGTCCCCACATCGCACAGTTCGCTGCCAGTGGTGATGATTCCCGCCAAAGGCCTCCGATAGACCAGAGGAGAAGCGATGTTCTGGGTGGAAAGGGTTCCGCAGAGGGCAGCGTCAATCCGTTGGCCATTCTGTGCCAAAATATCACCGGCGGTGAGATCTTCGCCCCGAAGAACGATGTTTTTTCCAGTCTGATAGACACGATTGAGCGTGACGGTTTCAGCCGTGAATACAGTGTCCTCGAATTTGCAAACCGTGTCCGCGCCGGGAGGAATGGGTGCGCCGGTGAGTATCTTTGCGGCATATCCGCTGGTAACGGGAATGGTTCCCATACTGCCTGCGGGGATTTCCTCGGTAATGCGAAGGGTAATGGGATTTTCGGGAGATGCGGTCAGAGAATCGGCAGCCTGAAAGGCGTAGCCGTCAAAGGGAGAACGGTCAAAGGGGGGAACGTCGGTTTGGGCGAAAACGTCCTGTGCCAGAATTCGGCCCAGAGCTTCCGTCAGTGGAACTGTTTCGGTTCCCACGGGAACCACATGTTCGAGAAGTACCTTTGCGGCCTCCTGAAAGGTTACATTTTGGAGCATGGAACTTCCTCCTGTCAAAAAAAGTACAGCTCTGTCAAAAAGGACAGAGCTGTACGGAAATATGGTACAGTGCTCTCCTTTTCGGCAGATCAATCTGCATGGAAGGCTGGTCGGTTTCCCTTGCAGCCCTGTGACTCAAATGGGTCAGGCGTATATACCATTGCATCATCGCCTTAGGTGTATACGCTCGGAGAAGATTTCCGGGGCCGGCCGGAACCGGCCCCGAATCATATTTGGAGGTTTAGAAAAGTGTCAGTCAATCAGCCCTCGTCACGGAGGCAGTTGCGGGTGATGCCCAGAATCTCACGGGCCTCCTGTGCGGTGGCGATCTCACGGCCTGCCAGCTTTGCCAGATCAACGGCGCGCTTTACCAGCATTTCGTTGGTGGCAATGATCTTGTTGCCGTCAGCATCCTTGCCGTACATGACGTTGTCCTCGAGACCAACCCGGAGACCGTCGCAGCCAAGAGCCAGACCGGCCAGCATCATGGGCATATGGGCCTTGCCAATACCGGAAACAGACCAAGTAGCGCCCTCGGGCAGCTTGTTGACCATGAAGGCCAGGTTCTCAGCAGTGCCGGGCATGGAGCCGCCGACACCCATGATGAACTGAATGTGGGGAGGCTTGGGGATGCCGTGCTTGTTGACATAATACATGACAGAGTCAATGTGACCGGTGTCAAAGACCTCAAACTCGGGCTTCACATCCTCCTTCACAACCTCCTGAGCCAGCAGGTTCAGGAACCGGGGGCTGTTCTCAAAGATGTAGCTGTTGGCCCAGTTCAGGGTGTTAGGATCGAAGGAGCACATCTCGGGCTTCAGAGCGCTCAGATGCTGCAGACGCTTGTAATCCTCATACTCGCCGCCGGAGGTGGTCAGGTTGATGATGATGTCAACGCCTTCCTTCTTGCAGAGCTCGCGGGTCTTTTCCACAGCCTCGGTAAACTTCTGGAGGCTCATGGACTTGTAGCCGATCTGCATGACGCCGTCCACTTCCTTGTCCTCACGGACGTGGATGTGGGCGATGGAAGCGCCCAGCTTTGCACAGGCAACGATCTGCTCAGCCAGCTCGTCAGCGGTGTAGGGAACGGTGGGGGCCTGTGACTTCTTGGTGCCTGCGCCGCAGAGGCAGACCTGAATCATAATCTTATTGGACTTTGCCATTGGTAATACATCCTTTCTCATATAATAGTTCAAATATCGTAAAATGCAACAGGGATTTTCTGCAAGGAGTTTTCAGAGTATCAGTCACACATCTCAATGATGGTAGCCTGACCCATACCGCCTGCAATGCAGAGGGTCGCAAGGCCGTACTTGAGGCCGCGCTTCTTCATCTCATGCATCAGGGTGACGATGATCCGGCAGCCGGAGGAACCAACGGGATGACCCAGAGCGATGGCACCGCCGTTGACGTTGATGATGTCCATCTTGTCCTCCCAGCCCAGCTGCTTGATGCAGCCCAGAGACTGAGCGGCGAAGGCCTCATTGAGCTCAATGAGCTGAATGTCGTCCATGGTGAGGCCGGCATTCTTCAGAGCCTTGGGAACCGCGTAAACGGGACCGAGGCCCATGGTACGGGGATCGCAACCTGCGGTACCCATGCCGATGATCTTACAGATGGGCTTCAGGCCCAGCTCCTTTGCCTTTTCCTCGCTCATGAGCAGCATGGCGGATGCGCCGTCGTTACGGCCGGAGGAGGAAGCTGCGGTAACGGTGCCGGTGAGCTCAGAATCGTTCCAGATACGGCCCTCTTCATCGGTGGTGATGTTGAAGCAGGGCTTCAGCTTGCCCATCTTTTCCATGGAGGTGTCTCTCTTGGGGAATTCGTCGGTGTCGAATACGATGGGGGGCTTTTTGCGGCCCTGGGGGACGGTTACGGGTACGATCTCGTCCTTGAAGCGGCCAGCGTCAATGGCGGCAATGGCCTTCTGCTGGGAGGCCAGGGAGAAGGCGTCCTGCTCCTCACGGGTGATGCCCAGGGTTTCGGCGATCTTCTCAGCGGTAGCGCCCATGTTGTAGCGGCCAAACATCTCCTGAGGCTGAGAACGGAACTGACCCTCAGTGACGGCGTCCACAAACTCCACATTGCCGGTACCAACGCCCCAACGGGCATTGCGGACATAGAATACTGCGTTGGACATGGACTCGGTGCCGCCTGCCAGAACCACGTCGCTGACGCCGGTCATGATCTGCATGGCGCCGTTCTGAACGGCGGTCATGGCGGAAGCGCACTGACGCATGACAGTGTGTGCGGAGGCGGAGGCGGGAATTCCCACCTTCAGAGCAGCCATACGGGCGATGTTGGGCTCGTCAGAGGTCTGACGGCACTGACCCATGATGACCTCGTCGATTTCCTTGGGGTCGATGCCGGTGCGGTCCAGGCAGCCCTTCATGACCACACAGGCCAGATCATAGGCACTGACAGGCTTCAGGGCGCCGCCAAACTTGCCAACGGCGGTACGGCAGCCGTCTACAACGACTACATTACGAAGTTCCAATGTAATACTTCCTCTCTTATATGAATTACAGTTTCATCAAATCAGGGAATTCATGATTCCCCATGGCAACAAAATAGATTGTGTTGTCATGGCGCACCATGATTTTTCCCTCTTGAGCCGGTCCCACGGTGGTGGGACCGGCCATTTTTCGGGGGTTATGCTTTTTCCAGAACGGTCAGGTCAACATAGTGATCGGTGTCCGTGACCACATTGTAGACGGCAGTCTTGTAGCCCTCGTGGGCAATTTCAATGGTGAACTTCTTGTTCTTGGGGAGATCCTCGAACTCGTAGTTACCGGCCCAGTTGGTCTCCATCTCATAGACGGTGCCGCACTCGCAGGTGGCCTTGACCTTGGCGCCGATGAGAACCTCGTCATCCTCCACGCAGACGGTGCCTGCCAGGAAAACGGTAGGTACGTTCAGGTGGACAACGCTGGTGTCCATGCCCTCAAGGGCCTCCAGCTGAGTGACCTTACCGGCGGCGATGCGCTTGGAAATGTCGCTGTCGGGATCGTCCAGATCGCCAAAGATCAGCGCCTGGTTGGGGCAGGCCTCCACGCAGCGGGGCTCCTTGCCGGGGTAGTCGGGATCGTCCAGAAGATGTGCACACATGGTACACTTCTGGGGAATCTCAAGCTCCTCGTTCCAGTAAATTGCGCCGATGGGGCAGGCATCCACAATCTGCTTCTGGCCCTTTGCCTTCTCGGGGTCGATGATGACGATGCCGTCATCCCGGCGATACACAGCGCCCTCTACCGTAGCGGCAGCCTGACAGGCAGGATTTGCACAGTGAGAACAGGGGGTGGGGACAGTGGCGGTCTTGATGCGGCGCTCGTTGTCGCCCCGCTCCCACTCACGGATGTCCATCCAGAACTGACCCATGTGGGGCTGTGCCTTGGACACCGTGGTGTCCCAACCGCAGTGCTCGTCCTTGCAGGCCATAAAGCAGGCATAGCAAGCCATGCAGCGTGCGGAATCAATTGCAATACCGTATCTCATCTTACTTTGCCTCCTTTTCGCCGAAGAGCCAGTCGGCCTCGGCAGAAGTCTTGGTAACGCGGAAAGCGTTCTGGTTGTCAACGTTGATCAGAACGTGCTCGAAGCCCTGTCCGGGATTGGGATCGGCCTCGGCCTTTTCAATGTCAATGTTGCAGGAGTTGGGAACCATGGCGGGGATGTAATCGCCCATGAGACGGCCGGGAGTCAGAACGTTGACGCAGCCGCCCTTATCCACAGACATGTACTCGCCGTAGTTGACGGGGTTGTAGATGCCGGAGGAGGTGTATGCGTGAATGGTCTCGGGATGTACCCGGCGGGTGATGTGGGCAACGCACAGAACAGCGCCGCGGCCGTTGAACAGCTTCACAACGTCGCCTTCCTTGATGCCCTTCTTCTCGGCAGTGACCGGGTTGATGCGGCAGATCAGGTAGGGGTTGCCGTTGATGATCTTGCGGTTCTGGGGGATCTCCCACAGCCAGGTTGCATGCTGCTGATAGTGGGTATGATAGTCGAACCGGGGGTGGGGAGAGATCATCTGGTAGGGATACTTGTCAGCGGACATGGATCTGTGACCCTCCCAGGAATCCTTGTACTGGGCAATTGGGGTACGGATCTCGTCGTCAGGCTCCCAATAGAGCAGGGACTCGGAGACGAACTCGAACTTGCCGGACAGGGTGCCCAGCTTGCCCTCCTCCTGGAAAATCTTGTGGTTGGGGGTGTTGCAGGGGATCTCCTTGGCGAACCACTGGAAGCCGGGATACTCGTCCCACTTCTCGATGAGGCCGGTCTTGGGGTCCTTGTTCTCCTCCTTGTAGGAGACAGGCGGGATGTAGTAGCCCTTCTTCTTGAAGTCCTCCCAGGAGATGTGCTTGGGAAGATCGGAGAACTGATAGAACCGCTGGACCCATGCTTCCTCGTCACGGCCCTCGGTGAATTCCTCACCCCAGCCAAGACGGGCTGCAACCTGAGAGAAGATCCAGAAGTCAGAGCGGGAATCCCACAGAGGCTCAATGGCCTTCTCCTGATAGACGATGACCTGCCAGGAGTTGCCGGTCTGGGAGTGAGAGCAGTAACCGCCGTTGCCGGAGTTGCCCACCTCACCGATGTCGGTGCGCTCCAGGTTGGTACATGCGGGAAGGATCACGTCAGCCATACGGCCTTCGGGGTTCAGGTGGATATCCTGGTTGACCACGAATTCCAGCTTGGGAGACTTGTACATCTTCACCCACTTGTTGGTGTCCAGCATGGTGCCCATGAAGGAGCCGCCGTAACGCCAGAACATGTGAACCTCACTGCATCCGGGCAGGGGGTATACATGACGGGTGAACTCGAAGTCAAGACCGCCGCCGCAGAAGCCTTCGCCCAGCCACTCGTAGTGACCGTCCAGCACTGCGTCAGGCAGGTTGGTACGGTACAGAACCTGCTGCACATCGTTCACAGCGGGATGATCGGCAATGGGAGCGTTTGCGATGGAGGACAGGGGATCGGAGTAGCCGCCGAACCAGAAGTTGTAGTTCATGGGGCCGCCGCAGGTGCCGGTCCACATGTTCTGGCCGGGCTTGCCCATGCCCTGCATAGCCAGCAGGCACACCAGCAGACGGGCGTAATCGGTGCCGCCAACGGTACGGCAGGCGCCGCCGAAGCCGCCGCGCATACCGGAACCGGCCATGGTCTTGGTGGAAGCCCAACGGCGGGCAATGGCCTTGATGTCGCAGGCCTTTACGCCGGTAAGCTCTTCAGCCCACTTGGGCGTCTTTGCGGTGGCATCGGGGCCAAGGCCCAGAATGTGATCCTTCCACTCGTCGAAACGGTGGCCGTGCTTTGCAACATACTCCTTGTCGTAAGTGCCCTCGGTGATCCAGACGTAGGCAATGGCCTCGCACAGAGCGGCGTCGGTGCCCATTCTGGGGCCGACCCACATGTCAGCCTGCTTCACGGAGGAGAAGTTGTTGAAGGGATCGATGTAGATGAACTGAACACCGGCCTCCTTCATCCACCAACGCCAGAGCGCAGACTCCTGAGCGGAGTAGCCGCCACGGGTGGTGTCGGGGTCGTGGGACCACATGACCATGGTCTCAGTGTTCTTCATGGCGTCGTTGAGCATATCGAAGGGCTCGGGGCCGCCCAGACGCCAGTAGTAGCCATAGGTGTGGGGAGTGCCCCAGTGGAAGCCCTCCCAGGAGTCCGGGTTATCCGCAATTCTGGTGTAGCCCAGCATGCTGAAGAACCGCTTGAACAGGGAGATCTTGTAGCCTACCAGACCCCAGGAGTGGTGGGAGGATGTAATGGCGGTGATAGCTTCCTTGCCATAGGTGCCCTGGATACGCTTGATCTCACGGGCCACAAGACCCAGAGCCTCGTCCCAGGAAGCGCGGCGATAGCCGGACTTACCACGGTTTTCGGTGTTTCTGTTCTGACCATCGGGAGTCTCCACGAAGTCCTCACGGATCATGGGGTACTTGATACGGTCATAGGAATAGGTTCTGTCCTTCTCGGTGAAGCCCAGGAGAGACAGGGTGGTCTTTCTCTGGGGGGTGTATTCCTTGCCATGGGCCTTGATAACCCAGCCGGGAGCGTCATCGTCGGTGAGCACAATGGGCCGCACACGGCGGATAACGCCATCCACGGTATGAACGGTCAGAGGGCCGCCCACGCATATGGAATGGGTAATTTTTTCTTTCGCCATGATGTTGCCTCCTTACTTTACTTCGACCATTGCCTTGGCATAGTCGGAATTGGGGTTGATCTCCACCATATTTCCGACGAATTTGCCGTCTTTCCACTCAAAGCAGCGCATATCGAAAATCTCCACCACGGGGATCCAGTAGATCTTGCCGTCGGGACCCTGATACTTGCTGCCTGCATGGAACTTGTGCAGAACCATGGGGTTGCCGTCCTGATCCTTCTGAGCAGAAGCGTAGTTGTCATTGGTGTAAGCATTGACCACGCCATACTTCTCAAAACGGCGGGGACCGACATTTGTCCAGCAGCCGCTGTCGGCGATGCCCTTTTCAATGGCAGTCACCACATCACGGGTGGGCATGCCGTATCCCTCGAAGCCCTCATACCAGACGCGGAACGCACAGGTAAGCTCACTGGGACATGCCTTGACGATTTCAGAAGCCTTTGCGGCAATCTCCTCGGTAGTCAGGGTCACGACACCTTCGGGGACACGAATCGTCACTTTCATGAATCATTCCTCCTTCTAATTATTCAGCGTAACACTGAAGGATTTACGAATTTTGTTTGGGCGCCTCACCGGTCATGAAGTCAATGTCTTCTGCCGGCAGTTCACCAATGGAGTCCAGAAAGGCCACAATGGCATTTTCTGCTGCCTGCATAACGCCCATGGTGTCCATTCCGAGTTCAAACTCCACCTCGAAAAGCTGGTCTGCAAGACCGGAAAGGTTCTTTACCACTGCACGGCACTCCTCGGTGTTGGGCAGGCGCTTTGCGCGGCCCTCCTCGGCACCGATGGGGTGAATGTAGCACAGATAATCGCCCCGCAGCAGGGTATACATGATTTCGGCCTTTGAAAGAATCGCAACCATATTGCCCTTCTCAAGAGAATGGATCAGCTTTTCGCCGTCCCGTTCCAGTGGGCCGATGGTGATTTTCTTTTGAGGCTCGGAATTCTGCTGCGCAGCATTGGAATTAGCCATAGATATCCCTCCGATTCTACCTGATTCATTCTAAACCATGGTATTGTCCCAAAGTCAAGAGAAGTTCTATGTTAATTTTCACAAAACTCAGAGATTCCTTTCGTCTTATTTGGACAATCTACCATAGTGTATTGTATCATGGACAGCGGCTTGTGTAAACTGGCAAAGCCTGCAAAGGGTAAGAGAAAAATTGAAGAAAAAACAAAAAACCGGAGAATGTTTATACTCAGTTCACAAAGTGCTGTTAAAGTGTTCCTATTACAAAAAGAAAGGTGGGTGGAACCTGTGCGCAGGGACCGGAGATTTATGGATGGCCGCCATGGACATGACGAACTGAGCATGTTTACAAGCGTCCTGTCCTGCGTTCTTCTGATTGTCGCTATGTTTGCACGGGGCGTGGCAGGTTCGATCCTGTGGTTGCTGGCGTTTTTTGGTCTGGCGGGGACCTATTTTCGGATTCTCAGCCGGAACCTTCCCCAACGTGACAGGGAAAATGAGGGATTTTTGAAGCTGATGCGTCCTGTAACGGATCTGATTGCCCGCAGAAAACAACGGAAACGGCAGAAGAATCTCTACTGCTTCTTCAAATGCCCCCAGTGTGGGACGGTTCTGCGGGTTCCCAAGGGAAAGGGACACATCCGGATCACCTGTAAACGGTGCAGCCACGTTTTTGAAAGGAACAGCTGATGTTTGGATATATTACTGCGGCCCCCGAGCTGCTGTCGGACGATGCCAGAAGCCGGTACGGCGCCTGCTACTGCGGCCTCTGCCGGCGGCTTCAGAAACGGCAGGGGCTATTTGGACGAATGACCCTCAGCTATGACATGACATTTCTTGTGCTGGTGCTTTCCTCCCTCTATGAGCCGGAGGAGAAAACCGGCTCTGCCCGGTGCCCTGTACACCCCATGCACAAACGCCCCTTTTTTTATAACAAATTCACGGATTACGGGGCTGACCTGAATCTGATGCTGGCATACTATGACTGCATGGACGATTGGGAGGATGAGAAAAGCCTCTCACGGCTTTTGTTTGCAAAGACGCTCAAGAGGCGCTTTTCCCGTCTGGTTTCCCAATATCCCCGTCAGGCCAGGGTCATGGAGGAATCCCTTCGGGAGCTTCATCGCTATGAGGACGGGCCGGAGGTCAGTGCGGACCGTGCCGCGGATGTCTTTGGCAATCTGATGGGGGAGCTGTTCGTACCGGATGAAGGGGATCATTGGGCGCCTGCCCTTCGTGCCATGGGACAGGGACTTGGCCGGTTTATCTATATTATGGATGCCTGTATCGACTATCATAAGGACGAAAAGCGGGGGAGACCCAATCCCCTCCGGACGGTCACATCAGGAGCGCGTTCCAGAGCGGAGGATATGGACCTTCTGACCATGCTGCTCTCCGACGCCACAAGAGCCTTTGAATACCTGCCGCTGGAGCAGGACCTTGACATAATGCGAAATATCCTCTACAGTGGAGTTTGGCAGCAGTATAACCGTGCGTTCCGGAAACGGGACGGCGCTGACGGCCAGCAAGAACAGGAAAAAGAGTAAGGAGTATTGAGGACATGAGAGATCCATATGAGGTTCTGGGTGTCCCCAGAACAGCTTCCGAGGACGAAATCAAATCGGCCTACCGAAAGCTGGCAAAGAAGTATCACCCGGACCTGAATCCGGGAGACCCTTCCTGCGAACAGAAAATGAATGAGATCAATGCGGCCTATGAGGCCATTAAGAATCCCCAGCCCCAGCAGAGTGCTTACGGCGGAGCATATGGCAGCAGCTATGGCGGCGGCTACGGCGGCAGTGCCAATGGCGGTTCTGCCGGAGGAGCGGGGTATGACCCCTTCGGATTCGGATTTGACCCCTTTGGGTTCGGAACACAGCAGCGAACCTATCAGAATACACAATACGAAACCCGGGATTCCACGGATATTCAGGCTGCCCTTCATTATATCAATGCGGGAGCCTATGACGATGCCATGAATGTGCTGGACCGCGTTGCAATGGCAGACCGGGATGACCGCTGGTATTATTGCTCGGCCAGGGCAAACTATGGAAAGGGCAACCGGGTCACTGCCATGGAGCACATCCGCAGGGCTATGGACATGGAGCCGGATAATCTGGATTATCAGAGATTCTACCAGATCGTGCAGTCCGGGGGACAGGCCTACACCAATACCGGCAGAAGCTATGGCTTCAATATGGGAAGCAACAGCTTCTGCTCCAGAATGTGTATGTTCTGGTGCCTGTTCAATATCTGCTGCGGCGGCCGGGGGGTATATCTGTGCTGCTGAGTAAATCTGTATGGAGGTGCCGCAATGGGTTTTCCGCTTGTGCTGCGTAAAAAGCTGGATCAATGCGAGCTTCGTTTTTCGGAGCTGGAACGGGAATATCAGAATTATCGCCGCAGGAACGCGGAAATTAAGGAGCAGTCCTATCATCAGGGCGGCTGCGATGCACTGAAACAGATACTTCCCGTATTTGACAATCTCCAGCGGGCACTGGAGCAGTCCACGGAGGATGAAGCCTTTCGCGTGGGCATTGAAATGACCATGAACACCCTGAAAAAGCAGATGGAGGCGCTTGGTGTGGAGGAAATCCCGGCCATGGGACAGACCTTCGACCCCAATCTCCACGAAGCCGCGGAACACATCCTTGACCCTGAACTGGGGGAGTGTGTGATTACCCGTGTGATGCTGACAGGCTTCCGCCGGGGTGACAGGATATTGCGCCACAGCCTTGTGGTTGTGGCAAACTGAGGGAGGCAATCAATTGGCTTATACTATTGGAATTGACCTTGGTACCACCAACTCCTGCGTGTGTGCCATGGAGGGCGGCGAGGTCACAGTCATTCCCAACGCTGAGGGCGGCAGAACCACCCCCTCTGTGGTTGGATTTACAAAAACCGGCGAGCGGCTGGTGGGACAGGCGGCAAAGCGTCAGGCCGTTGCCAACCCGGAGCGCACCATTTCCTCCATCAAGCGTGAAATGGGCACCGATTACGGGGTGAAAATCGATGGAAAGCGCTTTACCCCTCCGGAGATCTCCGCGATGATTCTCATGAAGCTGAAGCAGGATGCGGAGAGCTATCTGGGAGGTCCCGTTGACAGTGCGGTTATCACCGTTCCTGCCTACTTTACCGACTCTCAGCGTCAGGCCACCAAGGATGCGGGCAAGATCGCCGGCCTTGATGTGAAGCGTATCATCAACGAGCCCACCGCCGCTGCGGTTGCCTACGGTGTGGATAAGGAAGATGCTCAGAAGGTCATGGTCTATGATCTGGGCGGCGGCACCTTTGATGTGTCCATTCTGGATATCAACGGCGGCGTCATTGAGGTTCTGGCCACTGCGGGCAATAACCGTCTGGGCGGCGATGATTTTGACGCCTGTGTGGTGGACTATCTGCTGGAGGAGTTCAAAAAGGAAAACCGCATGGATCTTCGTAAGGACCCGGCAGCCATGCAGCGTGTGAGGGAAGCCGCTGAAAAGGCAAAGATCGAGCTTTCCGGCGTTGCCTCCACCAATGTGAATCTGCCCTATATTGCCGTGGGCAAGGATGGCCCTGTGCATATGGATGTTACCCTGACCCGGGCAAAATTCAACAGTCTCACATCTCACCTGGTGGAAAAGACCATGGGCCCCATGCAGCAGGCCCTTTCCGACTCTGGTCTGAAGGTCGCGGAACTGAGCAAAATCCTGATGGTAGGCGGCTCCAGCCGGATTCCTGCGGTGCAGGAGGCTGTGGAGCGGTTTACCGGGAAGAAGCCCTTTAAGGGCATCAACCCCGATGAATGCGTGGCCATGGGCGCTGCCCTTCAGGCAGGCGTTCTGGGCGGTCAGGTGACGGGCCTTCTGCTGCTGGATGTAACGCCTCTTTCGCTGGGCATCGAGACCCTTGGCGGTGTCTGCACCCGGCTCATTGAACGAAATACCACGCTGCCCATCACCAAGAGCCAGATTTTCTCCACGGCGCAGAATTTCCAGACCAGCGTTGAGATCAATGTCCTTCAGGGCGAGCGTCAGATGGCAAGAGACAACCGGAGCCTTGGCAAGTTCAAGCTGACCGGTATCCGCCATGCCATGCGGGGAGTTCCTCAGATTGAGGTCACATTCAACATTGATGCCAACGGCATTGTGAATGTATCCGCCAAAGATCTGGGCACCGGAAAGCAGCAGGCAATTACCATCACCGCTTCCTCCAATCTGTCTCAGGAGGACATTGACCGGGCCATCCGGGATGCCCAGCAGTACGCCGAGCAGGACCGCCGCCAGAAGGAGGAGGCCACAGCCAAGGATGAGCTGGAGCAGCTGATGTATCAGGCACAGGCTGCCAGAAAGCTCACCCGGGAACAGAAGCAGGCCAGATCTGCTGCCATTCGGAATGCCACCAAAGCCAGAAAGAGCAAAGACCCCGATCAGATGCGCAGAAGCATTGCGGAGCTTCAAAGCCTGATTGCCTCCTTCGGCAGTGATGTGGAATACGATCCCAACGGAGCCCAGGACGCCGAGTTCGAGGAAGAGGATGAATAAAACGAAATGCCCACTGTGCAAGCAGAACGCACAGTGGGCATTTTTAGAAGTCAGATGAAATTACTGAGCCTGGCGGGCCTTTTTGGCCTCTCGCTTGGTTTCCAGGTTGGATACAATGATTGCGCAGGAAGCGTCTCCGGTGATGTTCAGAACGGTACGGCCCATATCGAACAGACGGTCAACACCGGCTACCAGTGCGATGCCGTCAACGGGCAGACCAACGGAGGTCAGAACCATGGCCAGCATGACCATGCCTGCGCCGGGAACACCTGCGGTGCCGATGGAGGCCAGGGTAGCGGTGAGGATAATGGTAATCATCTGAGTGAGGGTCAGATCAATGCCGTAGCAGGAAGCAATGAAGATGGAGCAGACGCCCATGTAGATGGCGGTGCCGTCCATGTTGATGGTTGCGCCCAGAGGCAGAACGAAGGAGGCCACCTCACGGTCAGCGCCCAGCTTCTCGCTGCAATCCAGGTTCAGGGGCAGGGTGCCCACAGAGGAAGCACTGGAGAATGCAAAAATCATGGCGGGAAGCATTCCCTTGAAGAATTTCAGTGGGCTGAGTCCGCCCATGGTACGGACGGCCAGAGAGTAAATCACGATTGCATGGAGCGCATAGCAGATATAAGCAGCCAGCAGAACCATGGCCAGAGAGCCGATAATGGCAGCACCGTTGGAAGCGATCACAGGGCACAGCAGGCAGAATACGCCGATGGGGGAGAGCTTCAGAATCAGTTCCATGATCTTCATGAATACCTCGTTCAGATGCTCTGTGGCAGTCACAACGCTGGAAGCCTTTTCACCCACCAGAATCACGGCAAAGCCAATGAGAATTGCCATAACAATGATCTGGAGCATGCTGGCGTTTACCAGAGGCGCGATGAAGTTGGAGGGGAAGATGTTGACCAGAGTGTCCATAAAGGAGGTGGCCTCAGCGGCCTCATAGACAAGGTCTGTGGTAGCTACAACGGGGAACATGCCCTTGAATAGGTTGCCGATAATGAGGCCGAAGGTGATTGCAAAAGCGGTGGTGCACAGATAGTACACAACGGTTTTCCAGCCGATAGCACCCACCTTGCGGATGTCCTTCATGGAGATGATGCCGTTCATGATGGACAGCAGCACAATGGGACATACGATAAACTTGATGAGGTTCAGGAAGATGGTGCCGAAGGGCTTGATGTAGTTCGTGGCGAAATCAGCTGCGTTTTGCATCAGCAGACCCGCAATGATTGCCAGAACCATTGCAATAAAGATCTGCCCCGCAAGGGAGAGCTTTTTCGTTTTCTTTGCGTTTTCCATACTCATTCTCCTTTTTAAAGATTTGCATGCACCGTAAAGCCAGAGTGCATAAAAGCCAGCATTATTGTAATAATATCATAGTAGTTTGTCAACAGTTTTAAAAATAGTTCCGGAATTTGCCGGAATTTTTGCATAAATCGTTGAAACGCAAAAAACTGTATGCATATCTGCGAAAGAAAACTTGCAAAAATGAGACAAAACAATACGATGAATCAAGTGCAGCCCCGAAAATGACCTTCGGGGCTGCAAATAATTTACCCGGTTACAACCACCAGCTTGCCGCCGGAGGGAAGGACGGCTTCCATAGCTTCAGCGCCTACGGCGGTGATGGTTACACCAGCCACAGCGTCCAGCTGGGCGGGATTCAGGTCGCCGTTGAGAACCACGGAGGAATCCCCAGTGGCAGTCCAGCGGCTCTTTTCATCCATGGACAGGAGAGGACCTCCGCAGATGGCACCGGTGAGGGTGGTGTTTTCCATTCTGATGGTCATTCTCCGGTTGGGATCCTCATGGAGAATGCTGTTTTCGGTGTTCATATTTTTCAGGGTCACATGACAGCCGTAGACAGGCTTTCCGGCGGGATTGGGGGCACAGGGGTCGTCGTTGACTTTGGATTTCAGCAGGATTCCGGCCTTGGAATGGATCTCCGCCCCGTCGAAGAGCACATCCGCATTGCAGCTCTTGCAGATGACGGCGGCATCGTCACAGCGGTAGGAGCCGCCGGAAATGGCAATGTCGGAAACCTGTGTGAGAATGGCGTCTCCAGGGCCGCCGCCCACCACATGATTGAGCACCACATAGCTTCCGCACTTGGCGGTGCAGTCATTGAGCTTGACACCGGACTCACCGGCCACAATGGCGGCCATATTCTGCACGTCCAGATTGCAGCGGTTCAGTACACAGTAGCAGCCGGTGTCCGCATAGGTGCCGTAGCCGGATCGGGTGGTGATGACATTGCAGTCATTGGCCTCCAGATAGACCCGGTCACCGGCAGCGTCGGTGGACAGAGCAGCCCAGGAGTCGGCAATGATGGTGGAGTTGTAGAAATAGCTCTCGGAGTCCTGTACGGTGCAGTGGGTGCGCATATTGCCCTCGATCTCCAGAAATACAGGAGGCTTGGACATGCCGGGACCGATGACCCAGGTAACTTCCTTTTCCTCCACGTTCCAGGGGTCGCCATGGGATGCCAGCATGGAGTCGTAGACCTTCAGCACACTGTTTCCACCGGCGGAGGTGGCACAGCGAAGCTTCCCGTCCATGTTGATGCGGCAATCCTTCAGGGTCAGGGTGGCGTGATCCTCTACGGCTGCACCGCTGAGCTTGCCGCCCAGTCCCTGACCTTCGCCGGAGATGCGGATGTTGGCGTGCTCCAGGGTGAAGTCGGAGCCTTCACCTGACACATAGACACCGCCCACACTGTCGTCGTTCAGATTCAGCACTACGTTTTTTGCGCAGGTATCGGTGATCTCGCCGGAGAGCTTGTGGCTCTTTTCCACAACCTTTCCGCAGCGAATCTCAAGGATTGCGGAGGTGGGACGTTCCGGGGGCATTTCCGGAGGACCGCCGGGGCCACCGGGACCGCCGGGACCGCCGGGGCCGCCGGGACCGTCAGGGCCGCCGCCCATGGGCATGGCGTTCTTTACATAGGGGTCACGGACAAAGGTCTGATAGGGGAGACCATGAATCAATTCCATAATGTACCTCTTTCTGGCGGGAATCCGCCATTTGTTGTATATATTATAGTATCAATTGGTTCTGATTTTAATTGTCTATTGCCCCAAATCCTGCCGGGATAATTGTTAAGAATGGACAATAATATTTTGCGTATCAATCTTTGCGGTTTCGTATGAAACTCAGTCCGGTGCTATCGGACAGGAGAACAAAAAAGAAGGGGCTTTGCAGCCCCTTCAAATCGAACATTATTTTCCTTCGTAGCATACGACTGTTCTCACCGGGAAGCCCTTCAGCTTTTCCCGGCCATGAAGTCCTGCCAGCTCCAGCAGGCATACTGCGCCCACGACCTCTGCGCCAACCTTGCCAAAAAGCTCAGCCGCAGCTGCAAGGGTGCCGCCGGTGGCTATCAGGTCGTCCACCAGAAGAATCTTTGATCCTGTGGGGACATCCTCCTTGTGGATCTCAATGGTTGCGGAACCGTACTCCAGTTCGTAGGAGGCTTCCACAGTTTCCCGGGGGAGCTTTCCCTTTTTGCGGACAGGGATAAAGGGCTTGCCCAGCTTATAGGCCATGGGCATACCAAAGATAAATCCTCTGGATTCCAGGCCTGCGATCATGTCAAAATCAAGGCCCTGAGCCAGATCGGTCATTTCGTCAATGGCCAGCTTCAGACCCTCCGGGTCACAGAGCACACTGGTGATGTCCCGGAAGATGATGCCCGGCTCGGGGAAATCGGGAATGCTTGTAATATACTTTTCTACACTGCTCATTTTGGGATCCTCCTGTTTGCCTCAGGGGCAGGGATATGTAATCTAACAGATATGATTTTAGCACAATTCGGGTGATTTGCAAGGGGCAGAGGGGGATTTGTTCGATTTACACCCGGTTTCACCGGAAACCGGCCTCTTGCGGCTGGAACGTATATATGGTATACTTCGGACAGAATCATTCAGGAGGGGTGGACGTGACCATCTTAGAGCAGCTTGAAGCCTATCAGCCCTATAACGAGCAGGAGAGCCGGGATCTTTCTCTGATTCTGTCCTTTTTGAAGTCCAATCCGGATGCCTTTTTCCGGGAAAACCCTGTGGCCCATATGACGGCATCAGCGTGGGTGGTGAACCCGGACAAAGACCGGGTGCTGATGGCCTACCACAATCTCTATGACTCCTGGGCCTGGCTTGGGGGACATGCAGACGGAGAAACAGACCTTCTGAAGGTGGCTCTGAAGGAGGTTCGGGAGGAGAGCGGTATCCACAATGTGCGTCCGGTGACTGAGGAAATCTTCTCTGTGGAGGTCCTGACGGTGGACGGCCATGTGAAAAAGGGAAGCTATGTTTCCTCCCATCTCCATCTGAATGTGACCTATCTGCTGGAGGCAGACCACAGGGAAAGCCTGCGTTCCAAGGCAGATGAAAACAGCGCCGTGAGTTGGTTCGGGCTGGATGAAGCAGTGGCGGCGTCCTCAGAGCCCTGGTTCCGGGAGCATATCTACGAGAAGCTCAACCGGAAACTCAGGAACATGACGAAGTGAATGAAACGGAGCTGCCTCAGTGAGACAGCTCCGGATTCTTTTATCCTCTTGTGGGAAGCACCACGGAGAATTCACACTCCTGGAAGATGTTGCCGTCCATGTCCTCACACCAGACGGTGAGCATTACCAGATGATCGCCGGTGTCCTCCTCGACCCACTTGTCGGTGACGTAGCCATGTACCAGTGCGCAGTCGGGGCCCATGCCGTGGGTGTTCATGAAGCGGCCGGATTCCTTCAGTTCGGGAACCTTCAGCAGCCAGCTCTCCCGGAAATGTCCGGCAGGGAAGTGGTCAAACTGCTTCTCCGGGGGATAGTCGTTGACCATGCGCCAGCCCATTTTGCGGATCATACCGTCGTCGCCCATCCAGTTGGTCACAAGACGGCGGCAGAAGTTCCGGCCCACAAAGTTCAGGAAATGGGTTCTGGGAGACTCGGGCAGGCAGATCACACCGTCCACACGCTTCTGGAACCGGCGTTCCACACGCTTGCCCATGACAAAATCACGAACAGTGTCGCCTGCAATGGCGCCAACGGTGTGATGGGTGCCGGTATAACGGCGGGCGTCATAGTCGGTGACAGGGGACTCGGCGGTCATGGGAGGACGGTCGCCGATGCTCACATCCTCCCAGTACAGGGTGTCCTTACCCCGGATGACCTCCTTGCCGATGGGGGAGAGCCCATGATGCAGTTGCTGTCAGAGCAGGTATAGATGCCGGGGAAGAAGCCGATCAGCTCCATGCCGGCCTTTGCGCCGTGGAAGTGAATGCGCTCTGCCAGATGAGCCAGCTTGTGCTTGTGGTTGTGCTGCATGGTGTCCCAGTTGGTGTGCTCGCCGTCATCCCGGACATCGCAGTACTTGACGCCGGCACAGTAGACCATGGCGGCGCCGGTCTTGGCACGCTGCTCGAAGAAGGCAATGCTGTCCTCAGTGGGATACAGAGTGCCGTCATTGGCGGAGTGAATGGTGGAAGGGGCCAGAATAATGCGGTTTTTCAGCAGGGTACCGCTGACGCGCTTGGGACTGGTTACGTTGGGGTATCTTTTATTCAAAAGAATCACCTGTTCCTTTCTTATAGTATCTTTATTCTATAGTATAGCAATCTGCAAGGGGATTGCAAGGTGCGGAATTTATGCTTTTCCGTCAATCTGAACCTTTTTGCTGGAAAACAGAGGGGAACACACGGACGATCAAACGCACTGGCACAAATCAAAAAGCACAGAACCGGAATCCTTTCTCCAGCTCTGTGCTTTTCTTCTGTTATAGGCCTTGGAATTCTGGGGCTTTCTCGTAACCGGGCTGATTGCCCATGTGGTCCGCTTTGCACGGTCAATCTCCCGCTGCTTTTTCTTGGACAGTTTTTCATAGGGAACGAATCTCTCCATATTGTGGTTCCTCCTTAAATGAATTCACCACAATATATCAGATCCCCTGAAAAAAGTCAAGAAATTGAGGAAAGGATCATTTTGCCTTCCGTTCGGGAATCACAAAGATGAACAGCAGAGAGCTGACCAGCAGCAGGTAGGGATAGAACAGGTAGGGCATGATCTGGAACGCGGAGATGCTGTGACCCAGCTCGCTTGCGGCAGAAATGGCAACCAGCATCTGGGCACCGTAGGGGATAACGCCCTGGAAAATGCAGGAGAAGGTGTCCAGCAGGGAGGCGGACTTTCTGGGAGTGATGCTGTACTCCTCGGCCATCTCCTGGGCAATGGGATTGGCCATGACAATGGCAACGGTGTTGTTGGCGGTGGCGATGTCCATTGCGCCTACCAGCAGGCCGATGCCCAGCTGACCGCCTTTTTTGCCGCGGAAAACCTTCCGGATGAAGGAAAGTAGTGCCTCGAAGCCGCCATGCTCCCGAATCAGGGCACACATGGCAGCCACCAGAATGGCAACCATGGCGGTTTCAAACATCCCGGAAACGCCGGAGCCCATGCCTGCAAGCAGGTCGGTGGCGGCAGTAGCGCCGGTGGCCAGCATGATGATGGAGCCGGAGAGAATGCCGATCAGAAGGACGATAAACACGTTGATGCCGATAATGCCGCCGATGAGAACCAGCAGATAGGGGATGATCTGAATGAGACTGTAGTCCTCAGTGACTGCACCGCCCAGCTCTGCCCGGAAGGACAGTACAAGAATCAGAACCAGCGCCACAAGGGCCGCGGGAAGGGCGATGGCAAAGTTTTCCCGGAACTTGTCCTTCATTTCACAGCCCTGACCGTTGCAGGCGGCGATGGTGGTGTCGGAGATAAAGGACAGGTTGTCGCCGAACATGGCGCCGCCCATGACGGAGCCTACGCAGAGGGGAATGCTGAAGCCGGAGCCCTGTGCGACTGCTACTGCAATGGGGGTAATCAGGGTGATGGTGCCAACGGAGGTGCCCATAGACAGGGATACAAAGCAGCTGACCACAAACAGCACAGCCACGGCAAACCTTGTGGGCACCAGTGACAGCATAAAGTATGCCACACTGGAGGCGCTGGAGCGGCCAACAACACCCACAAATGCACCGGCCAGCAGGAAGATCAGGATCATGGTGACAATATTCTTGTCTCCGATCCCCTGACCCATGAGTGCGAGCTTGTCATCAAAGGACAGCTTCCTGTTCTGAACACAGGCAATCAGCAGGGCTGCTACAAACGTGACCACAATGGGGATGTTGTAGAAGCCCATGGGGATCTTCAGGATGTACTCGAACAGGATGCCCAGACCCAGATACAGCACCAGGAATACCGCAATGGGAAGTAAGGCTATGGGGTTTTCTCTCTTTTTCATAGTATCTCCTCCATAATTCATTTAGGGATTTTAGTATAGCACATATTCCTACGTTTTGCAGGGAATTTTTTCAGAAAAATGTGCTGTTTGGGAGAATTGCTGCAAAATTGTCGGATGAAACCCGGTTGCATTTCAGTGGGGCAGCCGATATAATGAACACATTCTGAAAGAAAAGGGAGAATTCCGGTGAAAATCCTTGAAAAGATCGACAAGATCCCCGGCGGCATCATTCTTGTGCCCATGCTGTGTACGGCCATCATCAATACCGCTTGTCCCGGGGCCCTGCAGGTAGGCGGCATTACCACAAAGCTGTTTTCCACCTACGGAACTCAGGTATTTATCGGCGCGCTGCTGTTTCTGGCTGGGGCCCAGTTTCGGGTCAAAGACGTTCCTGCTGCCATGGGGCGGGGAGGGGTACTGCTCCTTGCGAAGATTCTCATTGCGGTTGGATTGACCTTCGGCTATCTCCACTTCTTTGGTACGGATGGAATTCTGGGGATTTCCGTACTGGCATTCTGTATTACAGTGATTAGTCTGAATCCGGGAACCTTTCTGGCGGTGGCTACAGCCCACGGAGATTCCGTGGACCCGCCGGGATTCGGCCTCTATAATCTGGTGGTGGCGCCCACCATTCCCGCAGTGATTCTGGGGGTGCTGGAGGGAGCGGCCTTTGACTATATGGCCATTGTAACCACCCTTGTGCCCTTCCTCATCGGCATGCTTCTGGGCAATCTGGACCCGGAGCTGAGACGGCTCTTTGGGGGCGCCACCCGACCCATGCTGTTCTTTGCAGGCTGTGATTTCGGTGCGGCGGTGAATCTGGTGTCGGCGGTAAAGACCGGCGTTTCCGGTTTGGTACTCAGCGGGATTTACGTTGTGTTTTGTCTGGGGCTGATGCTGCTGGTGGATAAGCTGATTCTGCGGCAGCCGGGCTATGCTGCCGCCAGTCTCAGCTGTGTGGCAGGGGCGTCGGTTTCCATGCCGCCCATTGTGGCGGAGCTGCTGCCTCAATATGCCCCCTATGTGGAGAGCGCCATGGCACAGATCGCCTGCGGTGTGGTATTTACCACAATTTTCAGCTGCTTTTTCACCAAATGGGTGCTCAAACGCTTCGGAGATGCCCATTCTGGGAAGGCTCCTGAGATTTCCTCCTGAAAAAGATAAAAATATGCATAAAAATACCGCAAACCCTTGACAACGAAAGGCGTTTGCGGTATTATATACATCTAGTATGCCATTTTGCGGGAAAGTGCGCAAAAACTGATTCTGGCGCTATCTTAGCACATCTGGAATCATTCCGCAATAGGCCACTTTTAAAATGTAGCAACTGCGCCGGGCGTTTCAAATGTTCGGCAATTTTCCCGGCTTGCCGGGTAAGAAAGGTCGTGTGATGTTCCAATGGCAATGGTGAAAGACGTATATTACGGTAAAACCCTGAGAAAGTCTTATCAGAAGCACGATGATATCCTTCAGATGCCCAATATGCTGCGTATCCAGAAGGAGTCCTACGAGAACTTTCTGAAGGAAGGCCTGCAGGAGGTATTCCGTGATGTGGGTACCATTACAGACTATTCCGGAAATCTCGAGCTGAGCTTCCTGGACTTTACCATGAACGAGCCTCCCAAGTACTCCGTTGATGAGTGCCGTGAGCGGGATGCCACCTATGCAAAGCCCATCAAGGTCCGCGTCCGTCTCCACAATAAGGAGACCGGTGAGATCAAGGAGCAGGAGATCTTCATGGGTGATTTCCCCCTGATGACCCAGGGCGGCACCTTTGTGATCAATGGCGCTGAGCGTGTTATCGTTTCTCAGATCGTCAGAAGCCCCGGTATGTACTACGGGGATACTGCTGATAAGGCTGATAACCATTTCTACTCCGCAACTGTCATTCCCTATCGGGGCGCATGGCTGGAGTATGAGACCGATGTGAGCCGCGTGTTCTATGTCCGTATCGACAAGAACCGCAAGCTCCCCATTACCTGCCTGATCCGTTCTCTGGGCGTTGAGACCGACGGTCAGATCTATGAGATGTTTGGCGAGGACCCCTTCATCAAGGCTACCATTGAAAAGGACCCCTGTAAGACCAAGGCAGAGAGCCTTTTGGAGATCTATAAAAAGCTCCGTCCCGGCGAGCCCCCCACAGTGGAAAACGCCGAGAGCTATCTGGAAGCCCTGTTCTTCGACGCACGCCGATATGATGTGAGCCGCGTGGGCCGTTACAAGTTCACCAAGAAGCTTCAGCTGGCCCGGCGTCTTGCGGATCAGGTTCTGGCACAGCCCATTGCGGACCCCATGACCGGTGAGATTCTTGCCATGCCCGGTGACAAGATCACCCGTGAGCAGGCTGAGGACATCCAGAGCAGAGGTGTCAATGAGGCCGTTGTGCAGGTGGAGGACCGTGAGGTCAAGATTTTCTCCAACTATATGGTGGACATGTCCAGGTTTGTGGACTTCGATCCCAAGGAGATCGGCATTCAGGAGTGGGTCGACTTCCGTGTGCTCCGGGATATTCTGGAGAACAACTCCGGCGCGTCCCTGAAGGAAGCCTGCCTGGAGCGTCTGGGTGATCTGACTCCCAAGCATATCACCAAGGCTGATATTCTCGCTTCCATCAACTATCTTCTGACCCTGGCCTGCGGCATCGGTACCACCGATGACATTGACCATCTGGGCAACCGCCGCCTGCGCTGCGTGGGTGAGCTGCTCCAGAATCAGTTCCGTGTGGGCTTCTCCCGTCTGGAACGTGTGGTCCGCGAGCGTATGACCACTCAGGATCTGGATCTTGTTACCCCCCAGTCCCTGATCAACATTCGCCCTGTTACCGCAGTCATCAAGGAGTTCTTCGGCTCCTCCCCCCTGAGCCAGTTCATGGACCAGAACAATCCTCTGGCTGAGCTGACCCATAAGAGACGTATTTCTGCTCTTGGCCCCGGCGGTCTGAGCCGTGAGCGTGCTTCCTTCGATGTGCGAGACGTTCACTACAGCCACTATGGCCGTCTGTGCCCCATTGAGAGCCCTGAAGGTCCCAACATCGGCCTGATCTCCTATCTGGCCTCCTATGCCAAGGTCAATGAGTATGGCTTCCTGACTGCTCCCTACCGTAAGGTGGACAAGGTCAACCATGTGGTTACTGACGAGGTTGTATACATGACCGCAGACCTGGAGGATGATGCCTACATCTGTCAGGCCACCGAGCCTCTGGATGAGGAAGGCCATTTCGTCAACGAGCGTGTGACCTGCCGTTATCGGGAGGATATCATCTCCGTTGACCGGAACCTCATTGACTTTATGGATGTCAGCCCCAAGATGATGGTATCTGTGGCGACCTCCTTCATTCCCTTCCTGGAGAACGATGACGCAAACCGTGCTCTGATGGGTGCAAACATGCAGCGTCAGGCTGTGCCTCTGATGGTTACGGAGGCTCCCATTGTTGCCACCGGCATCGAGCATCAGTCCGCTGTGGATTCTGAGGTTTGTATCGTTGCCCAGGATGACGGCGTTGTGACCAAGGTCAGCGCCACCGACATCACCGTCCGCTATGACGCGGGTGAGGTTGTCAACTATCAGCTCACCAAGTTTGCCCGCAGCAACCAGGGCACCTGTGTCAACCAGAGACCCAACGTCAGCGTCGGCGAGCGCTTCTCCAAGGGCGATGTTCTGGTAGACGGCCCCTCCTGTAAGGACGGCGAGATCGCACTGGGTAAGAACGTGCTCATCGGCTTCATGAGCTGGGAAGGCTACAACTACGAGGATGCAATCCTCCTCAACGAGCGTCTGGTTCGTGAGGATGTATTCACCTCCATTCACATTGAAGAGCATGAGACCGAGGCCCGTGACACCAAGCTGGGGCCCGAGGAGATCACCAGAGACATCCCCAACGTGGGTGATGATACCCTGAAGGATCTGGATGAGAACGGTATCATCCGCATTGGCGCTGAGGTCAACTCCGGCGACTATCTGGTCGGTAAGGTCACGCCCAAGGGCGAGACTGAGCTGACCGCCGAGGAGCGTCTGCTCCGTGCCATCTTCGGCGAGAAGGCAAGAGAGGTAAGAGATACCTCCCTGAAGGTTCCTCACGGCGAAAGCGGCATCGTTGTGGATGTGAAGAAGTTCTCCAGAGAGAACGGCGACGAAATGAGTCCCGGCGTCAACATGGTGGTTCGCGTTTATATTGCCCAGAAGCGTAAGATTTCCGTGGGCGATAAGATGGCGGGCCGTCATGGTAACAAGGGTGTCGTTTCCCGGGTGCTGCCCGAGGAGGATATGCCCTTCCTGCCCGATGGTACGCCTCTGGATATCGTACTGAACCCCCTGGGCGTGCCTTCCCGAATGAACATCGGACAGGTTCTGGACGTCCATCTGGGTTATGCAGCCCATGCACTGGGCTGGAAGATCGCAACCCCCGTATTTGACGGCGCAAACGAGAAGGACATCACCGCAACCCTCCGTCTGGCCGGACTTGCTGAGGACGGTAAGACCGACCTGTACGATGGCCGTACCGGTGAGAAGTTCGACAACCGCGTCACCGTTGGCTACGTTTACTTCCTCAAGCTCCACCATCTGGTGGATGATAAGATTCACGCCCGTTCCACCGGCCCCTACAGCCTGGTGACGCAGCAGCCTCTGGGTGGTAAAGCTCAGTTCGGCGGCCAGCGCTTCGGTGAGATGGAAGTCTGGGCACTGGAGGCATACGGTGCAGCCTATACCCTCCAGGAGATCCTGACGGTCAAATCCGACGATGTTACCGGACGTGTTAAGACCTACGAGGCCATTGTCAAGGGCCACAACGTTCCCAAGCCCGGTGTTCCCGAGTCCTTCAAGGTTCTGGTGAAGGAGCTTCAGTCCCTGTGCCTGGATATCCGCGTGCTGGATAAGAACGGCGACGAGATCGAGCTGAAGGACGACGATGACGATGATGCAACTGTTTACTCCGCAGATACCAAGGAGACCTTTGTGGCAGAGGACGATGCGACCATCAACGCTGAGGGCTACGCCATCGAGGATGAGAACGGCGATGCCATTGTCACTGAGGAACCCGAGTTTGAAATGAGCACCGATTACAGCGACACTGGCTTTGAAACCAGTGAGGACGACTATTAATGAAAGGGGAAAGATAACATGAGCTACGCAACATTTGATGCCATTAAAATCGGCATGGCTTCCCCGGATATGATTCGCAGTTGGTCCTATGGCGAGGTCAAGAAGCCTGAGACCATCAACTATCGCACCCTGAAGCCCGAACGCGATGGCCTGTACTGTGAAAAAATCTTTGGACCCACCAAGGACTGGGAGTGCCATTGCGGTAAGTATAAGAAGATCCGTTACAAGGGCAAGATCTGTGACCGCTGCGGCGTCGAGGTCACCAAGAGCAAGGTTCGCCGTGAGCGTATGGGTCACATTGAGCTGGCCGCTCCTGTATCTCATATCTGGTACTTCAAGGGCATTCCCTCCCGCATGGGCCTGATTCTGGACCTTAGCCCCAGAGTTCTGGAGAAGGTTCTGTACTTCGCTTCCTATATTGTCATCGATCCCGGTGACTGCCCCCTGAAGAAGTATCAGATCCTCACCGAGAAGGAATACCGGGACATGCGCGAGAAGTATGAGGACGACTTCAAAGCCGGCATGGGCGCTGAAGCCATCAAGGAGCTTCTTGCTGAGCTTGATCTGGAAGAACTGTCCGCTTCTCTCCATGCAGAGCTGAAGAAGGCCTCCGGCCAGAAGAGACTCCGCATCATCAAGCGTCTTGAGGTGGTTGAAGCCTTCCGCCAGAGCGGCAACAATCCCGCATGGATGGTTCTGGACGTTCTGCCTGTGATTCCTCCCGAGATCCGTCCCATGGTGCAGCTGGACGGCGGCCGCTTCGCCACCTCTGATCTGAACGATCTCTACCGCCGTGTCATCAACCGCAACAACCGTCTGAAGCGACTGATTCAGCTCTCTGCCCCTGATATTATCATCCGCAATGAAAAGCGCATGCTGCAGGAGGCTGTGGACGCCCTGATTGACAACGGCCGCCGTGGCCGTGCCGTCACCGGCGCCAACAACCGTGCACTCAAGTCCCTGAGCGATATGCTCAAGGGTAAGCAGGGCCGTTTCCGTCAGAACCTGCTGGGCAAGCGTGTTGACTACTCCGGCCGTTCCGTTATCGTCGTTGGCCCCGAGCTGAAGCTCTACCAGTGCGGCGTGCCCAAGGAGATGGCCGTGGAGCTGTTCCGTCCCTTCATTATGAAGAAGCTGGTGGAGGACGGCGTTGCCAACAACATCAAGTCTGCCAAGAAGATGATCGACAAGGGCAAGGCTGAGGTCTGGGATGCACTGGAATACGTCATCAAGGACCGTCCTGTTATGCTCAACCGTGCACCTACCCTGCACCGTCTTGGCATTCAGGCATTCGAGCCTGTTCTGGTTGAGGGCCGTGCACTGAAGCTCCACCCCCTCTGCTGTACCGCATTCAACGCCGACTTCGACGGCGACCAGATGGCAATTCACGTTCCCCTGAGTGCGGAAGCACAGGCTGAGGCCCGGGTGCTGATGCTCTCTGCCAACAACCTGCTCCGTCCCCAGGATGGCCAGCCTGTTACCGTACCAACTCAGGATATGATCCTTGGTACCTACTACCTGACCATTGTGAAGGAAGACGAGATCGGCACTGGCAAGGTGTTCTCCTCTGTGGATGAGGCTATGCTGGCCTATGACCACAAGGTCGTTGGCCTCCATGCACCCATTAAAGTCCGCGTCACCCGGGAAATCGACGGTGTGGAGAAGAGCCACATCATCGACGCCACCGTTGGCCGTCTGATTTTCAACAATGCGCTGCCTCAGGATCTGGGCTTTGTGGATCGCAGTGATCCCGAAAAGGCCTTTGATCTGGAAATCGGCTTCTCCGTCGGTAAGAAGCAGCTGTCTGCCATCATCGACAAGTGCATCCGGAAGCATGGCTTCACCATTTCCACCGAAATGCTGGATGCTGTGAAGGCTCTGGGCTATAAGCATTCTACTCTGGCTGCCCTTACAGTATCCATTGCGGATATGACCATTCCTGAGGCCAAGTACACGCTGGTTGCTGAGGCTGAAAAGGAAGTCATCAAGATCGACCGCCAGTATCGCCGGGGCTTTATCACCAATGACGAGCGCTATCGTCTGACGGTCTCCCAGTGGGAAAAGACCACCAACGAAGTCACCGATGCCCTCCAGAAGAATCTGGGCCGGTTCAACCCCATCTACATGATGGCCGACTCCGGTGCCCGAGGCTCCATGAGCCAGATTCGTCAGCTGGCTGGTATGCGTGGTCTGATGGCCAATACCTCCGGTAAGACCATCGAAATCCCCATTAAGTCCCACTTCCGTGAAGGTCTGTCTGTGCTGGAATACTTCATTGCATCCAGAGGCGCCCGTAAGGGCCTGACCGATACCGCACTGCGTACCGCAGACTCCGGTTATCTGACCCGCCGTCTGGTTGACGTTGCCCAGAACATGATCGTTCGCGAGAATGACTGCGGCACCACCGAGGGCATTGAGGTCGCTGAGATCGTTGAAAAGGGCTCTGTGATCGACTCCTTC
>JAQXMD010000128.1 GCA_029012465.1 Oscillospiraceae bacterium | reverse complement strand
TAAATTAAGAGCGTATGTTCCGGCAGCGCTGGCAAGCTCCCGGAATCCCGCATTTTGATCGTCTCTGACAGAAAGGAAAAGGACTATGAAAGGTATCATTCTGGCTGCCGGAAAGGGCACCCGGCTCTATCCCATTACCCGGCCTGTCTGTAAGCCGCTGCTTCCGGTATATGATAAACCCATGATCTACTATCCTCTGACCGTCCTGATGACCGCGGGGATCAGAGATATCCTCGTAATTGTTCCCCCGGATGATATGCAGCCCTTTGTGGATCTGCTGGGGGACGGCTCTCAGCTGGGTGTTCACATTCAGTATCTGGAGCAGAAGGTTCAGCGGGGCATTGCCGACGCATTCCTGATCGGCGCCGACTTTATCGGCGATGACTCCGTGTGTCTGGCTCTGGGCGACAACATCTTCTACGGCCCCGCCTTCCGCCGGAAGCTCCGTCAGGCCATGAAAAACACCGAGGGCGCCACCATTTTTGGCTATTACGTTTCCGACCCCCGGCCCTTCGGCGTGGTGGAGATCGACACCAATGGCAAGGCCATTTCCATTGAGGAGAAGCCCACCCATCCCAAGTCCAATTACATTGTTCCCGGCCTTTATTTCTACGACAACAAGGTCATTGACATCGCCAGAAACCTGAAGCCCTCCAAGCGGGGGGAGCTGGAGATCACCTCCGTCAACAACGCCTATCTCAACTACAATATGCTCAGCGTTGTAAAGCTGGGAGAGGAGTTCTCCTGGTTTGACGCCGGCAATGCCGACAGCCTCTACACCGCAGCAGGCCAGATTCGTGCCGCACAGCGAAGCGGCAAGATGCTGGGCTGCCCCGAGGAAACCGCCCTCCGGAATGGCTGGATCACCACGCAGCAGCTGCTGGAGCTGGCAAAGCCCATGGAGAAAACCAATTACGGTCAGTATCTCTACGCCATTGCCGGTGATCTGGACTAAGGGGCCTTTGGGCGCCTCTAAAATACAAGGAGCGTCACTGCTTCTCTGGAGTGTTTATCATTGAGTGAACAGAACAAAACTTCTGAATTTCGAAAAAAGCCGGTATATGACCTGGTAAAGCGTATATTTGATCTGCTGGTATCTCTGGTGGCAACCATCATCCTGCTGCCGGTATTTCTGGTGATCTCCATCTGCATTGTGGCAGAGGATCACGGGCCGGTACTGTACAAGCCCACCCGGGTGGGCAAAAACGGAAAGCCCATTTCCGTTTACAAAGTCCGCAGCATGCGCATGGGGGCAGACCGTCTGGAGGATATGCTTTCTCCCGAGGAGCTGGCCGAGTATAAAAAGAACTTCAAGCTCGCCCACGACCCCCGCATCACAAAGGTAGGCGCGTTCCTTCGGAAAACCAGTCTTGACGAGCTGCCCCAGCTGCTGAACATCATCGGCGGCAGCCTCTCTCTGGTGGGTCCCCGGCCCGTTCTTCAGGAGGAAACCGAGTTTTACGGCAAAGACCGCGATCTGCTTCTGTCCTGTAAGCCCGGGCTCACCGGTCTCTGGCAGGCCAGAGGCCGCAGCAATGTGACCTACGAGGACGGCGCTCGTCAGGCTCTGGAGCTCCAGTATGTCCGGAACCGGGGCATCCTGCTGGACATCAAGATCCTCTTCTGGACCGTAGGCGCTGTCGTCCGCATGGACGGCGCCAGATAACCCGCGCCCGGAGCGCATTTCAGGAGCCTTTGCGCTCCGATGACAGGAGGACATCCATGAAATACGATTATCTCATTGTGGGCGCCGGTTTCTTTGGGGCGGTTTTCGCCCATGAAGCCACCCGCAAGGGCAAAAAATGTCTGTGTGTTGACCGCCGGGATCACATCGGCGGCAACTGCTATACCCGTCGCATGGAGGGCATCGACGTACATCAATATGGCGCACATATTTTCCACACCTCCGACAGGAGGATCTGGGACTATGTGGGCCAATTTGCCACCTTTAACAACTTTATCAACGCTCCCATCGCCAATTACCACGGGGAAATCTACAACATGCCCTTCAACATGAACACCTTCTCCCGTCTCTGGGGCATTTCCACCCCCCAGGAGGCAAAGGCCATCATCGACAGCCAGAAAGGGGCCGTCACCGAGCCGAAGAATCTGGAGGAGCAGGCCATCTCTCTGGTGGGACGGGACATCTATGAAAAGCTGGTGAAGGGCTACACGGAGAAGCAGTGGGGCAGAAGCTGTACGGAGCTTCCCGCCTTCATCATCCGTCGGCTGCCTGTCCGCTTTACCTACAACAACAATTACTTCACCGACCGCTATCAGGGCATCCCCCAGGAGGGCTACACCGCCATCTTTGAAAAGCTGCTGGAGGGCGTTGACGTGCGTCTTGGCTGCGACTATCTGGAGCACCGGGAGGAGCTTCGGGCCATGGCGGAGGAGGTCATTTACACCGGTCCCATTGACCGGTACTTTGACTACTGCTACGGTCCCCTGCAATTCCGTTCCCTGCGGTTTGAAACCGAGGTTCTGGATATGGAGAACTATCAGGGCAACGCCGTGGTGAACTATACCGACCGTGAGACCCCCTATACCCGGATCATTGAGCACAAGCACTTCAATTTTGGCACCCAGCCCAAAACCGTCGTGACACGGGAGTACCCCGCCGACTGGAAGCCCGGTGACGAGCCCTACTACACCGTCAACGACGAGAAAAACAATGCCCTCTACCGGCAGTATGCCGCCCTTGCGGAAAAAGAGGCAGGCATCACCTTCGGCGGACGGCTGGGAGAATATCAGTATTACGACATAGACAAGGTCATCGCCTCGGCGCTGGGCCTTGCGGAGAAAAAGCTATGAGTGTACGCGTAATTGTAGCCGCCCACAAGGCCTACCGGATGCCCGCAGACCCCATGTACCTGCCCCTCCATGTGGGCAAGGCGGGAAAGGATCTGGAGCTGGGTTATCAGGGAGACAACACCGGCGACAATATTTCCGAAAAGAACGGCAGCTACTGCGAGCTGACCGGCATCTACTGGGCATGGAAGAACCTAGACTGCGATCTGGGCCTTGCCCACTACCGCCGTCATTTCAAGGGAACGGCCAAGGGCAAGGACAAGTTCGACTCCGTGCTCACCGGCCAGGAGGCTGAGGCCCTTCTGAAGACATATCCCGTTCTGGTTCCGAACAAGCGGAGGTATTACATCGAAACCAACTATTCCCACTATATCCATGCCCATCCCGCCGAGGGACTGGACATGGCCTTCGACTATGTCAGCGCCCAGAGTGAACGCTGCAAAAAGGCCGTGGAGACGGTCAAAAACCGCACATGGGCCCATATGTTCAACATGTTCATTATGCGCCGGGAGGTTCTGGATGGCTACTGTGCATGGCTCTTCGACGTCCTGGGGCATGTGGAAAAGAATCTGGACACCACCGGCTATGACGCCTACAACAGCCGGGTCTACGGCTTTATCAGCGAGCTGCTGCTGGACGTGTATCTGGAGGCCAACGGCATCCCCTATCATGAAGTCCCCGTCATGTTCATGGAGAAGCAGAACTGGCTGAAAAAGGGCGGCGCATTTCTCAAGCGCAAAATTGTCGGCCACTGATCCGGCCCGTTTCCCTGTATTCAAGGCTAAAGGAAGGAAGCATCCTATGGAACATACTCTGCGTGAGCTCCAAAACTGCGAACTGGACATCGTGAAGGAGATTCTGAAAATCTGCGAAAGGCATAATCTCACCATCGTCATGATCGGCGGCACCTTTCTGGGCGCTGTCCGTCACAAGGGCTTTATTCCCTGGGACGATGATGTGGATCTGGGCTTTTCCCGGAAGGACTACGACAAGTTTCTGGAGGTGGCGCCCAAGGAGCTGCCCCAGGGCTATGTGCTCCGTCACTTTATGACCGACCCCACCATGCCCTACTATCCGGCGCAGGTGGTGGACCCCTCCTTTGAGATTCTGGACGTCTCCGCCGAGGTTCCCAAGACCCGCTCCGCCTGGGTGGATCTGTTCCCTCTGGACGGCACCCCCAACGGAAAGCTCGGCGCATTTGTCCACAAATACCGGCTGCTGTATCTGCGAATGATGCTGAAATTCAGCCAGTTCTCTCAGGTTGTGGCAGTCAACCTGAAAAACCGTCCCCTTCACGAGCGGATTCTGGTGGCTCTGGGCAAGCATCTCCGGGTGGAGAAGTACATGGACACCCACAAGCGTATGCTGCTGGTGGACAAAAGCCTCAAGAAGTTCCCCTATGAAAAGAGCAGCCATGTGATCAACTTCATGGGCGCCTACAAGTACCGGGAGCTGGTTCCCAAGGCCATCTATGATGATCTGGCCGAATATGATTTTGAGGATTTGAAGCTTCTGGCCCCCAGAGACTATGACTACTATCTCCGCCAGCTATACGGCGATTATATGACCCCCCCTCCCGTGGAGGAGCAGAACAAGCACGGCACTGTGACCTGATTGAAGCAGCTTATCAAATATCTGCAAGGAGGCTTCCATGAAAAAGGTCAGTGTCATCATTCCCCTTTACAACGCCGCAGAATATCTCCCCGCCATGGCGGAGAGTCTGCTTTCTCAGGATTACGAAAACCTGCAAATCATTTTCAGTACCGACGGCTCCACAGACAGCACGCCGGAGCTTTTGCATGCCATTGCAGCCCGGGATTCCCGGGTGGTGCTGGTGGAAGGCGAAAATACCGGCGTCAGCTCCGCCAGAAACCGCGCTCTGGCTCTGGCCGATGGCGACTATGTCGGCTTTGCCGACGGGGATGACCTGCTGGAGCCGGGCTATTTTTCCACCCTGGTTTCCCTGCTGGAGGAAACCGGTGCCGATGCGGCGGTCTGTGGCTTTCACCGGCTCTATGTGGCCTCCGGCGTATCAGACCGGCTGCCCCCCAGGGATTCAGACCCCTTTGTCACCGACCGGGAGGGCTTTCTCCGTCAGCTGCTGATTCCCGAGGGCTATGCCTGCGTCATCTGGAACAAGCTCTTCCGCCGGGAAGCGCTGCTGACCAAGGACGGCACATTGCAGCAGTTTGACACCCGCATCCACATCTGTGAGGATGGAGAATATCTGTTCCGCAGCAATGTTCGGAAGGCCGTTTTCACCTCTGCGCCCCTATATCGCTATTTTGTCCGTTCCTCCGGCGCCATGTACGGCCCCGTGACGGAGCGGAAGCTCACCGAGCCTCTGGCCCGCCGGCTGATTGTGGAGCACACTGCCTCCTGCGGGGAGGAGCTCCAGCAGCTGGCAAAGATGAAGTACCAGAAGGCCATCCGGGACCTGATGTTTCACGGAGTTATCACCGGTCAGTACAGTCAGGTCAAGGGTCTGATGCCGGAGCTGAAGCAATGGCGGCAGGCTCTGTACGCATCCCCCGCTCTCTCCAAAAAGGAGAAGCTCAAATACCGGGTGTACTACTGGATCATCCGGCTGAACCTGCGCCGCACCGGTGCTTTTCTGATGAAAAAACTGAGTGGACATTGACCCCTGCACGTTTTATTTTCCCTTCGGAGGCTGTTTCATGACCTTACTCAAGCAAGATAAATACAGACGGCTCCTGTGGATTCTGCTGGCTGCCCCCTTCTTTAAGCCCGCACTTTTTGACGTCATGGAAGAGCTGACCTTTCTGGAAACCCTTTTTGACCTATGGCGGCTGGCTGCCACAGGCTGTATTTGTATTGTGTATCTCTACACCATGATCCGCAGAAAGCTCCGGCCCTCGCCGGTTCTGCTGGCTCTGGGGGCATATCTACTTTTTATCGGCCTTTCCTCTGTACTAAACGCCCACAACTACTGGACCGTTTTCAATCATATCATCACCATCGGGTGCTTCTGTATGCTGCTGGAGGTCAGTCTCCAGGACGGACCGGATATGACACTGGATATGCTCTACTACCCTTTGACGGTTCTGATCCTGGCAAACTTTGTCCTGCTGTGCATCTATCCCTGGGGCATCGCTCTGGGCGGAACCTACGGCTACAGCTACAATCTCATGGGCATCGACAATTTCCTTCCCCCGGTTCTTCTGCCCTATATCTGTCTGGCGGCCCTTCGGTCCACCTTGCTCTATGGAGATCTGGACTGGAGCTTCTATGGGATGCTGGGGGTTGTGACCCTGAGTCTGCTGTTTATCTGGAGTGCCACCGGCCTTATGGGTATGGCCGTGTTGCTGCTGTTTCTGCTGTTTTTCTACAAGCGCCGGGGACAGATTCTCTTCAACGGTCTGATGCCCCTGCTGATGCATGCCGGCATGTTCTTCGGCATTGTGCTCCTGCGGCTCCAGAACCTCTTTGCCTTTCTCATTGAGGGCGTGCTTCACAAGGGTCTGAGCTTTACCGGACGCACGGACATCTGGGACGAAGCCCTCCGGAACATTGTGGAGCAGCCCATTCTGGGCTATGGTCTTGCCCAGTCCGGCAAGGTCTATCGCCTCAGTAAGCATAAATATTATCACGCCCACAACATCTTTCTGGAGATCCTTATGGAGGGCGGCATTCTGGCGCTGATTTCCTATGTGGTGGCTCTGGGCATCAGCTGTAACCGCCTGTTTGTCTGGCGGAAGCATACCGAAGCCTGCATTCTGGCCGCCGGTCTCCTCGGCTGTGCCGTCATGACCAGCATGGAGCCGTTTCTGGACAACAACGGCCTTTTGATCTACGGTCTTTTGATCCTCAGCTATCATGTGGACAAATTCATTCTGCCGGAATTCGATTCCCTTTCCGCATAAAAATAAAACCAAAGGTAACACCGCAAACACAATTATGCGGGGTTGCCAAAACAACAAGGAGATTCATCCATGGCTCGTACCCAAAACTCAATACGGAATGTCTTCGCTGCCATGGGTGGTCAGGTTGGAGGCATTCTGATCAGCCTTTTGGCCCGCGTGTTCTTCCTGCACTATCTGAACCAGACCTACCTGGGTCTCAACGGTCTGTTCACCAACGTGCTGACCATGCTCTCTCTGGTGGAGCTGGGCGTAGGTCCCGCAATGGCCTACAGCCTCTATAAGCCTCTGGCCGACGGCGACACGGAAAAGCTCAAAAGCCACATGGCCTTTTATAAGAAGGCATACATCACCATCGGTCTTGCCATTGCCCTGCTGGGGCTCATTTTCCTGCCCTTCTATACGGTGTTCATGAGCGAGGTCCCCGACATTCCCCATCTAAATGTGATCTACTGCCTGTTCGTGGCCAACACTGTGGTTTCCTATTTCTACTCCTATAAGCGTTCCCTGATCGTCTGCGACCAGAAGAAGTACATTGAAACCTCTGTTCACTACGGTGCCTACTTCATTCTGAACGTCTGCCAGATCATTTTCCTGGCCCTCACCAAGAACTATATTCTCTTTCTGGTGCTTCAGGTGATCTCCACCTGGCTGGAGAATATGATTTTGGCCAGAAAGGCCGACAAGCTCTATCCCTTCCTGAAGGATAAGAACGTAAAGCCCATGGACAAGGACGACACCAAGATCATCATGCGGAATGTAGCCGCCATGAGCATGCACAAAATCGGCGCTGTGGTGGTCAATTCCACAGACAACATTCTGATCTCCAAGCTGGTGGGTCTTGCCGCCGCGGGTCTTTACAGCAACTACTACACCATCATTCATCCCTTGCAAACCATTACCAATCAGATTTTTGAATCCATTGTGGCCAGTGTGGGCAATCTCACCGCCACCGTCAAGGACGGGGATGTGGGCCATCTGAAAACCACCTTCAACGATGTGTTCTTTATGGCCTTCTGGATTTTCACCTTCTGCAGTATCAGCCTTTTGAATCTGCTGCATCCCTTTATCGAGTTCCTCTGGCTCCGGAACCACGGCTGGCTGCTGGACAATCTGACCCTGTATGTGCTGATTATCAATTTCTATCTCTACGGCATGCGCCGTCCGGTTCTCACCTTCCGGGACGCCACCGGTGCCTTCTGGAATGACCGGTTCAAGCCCATTTTTGAGTCCATCATCAATCTGGTGGCCTCTGTTTGGCTGGCAAAGCGCTTTGGCATTGCCGGCATCTTCCTGGGCACGCTGGTTTCCACCGTGACCACAAGCCTCTGGATCGAGCCATATGTGCTCTATCACCATGTGTTCCATCTGCCCCTGCGGGACTATTTCATCCGCTTTGCCTCCCAGACCCTTGCAGGCATCGTGATCTGCCTGATTACCACCTTCCTCTGTAACCACGTTGGCTACAGCCTCATTTCTCTGCTTCCCCGGGGAATCATCTGTCTGATCGTCCCCAACGCCCTGATGGCGCTGCTGTTCCACCGAACCAACGAGTTCCACTACTTTGTAGATATGGCCAAGAGCCTGCTGGGAAAGGTGATTCACCATGGACACTGATCGATTGGTGGTTTCGGACTCCCCGAAGCGGGAGCAGTGGCTGGACAGTCTGAAGGGCTTTGCGATTCTGCTGGTGATTTTCGGTCATGTGCTCAGCGGCTACTGGGACGCATGGACCTTTCCGGAGGCCTACAGCAGCATCTTCTGGATCCGCAGCTGGATTTACAGTTTTCACATGCCCCTGTTCTTTATGGTCAGCGGCTATACCTTTACCCTGGCCTATTACCGGGGTGGAGTCCTGCAAAAAAAGCGGTATTTCAGGCAGCTGTTTTCCCTGTTCTGGCTGTACACGGTGTTTGCCCTGCTCCAGTGGGGGATCAAGCAGCTGGTTCCGGACCTTGTGAATCAGGCCTACGACACCTCAGACCTTTTGCGTATGTATCTGGAGCCATTGGGGAACTTCTGGTATCTGTATGTGCTGTTTGTGTTTTATCTTGCAGCCGCGGTCCTTCATCTGCCCCGGCTCAGTGAGGTCTTTGTGCTGGTACTGGGCGGTATTTCCGTGATCGTGCTGTACATGGAGCTGGACGAAACCAATCTGACCCTGTACCGCATCCTGTACCATTTCTTCTATTTCGCGGCGGGCATTGCCCTGTGCCGTAACAAGCAATGGCTCCGGTCCGGAAAGCTTTACGGCGTCACCACCATGTTTCTGGCATCCTGTACCCTGTTCTACACAGTTGCGTGGGTGCGGTATTGGGACGCAAACTGGTGGGTGCTGATTGCGTTTTTCAGCAGCTTTGCCTTCCTGTGGGACTTTTGGAACTGGCGCTGGCTGGGAAGAAGCCCGCTGTTCCGGCTGATGGGCAAATACTGTCTGGAGCTTTACCTGCTGCACACCTTTTTCACCGGCGGTCTTCGGACGGTCCTCCCGCTAATTGGAATTACCACCCCGTGGCTGAGCATCTGGGCAAACTTCCTCATCAGCACCGGATTGAGTCTGGGCATCGCCATTCTGGCCGCCCACTTCAGGCCCCTCGGCTTTCTGTTCCGGCCCCTGCAAGCCCAGAAATAGCATTTTCCCTTCGGTATGTGGGGTGTTCAAGGAGAGGATGTTTACGAGATGATGATTCGGTTAATTGAGGAAAAAGACAACGCTCAAGTTGCGTTTGTGATACGGGAATGTCTCACAGAGTATGGCTGTGCGGGAATGATGGACACCGCCTGGGGCGATCCATATCTTGATCGGTTTTCTGAAGTCTATGTTCACGGGAATGATGCCTATTGGGTTGCGGAGAATGACGCAGGAACGGTCATTGCCGGCGTGGGAATTGGCCCCCTTTCCAATGCGGAAAACATCTGTGAGCTTCAAAAAATGTACTGTCTTCCCGAATACCGCGGAACCGGGGTTGCACAGAAATTGCTGGATGAAGCCCTTGCCTTTGCGGCTCAGCATTACGGAAAGTGTTATTTGGAAACGAGACATAATATGGACAGAGCGAAGCGGTTTTATGAAAAGAACGGGTTCGTATATACCTCGGAGACCTTGGGCTGTACAGGTCATGGAGGATGCGATTATCACTACGTCAAAGATCTGTCATGAATTGCAGGAAAGAACCATCAAAAACGGAATGTGTATGTTTCTGCGCATGATACCAATTGGAATTTGATTACGGGGTGTGATTGAATGAAGAAGCTGACGAAGGCCGATTTCACCGAGAACAAAGAATTGACAGGTGGAACACCTGCATTTGGTATTGAGCTAAAATCGCCTCGAATACTTACTATATCAATGAGTCCATTCATCCGAATGGCGCATTGGAAATGAACTATCACGAGAATATGTGGCTGATAGACAATGAAGCGTTGTCAGATTTTATTCAGAAATTAGCAGACAGCACACCCACAGAGTAGAATAGACCAAAAAATCGGGCGTTGACGTGCTGGCACGGCAGCGCCCTTGGCTCTCCCAAAGGGAGAGCAGTCGCCGACGAAGGGCGGCGACTGAGAGGGCAAATCGGCACAGCGTACCCTCTCCGTCAAAAATCGAAGATTTTTGCCACCTCGCCCAGAGGGAGAGGCAAGAATGGGAGCTGCCTGCAACTGCGCAGCATATCATAATGACATACAACACCTCTGACGCTGTCTGAATTATAGCGTCTGTCGTAAACAGGCGCTTCTTCATAGAAGATTTCCGGAGCTATATCCTCATAGCTATAGAATACAAAAAACGAATAGCCGATGTGCGAATCCATCAACCACATGATCGACAGGGGTGGATTCCAAGACAGCGGCAGCATATTCTGCGAAAGCTTCTTGGGAAAGCATCTGGTTGTCCCGACTGCTGCTTCGCGTTTCAACAAGTGAAAACAGCGCACTTTTTGAGAGGCATATCCTGCCCCTCTGGATAAGTGCGCTGTTTTTTGAAGTTTTTTTATAATATAGTTTTAGCACGTCTATCACTTGCCGTCCTTCAGCCGGAACAGCAGCCGTAAAAGCCCATAAGCCTTCATTCGCAGAAGCCGATAGGCCAGCTTTTTTGCGGGAGGCAGCTGAGCAATCAATGGGTTTTTCCCATAGTCCGGGAAGGTTTTCTCCATATACGCCCGAAGCTCCCGGAGCAAATCGCTTTTGGGATCGATCCGCAGCACCCGGACGGAGGCCGCCAGATACAAATGGTCCAGACACAGCCGCTCCAGCTGGGTGTGGTACTTCTCAAACAGTCCCTGCCGGCGATACCAGCCCAGGAGATCCTCAAAAGCGTCGATGATCTCCCGGTTTCTGTGGAGGTTGCTGTTTCTGGTGATGGAGCCCTCCCGCTGGAGGTAATAATACCATGGCTCCGGGAGATACACAACGGACTCCGCCACTGCAAAGAGCTTCATGGTGGTGCGGATATCCTCATACCAGACCCGGGAGGGGAAACGAATTCCGGAGGAAAGGAACAGCTCTCTTCTGGTTGCCCGGCACCATGCATTGGGCAGGGCCAGCAGAAGCTCCGGGCAGGTTTCCAGACGAATGGGCGTTCTTTCGGGAAGCTCGTCGAGAAATACCCCCAGATTTTTCTGCCCGTCGGTGGTGGTAAAGCCGAAGGTATAGATGTCCGCCGGATGCTCCTTCATGGCCTGTTCAATGCCCGAAAGCAGCTCCGGGGAGACATAGTCGTCACTGTCCACAAAAACCATGTATTCGCCCCGGGCAGCCTCAATGCCTGTATTTCTGGCAGCGCCCAGTCCGCCGTTGGGCTGATGGATCACCCGGCAGCCGCTCTTTTCCCGGATGGCATCGCAAAGCCTGCCGCTGCCATCGGTGGAGCCGTCATCCACCAGAATCAGCTCATAGTCCTGACAGGTCTGGGCCAGAATGGAGTCTACGCATTTTTCCAGATATTCCTCCACATTGTAGACCGGTATTACAACAGAAAACTTCATACACGTTCCTCCCCGTCCACATTCGGCTGAACCGGAGCAGCCTTACTTTCGGTCCGGCACACAGACAAATAGTAACAGAGGGCCAGCAGTACCGACAGATAGAAGGATGCATTGGGCCGCCGGAGAACGCCTGCGGTGAAGCAGCAGTAGATCAGGTCAATGCCAAGGCCGATACACACCGCCCCCACCATGGGGGTCAGGAAATGCTTCGGATCTTTCACAAAGCATCTCAAAAGCATTACCAGGAAGTAGCCTACAAAGGCCAGCAGCAGCACAAAGCCCACTGCGCCATAGAGAAAATAAATGCCGTAAAAGTCGTTTTCCACGTCATAGACCTCTCCCTTATGGGTCATCAGCCCCAGCTCCATGCCGAAGATTTTTGCCGTCACAGGCAAATCCTCCTGAAGCATCTGGCAGAAAAAGATTTTCTGCTGACGGGCTGCGGTGATATTCGCCACATCAGAGCTGAAATTGTATTTCCGAATGACCCGCTCCACACCGAAGCGGTCCACAATATTTTCCGCACACCATTCATAAACGGGGGTCAGCCGGCGGATGGCATCCCGTTCCCGTTTTTCCTTGGATACCTCGGAATCCGGATCGGCGCTGACGTCCTCCTCCGCCTCTTCCTGCGCCATGGACTCCTCTGCCCACTGAATTTTGGTATCAGCCCAGCCCTGCTTTTCGTCCATTGCGGCGGTATAGTTGGTCCGAACCAGATACATGGGGCTCATTTTCACACAGCCAACGCAGATCACTGCCCCCAGAAGCAGAATGCCGAATTTCACCCATTCCCTTCTTCGGCAGATCAGCATCACCACAGGCAGCGCCACAGCACAGCCCAAAAGCGTGGCAAAGGCCAACCGGGTGCCGTTGAAGAACAGCATCAGGTCACAGACCGCTGTCACCAGAACCATCAGGGGATATTTTGCCCGGCCCTCATAGAGCATAGCGAACATCAGTGCCACAGGGGTGCAGGCGCTGATAATGGAGGCCTGGGAATTGGTGGTGGAGAACCAGCCCATAACGCCAAAGCCCCCCCGGTAGGTATGGGGATCTGTTCCGGTGAGGGTGCTGAGCAGCATGACCAGCGCAATGATCCCCAGATTCACACAGATGCCCAGAAGGACAGTTTGGTACACGCCCTGTCCCTGCCGGAGGAAGGTGATAAAGCACAGGGTATAGAGGACGATTTGGACCACACGCACATAGTTTGTGAAATCCGCAAAGGGGTTCTGATAGCCCACCGCAAGACAGCAGCCCACATGAAGGCCCCAAAATGCAGCCAACGCCCCGCCGGTCATCAGATAGACCTTTTTCCGGTCAGACAGCAGGAATCCATAGAGCACCGCAGCGCCCAATACCCCCATCCGCAGGGCCAGCGTAGGCAGATTGCTCATCCCCGCCTGGGCCATAAAGAAGGACAGAACGTCCATCAGCGGCTGGAGCACCATTAAAATCATCAGAATCCGGGACAGATTCTTTGTGGTTTTCGGCATAGATACACCTCATTTTATCTGTATCGGCAATATCCCGTCACCGGGAATCACATTTCTCGTCTCACAGGCATTTTGCCTGTTTTTTATTATATCATACGGAAGAAAGCAAAGTCAATTCAGCGCAGACCCCCCGCAAAAGGAACCGCCAAAATCCCTCTTGACAAACCCCCAGTCTCTGTGTATACTAACTGTACTAAGCGCATTAATACAGTTAAGAACAGCGAGGTGATGACATGCTGAGCATCAACTACCGTGACCCCCGTCCCATTTACGAGCAGGTGCGGGACTCCCTTCAGCAGCTGATTCTGTCCGGGGCCATCCAGCCGGGGGAAAAGCTCCCTTCGGTCCGGGAGCTGGCCTCCCAACTGGCCATCAATCCAAACACCATCCAGCGGGCCTATCGGGAGCTGGAGCATCTGGGGGTCATCGACACCGTCCCCGGCAAGGGTGCCTTTGCCGCCCGGGATGATCTGGCAGCAGAGCATCGAAAGCAGGAGCTTCGGGAGACAATTCAGACTGCCGCCCGGGAGCTTTGCGCGCTGGGCGTACCGGAGCAGGAGATTCATTCCATGGTCTCCGACGCCTGCAACGCCCCCAAAAACCACGAAAAGGAGGAAGCAGGAACATGATTGAAATTCAGAATCTCTCCAAACGATTTGGCAGCTTTCAGGCATTGGATCAGGTGAGCCTCACCGTACCCTCTGGCTCCGTCTATGGACTGGTCGGCCCCAACGGCGCGGGAAAATCCACCCTGATCCGCCATCTCACCGGGGTCTACCGGCCGGACAGCGGCACCATCGCCGTAAACGGCAGCCCTGTATTCGACAATCCGGCTGTCAAGTGCAAGATGCTCTGCATCTACGACGAGATTTACTACTATATGCACGCATCCACCCGGGATCTCAAAAAAATCTATCAGGGGCTTTACCCGGATTTCAGTGAGGAGCGGTACGAAAAGCTTCGGCCCCTGTTCCCGGAGGTCAACGACAAGGCCCCCCTGCGCAGCCTCTCCAAGGGCATGCTGAAGCAGTCGGCCTTCTGGCTGAGCATGAGCTGCTGCCCGGAGGTGCTGGTGCTGGACGAGCCGGTGGACGGTCTTGACCCGGTGATGCGCCGGCAGGTCATGAGCATTCTCATGGCGGATGTGGCAGAGCGGGGCACCACGGTGCTGCTGTCCTCCCACAATCTCCGGGAGCTGGAGGACGTCTGCGACCATGTGGGCATTCTCCACCACGGCAAGGTGCTTTTGGAGCGGAGCCTGTCGCAGCTTCAGGATTCCATTTCCAAGGTGCAGGTGCTGTTCCCCGATGAGGCCCCCGAGCTGATTCCCGGAGCAGAGGTGGTACACCGTTCCAACACCGGAAAGATGTACACCTACATTCTCCGGTGCAGCCCCGAAAAGGCCCGGCAGCTCATTGGCTATTTCGCGCCGGTCTATGCAGAGTGCCTGCCTCTGACACTGGAGGAAATTTTCATTTATGAGTTGGGAGGTATGTCTTATGAAGTGCAAGACCTCGTTCTTTAATCCCACCCTCAGCCGGAATCTCCTGCGGCGGTACTGGCCCTTCGGGTTGGGCAGTCTGATCCTGTGGCTGCTGCTCTTTTTGACCATTCTCCAGTCCAGTCTTTCCGGCTTCCGTTCGGAGCTTTGGGACAACGCGGATCGGATCATCTATCAGATGGCGGACATTCCCCTTGTGTGCTTCCTGCCCGCCGCCTTCATCGGCGCGGCTCTGTGCCTCCGCCATCTCCACAACCGGACGGAGCTGCAATTCTTCCTGGGTCTGCCTCTGAAGCGCCGCTGTGTCTATCTCACCGCAGTCCTCACCGGCTTTTTCAGCCTGCTGATTCCCTTTTTTGTGACCCTGCTGGTGGGCGCGTTTATGGCAGTGCCCTACGGCATCAGCCTCCTGAGCTTTCTGGCTCTGGCAGGCATCGGCACGGCACAGCTGACCATCTATTACGGCATGGCGGTGCTCTCCTGTGTGCTGGCGGGAAATCTGGTGGGCAGTCTGCTATTATATCTGGGCGCCCACGGGTTTCTGTCCCTGATGGTCCATGGCTTTATGCAGCTGGCCGCCTTTTACATCAAGGGCATGGAGGGAGTTGCCCTGCCCGCCTTTGCCCACTGGCTGACGCCTATGTCGGGACTTGCCACCTGTATCGAGTTTCATGTGGAAAACAGCGTTCCCGTGCTTCAGAACACCACTGCACTGGTGATCTATGGGCTTGTGGGCCTCGTCCTTCTGGTGCTGGGAGAACTGCTGTATCAGCGGCGTCAGGCGGAAAACACCGGAAACACCCTGGCCTTCTGGTGGCTCCATGGCCCGGCAAAAATCTTCGGTGCCTCTGCCATCACCATGTGTGCGCTGATGCTGGTGTGGCTCTTCGGCTCGGAGGATATACGCAGCTTCCCCGCCACCCTGATTCTTGTGGCCGTTTTCAGCCTCCTTGGCTGGTTCGCCGCGGACATGATCGTCCGAAAAACCCTCCGGGTCTTCGGCAAACGCTCCCTGCTGTACTGTGCCAGCTTTGCACTGGCGGCGGTACTGGTGCTGGTGGGCATCCGGGCAGACATTCCCGGGGTAGCCACCCATGTTCCCAGTGTCGGCGGTCTGGAGCCGGAGGCCGAGGTCAATGTGAATTTCGACGGCTCCACCCTGCTGCCCACAGAGGATGTGATCCTGCTCCATCAGACCATTGTGGACAATCTGGATCTGGTGGCTGAGCCTAGCGCGGATACCTACGACATGGATCGCATCTACATCTGCTACACCCGCACCGACGGCATGGCGGTGGAACGGGGCTACTACTTCGAGGAGCTTCTGAACCCCGATTCCGATAATCCCGTCACACAGGTGCTCCGGGAGATCACCGGGAAGAACGATTCCGTCTATCCCCTGCTTTTCGTTGGCCGGGACAATCCCATCACAGAGGAAACCTTCATTTCCGCGGTTCTGAACTCCGCTCAGGATGGCCGGGGCAACCTATATTTCGACTTCCGCGAGGAGGACAATGTCCGGCTGACGCCGGAGCAGGCGCTGACCCTCTACGACGCCATTCTGGAGGATCTGGATGCAGGACGCATTCTCACCAATGGCTACTACGGCGACCACAACACCCTGGCAGAGATCTCCTTCAACTGGTTCAGCTATGATCAGCCGGGGTCCCCTACCCTGAACAGTACCGTCTGTGTCAACCGCTATATGACCAGCACTCTGAAGGCTCTTGGGGATATGGGATACACGCCCAATTATTGATTCGTCCGTCCATCACAGGCTGTTTCCGGAAACGGAGGCAGCCTGTGAATTTTTATTTCTTCATCACTGCAAAAATCAACCTTATTTCCTGCATTTCATCCAAAAATCCGGGGGTTTCTGCAAATTCCATTCGTTCATTCCGTCGTATTTTGGTTCCGCTCCCTTGACAACCCTTGCTCCATATACTATTATAATGCCGACAGAATCAACCGCCTTCTTGCCCGCTACGGCGTCAAGTTTGGCATTTACAAAAACGGTCAGTTCCATGAACAGCTATTCCCCTTTGACGCGCTCCCCCGGGTCATCACCAAAACCGACTTCGACAAGCTCGAAAAGGGTCTGATCCAGCGGGTGGACGCACTGAACGCTTTCCTGCGGGACATTTACTCTGAAAAGAAAATCATTGCAGACGGCGTAGTTCCCGAGGATTTTGTCTTTGCCTCCTCCGGTTTCCTGCCCCAGTGCGAGGGCTTCACCCCGCCCAAAGGCGTCTACAGCCACATTTCCGGCATCGATCTGGTGCAGGCCAAGGACGGGGAATGGTACATTCTCGAGGACAATCTGCGGATTCCCTCCGGCGCCTCCTATCCTCTGATCGCCCGGAGCCTCTGCCGTCAGGCCTCCCCTGCCACCTTCGTGGAAAATCAGGTGGACGACAACCGGAATTATCCCGAAATGCTGGCAGAGCTTATGAATTATGTAAACTGCGGCGGCATTAACGTCATTATGACCCCTGGCCGCTACAACGCCGCCGGAAAAATCCCGGAGACACCGTGGAGACCGGCGACCTACTGGCGGAAATCATTGACCCCTATGAGGGCTTTATCCGTGCCCGGGTTACGGCTCCCGGTGCCGGCGTGATTTTCTTTGCCCAGCAGAATCCGCTGGTGATGGAGCACGCGATTCTCTTCAAGCTGCTGCCCCAGTGACCGTTTTATTGCGACTTTTCCCAAATGTCTGCAACACTCCATTCAGAATCCTGTTGAATTTTGATAAAATGGTGGTATAATGTGTATACTGGTCAAAGCTATGGGCATTGGAAATCAGGACTTTCCATGCGTTCCCGCTTTGTTCCCGGTGAAGCTGTTTGGCGGTGGAGCTCATGGCCATTCCCAGACATCTTCCCTTCAGCAGGCAATCCATTCATCTAGCGCACCCGGAAAGGAGGGGTACTTATGAGTGAAGTTCTGGTCATTACATCCGGCAAGGGCGGCACGGGTAAGACGACCCTGACCGCCGGTATCGGCTCCTGTCTGGCCGCCATGGGGCAAAAGGTTCTCTGCATCGACTGCGATATCGGCCTCAGCAATTTGGATATCGCTCTGGGCATGCCCGACTGCGCCACCATCAGCTTTCTGGATGTCATGATGGAGAATAACTACCTCTCTGATGCTCCGGAGCACCCCAAGATACCCGGCCTGCATCTGTTGACCGCTCCCACAAAGACCCGTGCCGGACTTGTGGACGACGCGATTTTCGGCCGTCTGATCGAAGAAGCCATGGAGGATTTTGACTGGATTCTGCTGGATGCCCCTGCCGGAATTGGCTCCGGCTTTGATCTGGCAACCCACTACGCAACCCGCGCCATCATCGTTTCCACCTCTGATACCGCCGCTCTCCGGGACGGGCAGCACACTGCCCAGCTTCTCATTGAGCAAAACATTGACCCCATTGAACTGGTGGTCAACCGTGTGACCCACCGGCTGCTGGGTTCTCTGCACATAAACGTTGATGACGTGATGGATACCATTGGGCTTCCCCTGCTGGGGCTGATCCCCGAGGATCAGGCTGTGCCGGTTTCCGCCGGGGATGGCACTGCCCTTGTACTCACCAGCAGGAGGGGCGCCGCCATGGCCTGTCTCCATATTGCCCGTCGGCTTCTGGGTATGGAGACACCGCTGATGCACATGAAATACTGATTTGGACGATGGGAGGAGATACTAATGAATATTGCAATTATGGCTCACGACAAGAAGAAGGAACTGATGGTTCAGTTCTGCATTGCCTATAAGGGCATTCTCGCAAAGCATTCCCTTTCCGCCACCAGCACCACCGGCCGTCTGGTTGCAGAGGCCACCGGTCTGCCCATCAGCCTATACCTTTCCCGCGCCCAGGGGGGCCAGCAGCAGGTCAGCGCACGCATCGCCTATAATGAAATCGATCTGGTGCTGTTTTTCACAGACCCTGACTGCAATGATCCCATTCAGGATCAGAACCTTCTGCAGATTGAGCGCCGCTGTGATGCCCACAACGTTCCCTTTGCCACCAATCTGGCCACTGCCGAGATGCTGGTTCTGGGCCTCGCCCGGGGCGATCTGGACTGGCGTGAGGGCGCCAAGTCCGCATTTCTGTAAAGCGTTTTTCCGGCTGCCTCAAAAAGGGGCAGCCGTTTTTTTGTTCACATCAGGAGGAACGTCCCATGTACTATGTCTATATACTTCGCTGCGGGGATGATTCCCTGTATACGGGCATCACCACAGACCTTTCCCGACGGCTTCAGGCCCATCAGGCAGGAAAGGGCGCCAAATACACCCGAAGCCACCTGCCTGTGACCCTTGTCTACTGGGAGACTCAGCCGGGCAAATCCGCCGCCCTTCGGCGGGAGCTTCAGCTCAAGGCTCTGACTCGGGCAGAAAAGCTCCGGCTCATTGCAGAGAACCCCTCTGGGGAGATTCCGGATGCTTCGGAATCTCCGAATAATCCGTAAGGGACGGCGTCCTCAACGCCCCGCCGGGAAACACCATTTTATAACGGATACTCCACAATTCACGCACCAAGCCAAAGGGAGCTGCCTCGCACATCGTGAGACAGCTCCCTTATAATTCAGTGTTTGCAGCCCCTGCAATCGGAGCAGCTGCCGCAGCAGCCGCGCTTTTTCCCCTTCCGGGCAAATATCACAGCGGCAATTCCCGCAATCAGCACAAGTGCAAGGATCACACAGCTTTGCAGGTTCATTCTCACACCCCCAGAAGCAGCAGGATCAACCGGCAGATCAGGGCGCAGACCCATGCGATTCCGCACTGACCCAGCGCCACGCCTACAGCCCATTTGCCTCCCAGCTCCCGCTTCACCGAAGCAATGGCAGCCACGCAGGGGGTATACAGCAGGCAGAAAATCAGCAGGGGAGCTGCCGCATTCAGGCTCACCACGGAGGCAATTCCCCCAGTGGAACCCAGCAGCACCGTCAGGGTGGATACCACGCTCTCCTTTGCCATAAAGCCGGTGATCAGCGCGGTGGAAATCCGCCAGTCCCCAAAGCCCAGAGGCCGGAAGATGGGTGCCAGCAGGCTGGAAATCCCCGCAAGAATGCTGTTCTGGGAATCCGTCACAATGCTCAACCGGAAATCAAAGGACTGCAGGAACCAGATCACGATGGTTGCCGCAAAGATCACGGTGAAGGCCCGCTGGAGGAAGTCTCTGGCCTTGTCCCACAGCAGCTGGGCCACGTTTTTGAGCCCCGGCATCCGATAGTTGGGCAGCTCCATCACAAAGGGAACCGCCTCACCCCGGAACATGGTGTTTTTGAAGATCAGCGCCACCAGGATGCCCACCAGAATGCCGATAAAATACAGGGCCACCATCACCAGTCCGCCGTACTTTGGGAAGAAGGCGGCGGTGAAGAAGCCGTAAATGGGCAGCTTGGCAGAGCAGCTCATAAAGGGCGTCAGCAAAATGGTCATTTTTCGGTCACGATCCGAGGGCAGGGTGCGGCTGGCCATAACGCCGGGCACGGTACACCCGAAGCCAATGAGCATGGGAACAATGCTTCGTCCGGACAGGCCGATTTTTCTCAGGAGCTTGTCCATCACAAAGGCCACCCGGGCCATATACCCCGTATCCTCCAGCAGCGACAGGAAGAAGAACAGGGTCACGATCACCGGCAGGAAGCTGAGCACACTGCCAACGCCGGTAAAGATGCCGTCCATCACCAGAGACCTGACCACGCTGCTGATGTTCCAGCTCACAAAGGCTTTGTCCACCGCCATGGCCAGGCCGTCAATGGCCATCTCCAGAAGTGACTGGAGCGCTGCGCCGATCACATGGAAGGTCAGGAAGAACACCAGTCCCATAATGGCCACAAAGGCGGGAATGGCCGTGTATCTACCCGTAAGAATCCGGTCGATCCTGCGGCTGCGGGCGTGCTCCCGGCTCTCCTGGGGCTTGATTACTGTTTCGGCTACCAGCTTTTCGATAAAGGTAAAGCGCATATCCGCAATGGCGGCTGCCCGATCCAGTCCCCGCTCCTGCTCCATCTGGGTAATGATATGCTCCAGCATTTCCTTTTCATTGCCGGAGAGCTTCAGGGCCTCCATGATCCGCTGATCCCCTTCCACCAGCTTGGTGGCTGCAAACCGAAGGGGAATGCCTGCCACTTCGGCGTGGTCCTGAATCAGATGCATAATGCCGTGGAGACAGCGGTGTACCGCACCGCCGTGATCGTCCTTGTCACAGAAATCCATTCTGCCGGGACTCTCCTGATACTTTGCCACATGGACCGCATGGCGGGTCAGCTCATCTACGCCCTCGTTTTTGGCGGCAGAAATGGGTACAACCGGAATTCCCAGCATTTCCTCCATCTCGTTGATGTGGATGCAGCCGCCATTGCCCCGAACCTCGTCCATCATGTTCAGAGCCAGCACCATGGGAATTCCCAGCTCCATGAGCTGCATGGTCAGGTACAGGTTTCGCTCAATCTTGGTGGCGTCCACAATGTTGATGATGCCGGTGGGCTTCTCCTGAATGATAAACTGCCGGGTGACGATCTCCTCACTGCTGTAGGGAGACATGGAGTAAATGCCCGGCAGATCGGTGATCTCTGTGCCCGGATAGCCCCGGATGGCGCCGCTTTTCCGGTCAACGGTAACACCGGGGAAGTTGCCCACATGCTGATTGGAGCCGGTGAGCTGATTGAACAGGGTGGTTTTTCCGCAGTTCTGATTGCCTGCCAGCGCAAAGGTCAGGGTGGTTCCCTCCGGCAGGGGATGCTCTCCCTCATGGGTGTGATACCGTCCGCCCTCGCCAAGGCCGGGATGCTCCGTTTCTCTGCACTTTCCCCCGGCAGAAGCCGCAGCGGCGGTTCTTTCCCGGATCGGCGTCACCTGAATGTTCTCCGCATCGTCCAGTCGAAGGGTCAGCTCATAGCCCCGGACCCGAAGCTCCATGGGGTCCCCCATGGGGGCAAACTTTATCAGCGTAACCTCCGCCCCGGGAATCAGTCCCATATCCAGAATATGCTGACGCAGGGCTCCTTCGCCGCCTACGGCTGTGATTACAGCGGAGTCCCCCAGATTCAGCTGTCTCAGGGTCATATGTAAATGCCTCTTTTCTGTGTAATTGATTGATAATTTTTCGTTGTTAGTATATGCTAACACATTTTATTTGTCAACTGTATTCGTCCAAATACAGTGTGATTCTATGCAGTAATGCTGGATGCAATACCCAGCGGAGCCGAAAGAATTCCCCCGCCTCAAAAGAAGTGGGGGAATTCCGTTGTTCTATTATTCTTTTTCCAGAATGTAGCCCTTACGGCCGCTGTAGTCGCTGACCACATTGGCAGAATCGTTGAAGTACCAGGTGCCGTTTACGGAGATCATGGTCAGATAATACTCACTGCCTCCACTGGGCTCTCCATCCAGCCATGCGTCATAGTCAAAGGGTTCACCGGTGCCATACCAGACAGTGTCATCCCATTCCTCAACGCTGTCCACATATGCGCCCATCCACAGGAATACCAGGCCTTTCTCAGCAGCCATGGACGCGCATTTGTTAAACTCGTCGGAAGAGCTGATGGTCGCCAGATGGCCGCCCCGCTCCTCTGCATCCTCGGCTGCTTCCCACCAGGTGAAGTCACCGATGATAAGCTGGTAGGTGTGACCGTCAAACTCAATCACATCGCCCTCTACAGGCTTCGGGCTGGGAGACGGCGAAGGAGAGGGAGACGGGGAAGGAGACGGCTTGGGGGTCGCTGTGGGTGTGGGGGTCGGCGTGGGGGTCGGAGTAGGTGTCGGAGTCGGAGTGGGTGTCACAACCACTTCTTCTCCCTCCCCAACGGCGTTGCCCGGTCCGGGGCTTGCAGAGGGTGCCGCAGAGGGACTTGCGGAAGGCGCCGGAATATTGGGTCCGGCGGAGGGAGTGGGCTCTGCGGTGGCAGGCACCGTAGATGTGCTGGGGCCGTTCTCCTGCTGGAGGGTCGCAAGGCCGTTGATGGCAGAGGAGTTGCCCGGGTCGATCTCCAGCACGGTGTTGTAATACTTCTGCGCGGTGACGTAATCCTCCTCCGCTGCCGCAGTGTCGCCAAGCCGCAGGTAGGCGTTGATGGCGCTCTTTCTAAGGGTGCTCTCGTTCAAGTCCTTATAACCGCGATAGAATGCTTCGGCTGCCTTTTCAGGCTGCTCGTTCTTCTCATAAGCCTCCGCCAGCAGCTGATAGGTTGCGGTGGTGGCTTCGCCGCTGGCCACGATGTCCTCCAGCTGAGAGATTGCCTCTTCATAGTTCTTCTGATCCATTGCCTCCTGGGCCATGGTCATAGGCGTCTCGGATTCGTCCGCGCCCACAATGCCCATCTGGAAGGCCATGTAGATACCGCCGCCAATGACAGCCAGCAGAAGAATGGCAGCAACCACCGTAATAATCACACCGGCTCTGCGCTTGGCAGCCTCACCGTTGTCAATGGGCTTGCGGTTCCCGCCGGGGACCTCGCTGGCCTCGCCTCTGGAGCCACGGCCACGGCTGAATTCCGGCGGCGTGGAACGCTGCGCGGCAGCGGCCATGGATTCCTCCACAGGGCCGGAGCCGCTGAGGGGTCTGGGATTTCTTCCCGCACCGCCGGAGGCATGATCCGGTCCGGGATACATGGGCTGGCCAGTCTGCCCCATACCGGCGGCATATGCTTCATCACCGGCATTGCGCTCATCCGGGGAATTCACAGGCCCAACGGGAGCCTCCGGCTCCGCAGGTGCACTATATCGCTCGTAAGCGACAAATTCTGATTCTTCTGCAGTAAAGGGCGTTCCACAGGTGGGGCAAAACTTTGCCGCAACAGATACGGACTGTCCGCACTGGGGGCAGATCTTAAATACAGCATCAGACATATATTTCATTCCTTTCCTGAAAACCTGTTCAGTACAAACTGACAAATCTATCGGTTCGGCGAGAATCGCCGTTATGTTAGCCGACACCTAGTCGATGGTATTATACCACATAATTTTTCATTTGTGTGAACGAAACGAAAAAATAATACAAAAATTAAGAAATCTCCCTTTTTTTCACCCCAAAATGCCTCCAGCGGATTTCTTCAGCAGTTTCCGAGATTTTCAGTGGAAAACAGCTGAAACTTGCGCTATAATAATGTCTACTGAATAAACCGCAAAGCGGTTTATTCGCGCGGCAAGGGCCGCGCAACATCGCAAAAAGCAGCGAATTGGGGCTGTTTTTGCGATATTCAGACATTGTTACAATGCGTATTTCCGCTGGAACGCTGGAGCGCTCCAGCGGAATGTGCAAGGATTTTGGGCGGTTTTACCCGAAATCCTTGCACTTGAACAAAGCCAATTGGCCTTGAAAGCCTTGGCTTTCAAGGCTTGCAGCTTTGTTCATTATGCATTAT
>JAQXMD010000127.1 GCA_029012465.1 Oscillospiraceae bacterium | reverse complement strand
GCTGAAATCGGACATTTGCTACTCTATTTCCTGTTCCAGTGCGTCAAACTCTGGCGTGGAGAAAAAAGCACCCAGCGTGATTTCCAAACCGTCACAGAGCTTCTTGATGGTGACAATGGAAACATCTCTGCGGGATTCATCCAGCATGCTGTAAACGGTGGAGGGAGTCACGCCTGCACGGGAAGCAAGCTCGTTGGGCTTGATCTTTTTTTCTGCGCATAGGTCTCGGAAACGCTTGACAACGGCGTCTTTGACAGCCATGGGATCACCTCATGGATAGTGTACCCATTCAAACGCATTGGCGTATACGCACTTGCGTAATTATGGATAATGTGTTATTATGTGCATCCTCAGGATCAAATGCGTCAGGAACCACGATAAGGATTCCGGTGTATCCCAAGGCTGAAAAAGTGTAACCGCCCTTCTTGCAATTCTGTGGATGAATCCATATAATATTTGAAAGACTACTGTGAGGAGTATCCAAATGAATCGCTATGTGAAATATATTCTGGGGCTTATGACTATGGCTGTGGGCGTTGTGCTGATGAAAAAGGCCGCCCTGGGCATCACCCCAATTACATCTCTGCCCCTGGCCCTCAATGAGGTGCTGCCGGTGCTGTCCCTCGGCAACTGGACGATTTTGTTCCATATCCTCTGTATCGTCGGAATTATCGCGGTTACAAGGAAGGTGGAGTTGAAAACCCTCCTGATGTTCCCGGTGGGCATCGGATTCGGTTACTTCATTGACCTGCTGCTGTGGATCTTCAGCATGGAGACAAGCCTCCTGCCTCTGCGGATTCTTCTTTTGGTGGTTGGTATTCCCGTATCCGGGCTTGGGGTGGCCATGATTAACGACGCGGATCTGATGCTGCCATCGCCCGACGGTCTCATCCGCACCATTTCCAGCCACTATCATCTCAAATACCCCACGGTGAAAATCTGCGGAGACTGCATCTGGGTCACGGGAGCGGTGATCATTGAGCTGAGTGTCCTTCACCGACTCCAGGCTGTCCATGTGGGCACCATTGCCTCGGCGCTGCTGGTGGGACGTACCATCAAGCTTTGGAACAAGCTGCTGTTCAGCAGAGAAAAAACGGCATAAGAAAATCGGAGCGTACTGCGGAAAAACTTCAGTACGCTCCGATTTTTTCTTATCCAATCACTGCGCCGCTGGCTGTGACCCGGGCCACCAGATTTCCCGATTCGTCGGTGACGGAGACCTCGTAATACACGCTGGTCCTGCCCTGACGGACCATCTCCGCTCTGGCCCGGAGCAGATTGCCCCTTGCCGGACGAAGAAAGGTGATCTGGCTGACAGTGGACACCGTGGCCTTCCTTCCAAAGTTGGACGCCACGGCAAAGGCAAAGTCCGCCAATGTAAACATAGCCCCGCCCATGACATTTCCAAGGGCGTTCCGGTGGCTGTCCGTCAGGGTCATGGTACAGACCGCGTAGTTTTCGCCCAGTTCTTCAATGACAGCGCCGTTTTCCGTGGCAAAACGGTCGCCTGCAAAATAGGCCCGGGCTTCCTCCAAAGGGGTCATTCTGATTCCTCCCATAGATCGCCCAGAAACTGCCGGAAGGCAGTGGGAAGGGCGTAGTCTCGTTTTAGTGTGTCCCGGTCCACCCAGATAAATGCGTCGTTCATGGCGTCGCAGTGGAGCCGGGCACCGGTCATATTCCATTGAATGTGGGTGAAAATGTGCTTTCTGCCCACCAGCTTTTCGAGGAAGCGGGGATGAAGGCCCCAGTCCTCCCCGGCGGCAATGATCTCTCCCGGGGAGAGGGTGCCGGGCAGATGGGGAAACTCATAGAGTCCCGCCAGAAGCCCCTTGTCCGGCCGCTTCCGAAGGGCGGCCTTTTCACCGCAGGTCAGGAGAAACACGGTCATGTCCTCCTGACGGCGTTTTTTCTTCTCCGCCCGGATGGGCAGATCATCCACAGTACCATGAGCTGCCGCAAGGCAGCATTCCCGGAGGGGGCATTTTTCACACAGCGGCTGACCGTTGGGGACACAGACGGTGGCCCCCAACTCCATGAGACTCTGGGTGAAGATTCCGGCTTCCTTGGGGTAGATTTCCGCCAGCGCTCCGGTGACGGCCTTTTTTACGGCCGGTTCATCGGTGCAGCCATAGTATTCCGCCACCCGGCTGACCACCCGGAGCACATTTCCGTCTACGGCGGGGGTGGGCAGGTCAAAGCAGATGGAGCAGATGGCTCCGGCGGTGTAATCTCCGATGCCGGGCAGGGCACGAATCTGGGCATACTCCCGGGGGAATACGCCTCCATAGCCCTCCATGATGTAGCGGGCGGCTTTCTGGAGATTCCGTGCCCGGCTGTAGTAGCCGAGACCCTCCCAAAGCTTCAAAAGCTCCTCTTGGGGGACTTCCGCCAGTGCGGGAATGTCCGGCAGGCGGCTGAGAAACCGGGCATAGTAGCCCTTGACGGCCTCCACTCTGGTCTGCTGGAGCATGATTTCAGATACCCAAACGTGATAAGGGGCGTGGTCTGCCCGCCAGGGCAGCTGCCGGTGACTGTCCTGATACCATGGAATCAGCAGCTGGGGCAAATCCGCCGGAAGGACGGGCCTCTGAACCTCCGGTGCCATCAGCGGTTGTCCACCTTTTCCGGATACAGGTCGTGGTTTGCCATGCGGTTCCAGGCAACCTCCTCCCAGCGGGTGCCGGGCCGGCCGTAGTTGCAGTAGGGGTCAATGGACAGACCGCCTCTGGGGGTGAATTTGCCCCAGACCTCAATATATTTGGGGTCCATCAGCCGAATCAGGTCCTTCATAATGATGTTCACACAGTCCTCATGAAAATCTCCGTGATTCCGGAAGGAAAACAGATACAGCTTGAGGCTTTTGCTCTCCACCATCTTCACATCGGGGACATAGCTGATGTAGATGGTGGCAAAATCCGGCTGACCAGTCTTGGGACACAGAGAGGTGAATTCCGGGCAGTTGAATTTCACAAAGTAGTCATTTTCCTGATGCTTGTTCACAAAGGTCTCCAGCACCTGGGGGGCATAGTCGGTGGGGTATTTTACCTGCTGGTTGCCCAGCTCAGATACGCCGGTGAGTTCTTCCGGGGTTCTTCCTGCTGCCATGTATGGTTCCTCCTTAAAGAGCGGGAAATGCTCGGCTTTTGTTGATACGGGGATTTCGGCTATTCACATAGACAGATGCAAAAAAGGGCGCAGAAGCGCCCCTGCCCTGCTGCGGAAACCGCAGTGCAAAAACCTGGTTTTGATTTCTGACAGGAGGGCCGCGAACTGTCACACAAATTGTCGGAATCAGGAAAGAGGGTTCTTCCTCACATTTCCGTATTGTACCGTGAAGATTCTGCAAAGTCAATGAAATTCAAAAAATATTCACACCTGGGGAATCGGGATGTGTTATGTTAAAATAATGTTTATGCGGGTTACGGAAAGGAGCACAGAAAATGCTCGAATTAAAGAATATTAAGAAGGACTATCTCTCAGGAGAGGAAACAGTCCACGCCCTGAAGGGACTGACGATTGCCTTCCGGGAGAATGAGTTTGTTTCCATTCTCGGTCAGTCTGGCTGCGGCAAGACCACGCTGCTGAATATTATCGGCGGCCTGGACCGGTATTCCAGCGGCGACCTGATGATCAACGGAACCTCCACAAAACAGTTCAAGGACCGGGACTGGGATACCTATCGGAACCATTCCATTGGCTTTGTATTCCAGAGCTACAACCTGATTCCCCATCAGACGGTCCTCAGCAACGTGGAGCTGGCGCTGACCCTGTCCGGCGTTTCCAAGGCGGAGCGCCGCAGACGGGCAAAGGAGGCTCTGGAAAAGGTGGGCCTTGGCGATCAGCTGAAAAAGAAGCCCAATCAGATGTCCGGCGGACAGATGCAGCGTGTGGCCATTGCCCGTGCGCTGGTGAATGATCCGGATATTCTTCTGGCGGATGAGCCTACCGGAGCATTGGACTCGGAGACCAGTGTGCAGGTCATGGAGCTGCTGAAGGAGATAGCAAAGGATAAGCTGGTCATCATGGTCACCCACAACCCGGAGCTGGCCCAGCAGTATTCCACCAGAATCGTCCGTCTGCTGGACGGCGAGGTAATTTCTGACTCCATGCCCTATGAGCCGGGCACTGAGGAGGAAAAGCCCACGGCAGGGAAGGAAAACAAGGGCAGGAAAACCTCCATGTCCTTCTTCACGGCCCTGAGCCTGTCCCTCAACAACCTGATGACCAAGAAGGGCCGTACCATTCTGACGGCTTTCGCCGGGTCCATCGGCATTATCGGCATTGCGCTGATTCTGTCCCTGTCCAGCGGCATGCAGAACTATATCGACAAGATGGAGGAGGAGACCCTGACTTCCTATCCCATTTCCATTCAGCAGGCCTCGGTGGATATGACCTCCATGATGGGCGCCATGATAAACGCCCAAAGCTCCGGGGAGGAACATGAGCCGGGCTCTGTGTACTCCGCCTCCATTATGACGGACATGATCGAGTCCATGATGAGCCAGATTGCCACCAATGACCTGAAGAGCTTCAAGTCTCTGCTGGAGGAGGACGGTAACGAAATCGCAGCCCTTTGCTCGCAGATCCAGTATACCTATCCCACGGAAATTGATATCTACACCAGATGCTCTGTGGGGGACAATGATGATCTGCTCCGGGTCAATCCTGTTTCCGTTCTGGACAACATTGGTCTGGGGGAAATCGGAGCAGCCATGAATATGAACAATATCAGCGTCTGCAAGGAACTGGTGGACAATCAGACCATGCGCGAAAACGATTATGAGCTGATTACCGGTGTATGGCCGGAAAAATACAACGAGGTCATGCTGGTGGTCAACAACAATTATGAGATCACCGACTATACTCTCTACGCCCTGGGACTTCTCGAGCCAACAGCGCTGAAGGATGCCATTGCGGACGCCCAGACAGACCTGATGGAGAACGGGGTTCTAACAAAGGATGTGGAGATCAAGCAGGACGATATCAATCTCAGCTATGAGGAACTGATGAATCTGGATCTCCGGCTGGTGCTGCCTACGGATTATTTCGTGGAGACGGATACAGGCTTTGCGGATAAGCGGGAAGACGAAGCCTTTATGGATGCGCTGTATGCAGACGCGGAGCCTCTGAAGATCGTGGGTGTGGCCCGCAGCACCTCTGAGGATGGCATGGAGTACGGCTGCATTGCCTACACCTCCGCTTTGACGGAGTACGTCATTTCCGGTGTTCAGGGCAGCGATATCTACCGCCGTCAGGAGGCTGATCCCGACACCGATGTGTTTACTGGTCTGCCCTTCCCGGGTTCTGAGGCTGCCATTGCCATTGAGAAAGAGGAAGCCGCTGAGAGAGTCGCTCAGGAAGCCGCCGGTGAGGCGCCTGCGGAGCAGTCCTTCTCTGCTGAGCAGCAGGCCATGCTGGAGGGGATTCTTGCCCAGATGCCGGAGGCCTATCAGGCGCAGTTTGCTGCCCTTCCTCCTGAGGAGCAGGTGACTGTGCTGGCGGAAAACGGCGTTTTGGATATGGAGCAGTTCACGGCGCTGGCGGGAGAGAATGCGCCTGCCCAGGAGGAAAAGGTTCAGCGGATCTCCGACAGCAGCTATGAGGAAAACATCCAGCTCCTCCATGCGGCTTCTCTGGATGAACCCAATAGCATCAGTCTCTATGCGGCCTCCTTTGAGGATAAAGAGGCCATCACCGATGCCCTGGATGCCTACAATGATGAGCAGACTGCCGCCGGTAAGGATGAAAAGGTCATCCACTACACTGACTATGTGGGTCTGCTGATGAGTTCTGTCACCAGAATTGTCAACATCGTCAGCTATGTGCTGATTGCCTTTGTGGGCATTTCTCTGGTGGTATCCAGCATTATGATCGGCGTCATCACCCTGATTTCTGTGCAGGAGCGCACCAAGGAAATCGGCATCCTCCGTTCCATCGGTGCGTCCAAGCGGGACGTCAGCCGGGTGTTCAACGCAGAGACCCTGATTATTGGTCTGGGAGCGGGGCTGATCGGTATTGGCATGACGCTGCTGCTCAATATTCCCATCAATATGATTATCGATCATCTGGCGGGAATTGACAATGTGTCTCAGCTGCCTCCGGCAGGCGGTGCGATACTGGTTGTGATCTCCGTACTTCTGACCATGCTTGCAGGGCTGATTCCCTCCAAAGCAGCTGCCAGAAAGGACCCTGTGGAGGCCCTTCGCACCGAATAAGACAGTGAGTGTCTGAGAAATCGCGTAACGCTTTCAGGGCGTGCTGCTTGATTTTTTCTGGCGGCACGTCCTCTTTTTTGGGGATGTGTTGAGGATTCCGAAAATTTGTGTTATACTGATAGAAAAGACGGCAAAACCGAAAACTGGCTGAAAGGAACTATAATCATGAGTGATGAGAGCAAGCGTCTTCAGAAAGAGCATGAAGAAAAGTATATGAAGTATATGGCCGATTTTGACGCCTGCGGCGGAGACTTCTCCTCCTGCAGCGGCAAGTGTGACTCCTGCAGCAGCAAATGCGGCGAGGAGAACAAGGACGACGGCAAGACCCCCAAGAAAGCAGCCCGTATTGTGGCAGTGTTCAGCGGAAAGGGCGGCACCGGCAAGTCTCTGATGACCTGCCTGCTGGCCGACAAGCTTCAGGCCATGGGAAAAAAGGTGGCCGTTCTGGATGCCGACCCGGAAAACCCCACGATTCACTACCTTTACGGCAAGGTGGAACCCTGTAATGCCGAGGGGCAGAACATCCTGCCCATGAAAGCAGACAGCGGCGTTGAATTCATCTCCATGGGCAACATCGAAAAGCAGGCCGATCAGCCCCTTTTAAGCTACGGCAAGGATGTGGCCGTCAGCGCCCTGTATTTCTATTTGAATGTGAAATGGTCTGAGGATCTGGACTTTATGCTCATCGATATGCCCTCGGGCATCGGTGATGTGCCCCTGCAGATCGGCACCATCATTCCCTTTGACGGGGCTGTGGCGGTTTCCAATCCTTCGGATCTCTGCGACTATCTGGTCACAAAGTCTGTAAACCTCATGAAGATGATTATGATTCCCGTGCTGGGCGTCATTGAAAACAAGGCAAGCCTCCCTCTGGAGGATGGGGCTGTCATGCTGGGCACAGACCCCGCAGAGCATGCAAAGGCTCTGAAGCTGCCCCTGCTGGCAACGGTGCCTCTGAGCCTGGAGCTGTCGGTCATGGCGGATTTCGGCCGGGTCTGTGATGCGGAGGTGCCGGAGCTGGATGCCGTGACGGAGATTCTGGTACAATAATGCCGGGATGTACGCTGTGTCCCCGCCTCTGCGGTGCGGAGCGGGACAAGGGTCAATTGGGCTTCTGCGGCATGGATGACCACCTGCGGGTGGCAAGGGCGGCACTCCACTTCTGGGAGGAGCCGCCCATCTCCGGAGAAAGGGGTTCCGGGGCGGTGTTCTTCTCCGGGTGCAGTCTGGGCTGCGGCTTCTGCCAGAATACGGAGATCAGCCATGGCCGGTTCGGCAAGGAGATCACCACCCAGCGGCTCCGGGAGATTTTTCAGGAGCTGATCGCTCAGGGGGCCCACAACATCAATCTGGTGACGCCCACCCACTTCCTGCCCCAGATCCTGCCGGCGCTGGAGCCGAAGCTGCCGGTGCCGGTTGTATATAACTGCGGAGGCTATGAGCGGGTGGAGACCCTCAGAATGCTGGAGGGGAAGGTGGACATCTATCTGCCGGATCTGAAGTACGCGGAATGGTCGCTGGCCGGGAGGCTGTCCGCCGCCCCGGACTATTTTCCCGTGGCGGCTGCGGCCATTGACGAAATGTTCCGGCAGGTGGGGCCGGTCACATACGACGAAAACGGCATGCTGAAAAAGGGCGTGGTGATCCGCCATCTTGTGCTGCCGGGACAGGTTCAGAACAGCCTGAAGGTGCTGGACTATCTTGCGGAGCATTTTCCGAAAGGCAGCATCCTTTTGAGCGTGATGGCCCAGTATGTGCCCTCGGGCCGGGTGAAATCCACGCCGCCCTTTGACCGGCCTGTCACGGAGGAGGAATATGAAGCCGTGGTGGACTGGCTCTATATGCTGGGGCTGGAGGACGGATTCCTTCAGGAGCCTGCGTCGGCTACGGAGGAGTATCTTCCGGATTTTTCACTGGAGGGTGTATAATGCTTTGTGAAAAGATTGATCTCTACGGCGACCATCGGGTCATGCTGTATACCTATATCCAGAAATGGACCACCGTGCGGGGCCATTATCCGAAGCGCACTGGTGTTCTGGTGCTGCCCGGGGGAGCCTACATGTTCCATGGGATTAGTGAGGGGGAGCCGGTGGCGGCTGCCTTTGCCGGAGCGGGCTGCAACGGCTATCTGCTGCGCTATTCCATCGCCTCCCACGCGGAGTTTCCCAATTCCGTGGCGGATGTGTGCAGGGCACTGCAATACATCCGCGCCCACAGCGAGCAGTGGAATCAGGACCCGGACAAGCTGGCCCTCTGCGGCTTCTCCGCGGGCGGTCACGTGGCAGCCTGCACCGGAACCATGTGGAACCGGGCGGATGTCCGGGAGAGAGCCGGGATTCAGGACGATTCCGGCAAGCCCAACGCCCTGATACTGGGCTACCCCTGCATCACCGTAGATGTGGAGGGACAGGCCCACATGTATAACCTTCTGAAGGGAGACAGAACTCTGGAGGAACTGCGGGAGATCGCTTCTGCGGAAAAGTGGGTCGGACCCCACACGCCTCCGGTGTTCCTCTGGAATCTCTGGAAGGACAAAATGGTGCCCGTGGAGCATGGCTTGAAGTTTATGGAGGCCCTTGCGGAAAAGGACATCCCCTTTGAGTGCCACACCTACATGCAGGGAAATCACGCCAGCGCTCTGAATACCCCGGCGTCCTCTCTGGGGGATCCGGTTCGGGAGAACAGCCATGTTGCCCGGTGGTTCACGGACTGTATGCTCTGGCTGGAGGAGCTGTTTGGCACTCCGGCGCTGGATGTGCCCCAGGAAAACATGCGCTCAAAAGCAAAGGTGCGCGCCCATTTGGGCCAGAGCGTGATTACATTTGGAAAAGACGAAGGAACAGGTGAATGATATGCTGAAGAAGAATTTTCAGGACAAGACCCCCAAGCTGAAGGGGGCCTATATTGCAGAGGATGTTTCGCTGATCGGGGATGTGGAGCTGGGAGAAAACTGCTCCATCTGGTACGGCGTAGTGCTCCGGGGCGATGTGGACAAAATCGTCATCGGAGAGAACACCAGCATTCAGGACAACTCCGTTGCCCACTGTGCCACGGGACTTCCCACCATCATCGGAAAGAACTGCGTGGTAGGGCACAATGCCATCATCCACTCCTGCGTGGTGGAGGACGGCTGCCTTATCGGCATGGGGGCTGTGCTGCTGGACGGCTGCCACATTGGCACCGGGAGCGTTGTTGCCGCAGGCTCTGTGGTGTCTCCCGGTAAGGTCATTCCGCCCCACTCCATGGTTATGGGCGTTCCCGGTCGGGTGGTGCGTCAGGTGGAGGAAAAGGACACCGAGGGCATTAAGCTGTCTGTGAGCCACTACATCGCCTATGCTGAGGGACAGCTGGAAAAGTACACGGATTGACGCACTGATTCCGAAGGAGGAAAGCCTTACATATGGTATCCATTGATAAAAGCCTCTGCATAAACTGCGGAACCTGTATGCGGAACTGTGCCATGGGCGTATTCCGCAGGGGAGAAACCGGCGTGGAAATCCACCCGAACCGGCGGTGCATTCTTTGCATGCACTGCGCCGGGTCCTGCCCGAAGAAAGCCCTGCGGTTTGAGGGCCTCACTGAGGCGGAAACCTATCCGGAGGGCGTTTCGGAGCCTCTGGAAAAGCTCATCCGTTCCAGACGGTCCATCCGCCACTATAAAGAGCAGCTGCCCCCAAGGGAACTGCTGGAAAAGGCCATGAATACCGCCTTCTATGCCCCCAGCGGCAAAAACCAGCGGGCCTACCAGCTCACTGTGGTCTGGGGAAAGGCGCAGGTGGAGGGGCTTCGGGACCGGTGCCTTGCCCTCTGCGAGGAATTCGGAGAGGCTCCGGAGCTTCCCAAGCTTATGAAATACGGCACGGATCTGCTGACCTGCGGCGCACCCTGCATGATCGTTGCGTGGAGCCCGGAGGATTGCCTGAACCCGGTGCTGGACCCCGCCGTATATCTGGCCCAGCTGGAGCTGCTGCTGGTGCAGGAAGGGCTTGGAACCTGCTGGGGCGGCTATCTACGGCAGGTCAGCGACCGGTTCCCGGAGATTCGGGAGCTGCTGGGCATGCCGGCGGACTGCCGTGTCCGCTGCGCCCTGATGGTGGGCTATCCCAAGGGGGAACGGTATCCCAATCCTGTCTGGAGACCCGAGGCCTCCGCAATCTGGCTGGAAGGAGAACAGGCGTAATGGAAAGAACTGTGCTGCCGGGCATGCGTTTCCGGCATTTCAAGGGGAAGCTCTATCAGATCGTCTGTGTGGCGACCCATTCCGAGACCCGTGAAAAACTGGTGATTTATCAGGCCCTCTATGGAGACTACGGCGTATATGCCCGTCCTATGGACATGTTCCTGAGTCCTGTTGACCGGGAAAAGTACCCGGAGGTTCAGCAGTATTACCGGTTTGAAGCGGTAACAGACAATCATTAAGGAAAAACACCCCTTTTTGGGGTATGTTTTTCGGTTAAGTCGGAAAAAATGGGATGAAATCCTTACAATCCGACGAAAAACACTTGAAATACCTTGGGTTTTGTGTATAATAAGAATGTCAAAATAGTAACAAACGTTACAAAAATGTCAGGAGGCACTATGAAGAAACACAGAATCCTGGTTATTTTCTTATCAATCATTGCAGTTCTTGCAATTTTTCTGCTGCCCGCAGCCGCTGCGGACCAACAGGAGGCCGAGCTTTGGGTCTTTCCCGCGGAGGAGTCCTCCGGGGATACATCCGGAGCGTGGGCATACTTTGCGCCCAAGGCTGCCGGAAAAGCTGTGACCACCTACACAACGACTCAGGCTACCCTTGATATGATCGCGGAGTTTGAAGGCTTTTCGGCAACACCTGTTTGGGATACCTACTGGCTGTCCATTGGCTACGGCAGTAGGCTCACGGATGCTGAGGAGATGTTCCCGGAGATCGCGGAAACCAAGACCATCACCAAAGAGCAGGCTATGGCCCTCTTAAAAAAGGAGATGGGCGAGGTGGACACCGCCGTGAACAGCTTCCTGAGCCGGAAGGGCATTCCGGTCAATCAGAATCAGTTTGATGCGCTGGCCAGCTTTACATACAATGTGGGCATTGGCTGGACCACCTACAAGAATTCTGACGGTACCTGGTGCAAGCTCCATGCCCTGCTGCTGGAGGGCCCTTCTGCCTGGACTTCGGAACGGGTATATGAGGCCTTCGGCACCTGGGTCAATGATGGAAACGGCAATCCGCTTCCGGGGCTGGTTCGCCGCCGCAAGGTGGAGGCGGAGCTGTTTATGACCCCCGTTGCCGATTCGGCAGGTCCCTTCCGGGATGTGGTAAGCGGAAGCTGGTACTACGACGCGGTGATGAAGGCCTATGAGCTGGGCTATATGAGCGGCATGGGCGAAGGCACCTTTGAGCCGAACGGAGGTCTGACCCGCGCACAGGTGGTGAAGATTCTTGCCAATGTGGAACAGGCTGACCTGAGTGTGTACACCTGCGGCAGCTTCCGGGACGTCACTGCGGGCACATGGTATTGCTCCGCTGTGGGCTGGGCCTCTGAAAAGGGTTATGTCAGCGGCTTCGAGGATGGAACCTTCCGTCCCAATGAGAAGATCACCCGGGAGCAGCTTTGCTCCATTCTGGGCCGTTATCTGCGCGGCAAGGGTTATGCGGCAGGCTCCGCCGCCGCAGACTTCGCGGATATGGAAACCGTGGCGTCCTATGCAAGGGGAAATGTGGAATACTGCGCGTCTCTGGGATTGATTTCCGGAATGGGCGACGGCACATTTTCTCCCAAGTCCGGGGCAACCCGGGCCCAGGCAGCTTCGATCTTTGTGAGATTGCATGATTTGATGAACTGATACTAAAACATAAGGAGACCCATTTTTATGCGGGACATCTATCTGATCGACTTTGAAAACGTGGCCTCCGAGGGACTTAGCGGAATCACCTATCTCTCCGAGGACGATCAGGTCATCATCTTTTACAGCAATAACTCCAATCGTCTGACCATGAAAATGCACATCCTCATTGGCAAGAGCGTCTGTAAGCTGAACTATTTTGAGGTCAGCGTAGGTGGCAAGAACGCTCTGGATCATCAGATTTCCACATGGCTTGGATATCTGGTGGGGACCAATGCGGCTGAGCGAAACTACTTTATCGTGTCCAGAGATATGGGCTACAAGCATGTGGCTGCTTTCTGGGCAAACAATGCGGCCCGCCCCAGGGTGCGCTGCATTGAAAACATCCGTGCTGCAACCAGACTGGAACGCAGAGACGGACAGCGCCGGAATAGCCGCTCTGAGCTGGAGAACACTCCGGTGGAGGCTTCGGCGCAGACGGAAACACCGCTTGTGGCAGCCGAGCTTTCGACTGCTCCCGAACCCATTCCTGTGGAGGAAGCCCCGGTTCCGGCGGTGGAGAATATTCCGGTGGAACCTGTGGTCCTTCCTGAAGCGGCTCCGGAGGAGCCGATGCTGTCAGAGGAACCGGCTGAGACGGAAGGGTCTGCTGTGCCGGAGGAACCGGCTGAAGCGGCTGCTGTCCCTGAATCCACGGAGATTCCCGAGCCGGAGACAGAGCCTGAGGTTCCGGAGGAACCTGTGATGGCGGTGGAAGCTCCGAAAGAACCGGATATGTCTGCTGGGGAAATCCCCTCAGAGGAGCAGGCGGCGGAAACGCCCGTGCCCGAGAGAGCAGCAGCTCCGGAGGAAATGCCTCCTTCCGGGGAAGCAACGGAGCCATCCCACCGGCCTCAGACTGATTCTGAAGCGGCAGCTGCTGAAAAGCCTGCCGAAGGGCAGAAGGAGCGCCCTTCCGGCCGTTCCAGAAGAGACGGTTCCAGAAACACAACCAGACAGCGCCGGGTCAAGCGTCCCGAGAACGCCAATGGCCAGAACGGCCAGAACGGCCAGAATGCACAGGAGCGTCACCATGCTGTTCCGGAGCAGAAAAAGCAGGAGAAGCAGGAGAAGCCCGCAGCCAATGACCAGAAGACCCAGAAGGGACTGGAGCAGCTTCCTGCACTGATCGCGCCCTATCCCAAGCTGAAGGAAGCCTCCCTTCGGGAGCTGATCGTCAGCGGAAAGAAGCAGATCCTCTGCAACACCCTGCGGAAGCAGCTTGGTCAGGAAAAGGGTCTTGCCCTTTACAATGAGATCAAGCGGGCTGCCTGGCACTGAGCAAACAGCATTTTGCCCCCAAACCGACATTCGGTTTGGGGGCAATTCTTATGGCTTTTGGGACCCTTTGCTGTCGGAATGGAAGGATATTGCAGAAACGAAACAGTCAAAGCACATTTTGCAAGGTAAAGTTCACAAAAGAGAATTTGTAGTTTTGCCGAATAATGCACAGAATTTTCTTTTCAAATTGGTAAATGTGCTGTATAATATAGGCGTAAAGGAGGGAACTGTATGAAAACAAAAATGATAAAGCTGCTGGCGCTGCTGCTTTGTATGCTTCTGTGCTTTGGAAACCTTGCGCTGGCAGCGGATATGATGCCCCCTGACGGTGGGATGGGAGAGCCTCCCGGCGGCTTTGGCGGCGGACCACCTCCTGGTGACGCGGCACCCAGTGAGGGTGCGATCATGATCGTCGACGGTCTAGAGGATACTGCCTCTGAGTATGATCCCGGGGCTTATTCAGACAAGATCTCTGTTGAGGATGGGACCGTTACCATTCGTGATCTGGAGCTTTCCAGTGACGATTATACCTTCAACGGCGTGACTGTTACCGGCCCGGATTCTCTGGTCCGGCTGGAAAAGTCCAATATCTATCTGGGCGTGGGCAAGCCCACCGACGGCAGCGAGACTGGCGGCAATGCCCTGAATCTGGACAATGGCGCCAGGGTTTATGTCAGCGATTCTGAACTGGTGGTTGACGGGGCGGCCCGCTATGTGACCGCAGCCTACAATGACGCTACCCTGATCGTCAACAATTCCAGAGTGGAATCCACCGGCAGCAATGAGAATACCGCCGATGTAGCGGAGCCGTTCTCCAACGAGGCCCTGCTGATCTCCGGAACGGCCCGGGCGAACTTTTCCATTGGCGCCACAAAGACCTACTATTTCAACTCTGTCTGCACCGCTGAGGGCTGGGCGGCCCTGTCTACGGACTCCGCCACCGGCAACGGTCTGGACCTTTATGCCTATAATACAGAGGGCATTGCCGAAAACGGCGGCTACTCCACCTATGCGGATACCAACTGCCGGGTTTGGCTCTACGGCAGCCGCCTGACTGCGGCTGAGATCGGCTGCATTATCTCCAAGAGCGGTCAGATCCATGCCTATGACGCCGGCGCGGCAGACGAAGAGCTTTTGAGCCTCAACGAGGGGGAGACTGCCGACTGCAACACCAGCATTATCGGCGGCAGAAACGCGGTTATGATCCATGCGCCCGATATGATGGGTGAGGGCCTCAGAGCTGCTGACTGCGGCACCTTTGAGGCGGAAAACACCTATCTTGGAACCTCCGGCGATTTGAAGTCCACCAAGGATTATAACGACTACAGCGAGGCTGTGGGGGCCTATGTGGACTATGTCAGCGGCTCCGTGTTCCTGATCCGGTCCACCTCTGCGAACATCAACCTCAGTCAGGTCCAGATGGAGAGCTACAATGGCACCCTGATCCATTCGGTTCTGAATGCCGACTCCATGGGCAACTTCCTTGCGGCGGGAGACGCCGAGCAGATCAGCCCCATTGCCGTTACCATGACGGACATGGATGTGAGCGGTGATATCCGCCATGAGGATTACCAGCGGATCATGAATGTGGATCTGGAGAATACGACCCTCAGCGGCAACATCGTCTCCGGTACCATGGAGAGCTGGAATGAAACCTGGAAGGACTTCGGTGAGGTCAACTGGGTTGTGGATGAGAGCTTTGATGCCAGCTACGGCGTGAACCTGACGGTGGGAAAGGATTCCGTGTGGAATGTCACCGGAGAGTCCAGCCTTGCAAGCCTGACCGTTGCCGAGGGCGGAACGGTCAATGGTGAAGTAACGGTGGACGGCGAAGTGGTTGAGCCTGTTCCCGGAGAAACCTATACCGGTGTGATTCTGGTATCCGGGGATTACGTTCCCGAAGAGCCTGAAGTGGTGGAGGAGGTTGAACCTGTTCCCGAGGAGACGGCTTCTGTGGAAGAAGCAGCACCCTCCGGCGATATCATGGAAGAGGCGCAGCCCACAGAGGAGACCACTTCTGCGCCGGCCGCTGAGACGGAGAGCGAGGAACCGGAAGCCAATTCCGGCAGCACCACGGCTGTGGTGATCGTAATTGTGGTGCTTGTGGCAGTCTGTGCCGCAGCGGCGGTCATTCTGGTTCGGAAGAAGAGAAAATAAGCACCAACGCATAGTTCTGCGGCGCTCTCTCAGGAGGGCGCCGCATTTTCCTGACATATCCGGGGAGCGGCTTACATAGAATGTACTGAGGTGGTACATATGAAAGAGAGGTCATCCCTGTTTGCCGCGGCATTGCTGCTGGCCGGTACATTGGGACTGCTCATCCGGGGCGGGAGCCTGATTACGGAGCAGCGGCAGCAGCGTCTTGGCCAGATGCTGCTGGAGGAGCAACTGGGAACGGCGGCTGCCGCGGAGCTTTCCGGAGAAGCCGGGAACACCCAGACCGGGACAGAGGAAGCTGAGAAAAACACCAGAACACTGTCAGCGGGAAAGACCGGAAGCGGCACCAGGGCGCCGGAAGAGGAAATGGTGCCGGTGACAGTGGTGGAGGAAACGTGGGAAGATCGCGAAGAAGAGCCTTCCTCCTCCGAACCACCGGAAACCGAAGAGAATGAAACACTTGCGCAAAAGACCTCGGTGACAGACATTGACCTGTTTCCGGAGCTTCGGAACGAAACCAATTATGAAATCGACTTTACGGCCCTTCCGGATCTGCCCGAGGGGCTTTCCTTTTCGGAGCAACCCTGCATTCTTCTGATGCATACCCATGGCACGGAAAGCTATACGGAACCGGATACGGAGGGATATCACAGCCTCGACCCGGAAGAAAGCGTGCTGGCGGTTGCGGAGGCCATTGCCGTGAAGCTGGAGGAACGGGGCTACGGGGTGATCCATGATGAGACCATCTGCGATTATCCGGAGTTTACCGGGGCCTATAACCGCTCCAGAGCGGTGGTGGAGCGGTGGCTGGAACAGGAGCCGGGAATTGTGCTGGTGCTGGACATCCACCGGGATTCCGTTGAGGATGACAGCGGAGGTCAGATGGGGCTTTTCTGTGACCTTGGCGGGACCCAGGCTGCTCAGATGATGCTGGTGGTGGGCACCAACGCAGGGGGATTAGAGCATGACACATGGCGTCAGAATCTGACCCTTGCCACCCTTCTGCAGGGGTGCCTGATGGCGGAAAACGAGGAATTGATGCGGCCGGTAAATCTTAGAACAGAGCGATTCAATCAGGATCTGACACCCATGAATCTGCTTCTGGAGGTGGGGACGTCGGGCAATACACTGGAGGAAGCGGTCCGGTCCGGGGAGGTTTTTGGTGAAAAACTGGCGGATGTGCTGGATTGGTATTCAAGTCATTATACATAAAGAACACAAAGTTTTTTCTACACTTTCACGAAAAGTTCGTGTTGACGAAGGGAGTCAATCTGTGGTATATTTACTATAACAAAACGAGCTTTCCAGCTTGAGTTTTTAGGGGGTATACTTGTGGACAATATGGAAAAGCTTAACGGCGAGTTCGCGGAAGTAAAGGTTGGTGGCTTCAAGTATTGGGCTTGGATGATCATCTCTTACATCTGTAATGTAGTCGGTATTTTCTTTGCTGGGTTCTCCTTCACGGAGATGGCTGGTAACGTCGGCTTGTACTTTAACCTGCTGACTCTGGTGTTTGGCGCATTTGCAATCCAGACTGGTGCATGGGCAAAGGGCAATGGCAAGCGCAACAAGCCTCTGACCGTTTCCTTCATCTGGGGTCTGGTCGACGTGGCTATTGGCTGTATTTTCCTGTACATCGTTCCGATGTTCCTTTAATTTATCTGTCGATTAAGGGCTGCCTTTCTGGGGCAGCCTTTTTTCTCTTTGAGAGACATTGCTCCATGGCTGAGAATGTGTTATAATTTTAAATAAAGTCGGTTTTGGACAGAGAAATTTGTATGATTTTCAAAGGAGGTATGCTCGGTGAAACATAAGTTCCGACTGTTCCCATCCTTGTTCAAGCTGCTGTTTCAGCGGGTGGTCATGGTTGGTATCAGTATTGTCGCCCAGTGCATTTTCTTTGCACTGATGATCTGGTACTTTCAGGGGATCAATGAGTGGCTGTATGTGCTTCTGCTGGTGCTCAGTGCAGCGGCGACCCTGTTCATTATCAGCAAGAACACCAATCCGGCCTATAAAATCGCGTGGGTTGTGCCGATCCTCCTGTTTCCGGTGTTCGGCGGTTTGTTCTATCTGATGCTGGGCGGCAACCGTCTGTCCAAGCGGCAGCGGAAAAAGATGAATTCCGTCGAGAAAAATCTCCGGCAGCATCTGCCCCAGAATCCGGAAATACACGAAAAGCTCCGCAAGCAGTCGGAGCAGGCGGCGCTCCAGTCGGCATATCTCCAGACCGTTGCGGGCTGCCCGGTTTATGAGAATACCACTGTGGATTATTTTTCCCTAGGGGACCTGGTTTACCCGGTGATGCTGGAGGAGCTTCGGAAGGCAGAGAATTATATTTTCCTGGAATACTTTATCATCGGACCCGGCAAGATGTGGGACGGCATTCTGGAGATTCTGAAGGAAAAAGCGGCGGCAGGACTGGATGTCCGGGTCATGTACGATGACTTTGGGTGCATTCAGCAGCTGCCTGTGGGCTATCGCAAGACCCTGAACTCCTACGGCATCAAGTGCTGCATCTTTGAACCCTTTATCCCCGTTGTCTCTGCCCGTCTCAACAACCGGGACCACAGAAAGCTGATGATCATCGACGGCAAGGTGGGCTTTACGGGCGGCATAAATCTTGCGGATGAATACATCAACGAAGAGGAACGCTTTGGCCATTGGAAGGACAACGCTATTATGCTTCGGGGAGATGCAGTCTGGTCCATGACGGTTATGTTTCTCTCCCTGTGGGACTATGTTTCCGGAGGCGGTGACAGCATCGCGCGGTTTTTGCCTCCGGAACCGGAGGAAGCGGGCACCGGCTTTGTCCAGCCCTACACGGATAATCCGCTGGATGACGAGCCTGTGGGAGGTTCCGTGTATACCCATCTCATTGAGCGGGCGGTGCGTTCGGTCTATATTATGACGCCCTATCTGATCATTGACTATGCCATGACCGAATCCCTGTGCAATGCCGCAAAGTCCGGTCTGGATGTACGCATCATCACGCCACACATTCCGGACAAATGGTATGTCCACGCAGTCACCCGGGCCCATTATGAACAGCTGGTGAAATGCGGCGTCAAGGTGTATGAGTATACCCCGGGCTTCATTCATTCCAAGGTCTTTGCGGTGGACGGGGAATATGCCACGGTAGGTACGATCAATCTGGACTTCCGGAGCCTGTATCTGCATTTTGAAAACGGTGTGTTCATGTACCGGACAGACTGTATTTCGGATATCTATCGGGACTTTGAGGAAACCTTCCGGAAAAGTCGGCTGATTACGCTGGAGGACTGTAAAACCAATATCTTCCGGCGACTACTGCGGAGTCTGCTCCGGCTGTTTGCACCGCTTATGTAATACACTGAAAAATTGCTCCTGAGGCGAGATGCTTCAGGAGCTTTTTCTATGAACATTTACAGGATGTGAGACTCAAAGTCAGGCCGGCCAGGACCAGGGGCGGTCCTCCTTTAGGGCTGTGTACAGAAACAGGAAAGAAACGAAGAGACCGGAAAGGGGAAACACAGGCAAATATTGAACATTCAAACCGAAAATGAATGAAATATCTCTTTGTCATGGAGTTGACAAAAACAAGGAGTTATCCTATGATTTAGTTATCGAAATGATTCTGAAATAGAATCGGAACCATTTGAAACTGCAGAAGGGTGAGGCTTACAGATCAAGTTGTATTTGCAAGGTGAATCCTCTGCGGTTTTATTTATTATGAGAAAAGGAGACGAACTATGGGTATGTACAAAACCGTTTATCCCGGGGTGTATAACGACCGGGAAAAGCGTCTGCTGGATGAGGCCAACGCCAGATTGCAGGCGCAGATTGGCCAGCCCTCTCCCTTTGGAAGCGGCGTTGCCGATCCCACCCTCATGAAGCTCTACAACAACATCTGGGACCCCTGGAACCCCCTGTTCAACGATCCGGAGTATGCCAAAAACACCCGGTACGGCTCTGTGATTGCTATTCCCTGCTGGAAGGAGCCGGGGGCCATGTTCCCCACGCTGCCCATGGACTTCGGCGACCGGATGACGGACCGAAAGAATCTGGGTGGTGCCTTTGAGATGTTCAAGCCCATTCTGCCCGGGGATGTGCTTACCGCGAAGGTGGGCGAAAACCGCATTGTGGACGTGACCCCGGAGGAGGGCGGCGACGCCCATGTGTTCTATCTGGAGGGCAACGGCGAGCTTTACAACCAGAGAGGGGAGCTTGTCATGCGGGGCAAGACCCGTGGCCAGAACGGCTTCTCCTTCTATGCGGACGACTATACCGGTGAGCGGATTTACGGCCTTGCCATGGGTGGTCCCAAGCCAGGTGGCCCAGGCGGTCCCGGTGGCCCGGGTGGTCCCGGCGGTCCCGGCGGTCCTGGCGGACCCTTCGGCATGGGGCAGGGGGAGCCTTACACCTATACCGATGAGGACTGGGAAAAGATCTTCGATTACTGGAGAAGTGAGAAGATCCGAGGTGCGGAGACCCTCTACTGGGAGGATGTTCAGGTGGGTGACGAGCCTCAGACCCTTTGCTCCGGCCCCATCAACGAGATGGAAATGATCCGCTTCCACTGCCTGCAGCTGCTGGGAGGCCGTCCCTTCCGGGAGTCCCTGCTGGATGAAAACATGCGCCGGCGGCTGGAGCCCTTCAAGAGCAAATACAACGTCTACTATGAGGATCTTGCCAGCCACTTCTGCGGGCAGGGCGTGGGCAGGAATCCCATCTTCTTCAACACCACCAACCGCAATCTGCTGATCCGGGTTGTCACTAACTGGATGGGTGACGACGGCTGGCTCCGGTCCATTGACTGGCACTTCTCCAGTCAGGAGGCGGACTCCTTCTTCGACAAGGTGCCCTATATGAAGGGAAAAGCCGCCACCAACCACGGCGCCTGCGGCGAATGCATGCTGCTCCACGGCTATGTGACGGACAAATACATCAATGCCGATGGGGAGCACATGGTGGACCTGACCTGCTGGGCGGAGACCTGGGACCACAAGCTCACCCAGGTCATCGGTGTCAGCGTGGTGCTGCCCAGCCGGGGCGAATAAGCATTACGAGAATCTGAAAGGAAGTATTTACTATGGCAAAGCGTTATTCCCATCTGCTTTCCCCCATTGTGGTGGCAGGCAACATCATCAAGAACAGAACCCTCTATCCCAATGCATCCCCGCATTTCCTTCAGGGACCTGAAAACTATCCCGCTGAGGGGCTGATGACCTTCTATACGGATCTGGCCAAGAGCGGCTGTGCCATCATTACCCTGGCGGAGTGGTCCAATCCCAACCAGCGGAAGGGCAACTACTACAGCGATATGGTGCACATGCAGAACTTTGATTTCTCTGACCCCGCTGTGGGCAACTATTTCTCCCAGCTGGCAGACGATATTCATTACTACGGCAGCAAGATTCTGGTGGGCATTGGGTTCCCGGACTTCCCGGAGGGCTACAGTCTGAACGGCAGCAAGGAGATGAAGGGTCCCGGCGGCGGCCCCTTCGGCCCAAGACCCGCCACAAAGCCTGCGCCCAGGGAGATGATTCAGCAGAACATTCAGGACTTCGTGGAGAAGTGCCGCATGTTCCGGGCCTTTGGCTATGACGGCTATTCCATGCGTGTGGAGGCAAACATTGCCCCGGGCGGCGGGCCCTTCGGACCCTCCATGCGGGATGATGAATATGACAGCTCCTGTCTGGAAAACCGCACCCGCTACATTCTGGAGTGCGCTGACGCCGTGAAGAAGGCCTTCCCGGATTTCATCGTCTCCTTCGCCATTGCGGGCGAACAGCCCAACGGCTATACCGGCGGCATGTCCGGCTATACCCTGGAGGATGCCATCGAGTTTTGCAAGCTCTGTGATGGCCGTGTTGACATCATGGAGATTCGCGAGAAGGATATGTGCAAATCCCATCCCACGGGCTTCACCTTCCAGAAGGGAGAGCATGAGGTTATCCGTTACGCAAAGGCCATCAAGGCGGCAGGTGTCAGAAAGATGCTGTTGGAGCCTGTGGGCGGCTTCCAGGACCCCGATGAGCTGGATGGCTACATTGCTGAGGGGGCCTGCGACATCATCGGCATGGCCCGGGGCTTTATGGCGGACCCCGAGTGGGGTCTGAAGGTTCAGGAGGGAAGAGGGGAGGACATTACCCCCTGTCTGTTCTGCAACAAGTGCCATGGCACCATTCTGGATGATCCCGATCCGTGGATTTCCGTCTGCTCCGTGAACCCCAAGATGGGCGACAGCCACAAGCTCCATCGTCTGGTGTCCGAGCCTACCCGGGAGAAAAAGGTTGCCATTATCGGCGGCGGTCCCTCCGGCATGCGTGCGGCCATCTACTGCGCGGAGCGGGGCCACAAGGTCACTTTGTTTGAGAAAACCAATGAGCTGGGCGGCCAGATCATCCACGGCGATTACGCCTCCTTCAAGTGGCCTGTGGGCAAGTATAAAAACTGGCTCATCGATCAGGTGAAGAAGCTGGATGTAGATGTCATCATGAACTGTGCTCCCACCACGGAGATGATCGAGGAGGGTGGCTATGACGCTGTCATTGCGGCCACTGGCGCATCTCCCTATACCCCCAACATTCAAGGCCTGCGCACTGCCGACGGCACTCTGGCAGAGGGCTACAGACACTGCGTGGAGGTATTCGGTCATGAGCAGGAGCTGGGCAAAAAGGTCGTCGTCATCGGCGGCTCTGAGACCGGCATTGAAACCGCCATGTACCTCTGTGAGAACGGCCATGATGTTACCGTCCTGACCCGTCAGAAATCCATTGGCCATGATTGCTCCAGACTCCACTACATCACCATGGCCTTTGTGGGCATTGATCCTAAGACCGGTCGTCAGAGTATGCGTCCTGCCTGGGAGAAGTATGACAATCTCACCGGCATCGTGGGTGTTACCACCACAAAGGTGGAGGGCGGCAAGGTGACTTATGTGGATCAGGACGGCGTGGAGAACACCATTGAGGCTGACAGCGTGGTGCTCTGCGGTGGCATGAAGCCCAACCGGGACGAGGCCCTGAGCTTCTACGGCTACAGTGACCAGTTCTTCGTCATTGGCGACGCCAACGGCTGCGGCAACCTCCAGCGGTGCAACCGGGATGCCTTCTCCAAGGCCTCTCAGATCTGATTTGCAATAGAAAACCGCCATGATTGACAGCGTTCTCCGCCTTTGGTACAATGATGCAAACGGACAAGGGGGAAAAAGGCATATGGCGTCATTGCTGCAAAGCACGAAGAATACCCGGTATCTGGTTCAGGGGTGTGAAAAATACATTCGCAGTGACGCCCCGATCAATCTGACAAAGGAGGATATTCAGTGGTTGAAGTCCCATGGGGTTTTCACCATTGTGGACCTTCGGAGCCATGAGGAACGGACCCGGAAGGTATGTCCGCTGGAAGGACGGCCGGAATTCCGGTATTACCACCTGCCGGTCACAGGCGGAAACGCAATACCGGAATCAGCCGACGGGGTTTCGGAGTCCTATCTCCGAATGGTGGACCAGCAGATGGATCGAATCCTTGACACCATTGAGGAGGCTGAGGGCAATGTGCTGTATTTTTGCAGTGCGGGAAAGGATCGTACCGGGGTTGTTTCTGCGCTGCTGCTGCGAAGAATGGGCGTCCCGGATCAGCAAATCATTCAAAACTATGTGGAATCCGCGGAGAATCTGCGGGATATGCTGACAGCCTTCATGGAAGCCCATCCGGAGAGAGACTATTCCATGGTGATTCCCCGGGAAGCATATATGGAGGAGTTCCTGGAGAAGCTGGACAGGTTAAAGTAAATATGGACACAGAAAAAGGGGGGAATTTTTCCCCTCTTTTTTGTGCAGCCAGAGATAGATGTTCTACCGATATTCGACGCTTCCGGTCTTGCCGGAAGATGCCCGCTTTGGTATAATATCCCAATACAAAGGAGGACATTCTGAAGGAACGGTTTGTGACTGTGAGCGAGCTGTGTAAGATCATCGATGAAGCGGAATGGCATTTCTGGAACAGCCATGAAAGGGAGCTTCCGGATGGCGTTTGGGAAGAAATCTGCGCATGGCGTCTGAATGGGCCGGGAGCACAATTTGCGATTGCGTATTTTGAGATGATTGGGAAAGAGACTGGCATTCCGGAGGCGAGCATTGCAAAACTATCCTCAGAACAGGGGAGACACTTGAATCAGTATAGATGGAGCTGAGGACTCCGAAATCGGAGCTGTGGCAGCATGATTCTGCGGAACGGAGCAAGGTGCTTCATCAGGAATTTGAAATTGCAGCGTGCATAATCCTCCTGTTTTTCCACATGCTATCTGTACTTCATTTGATGTGGAAAACGTGAAAATCACAGGAGGAATTCAAATATGAAAGCGACAGGAATTGTGAGAAGAATTGACTCTTCTGTTATAATGGGGGCAAAGGTCGGAAGCCTTGAAAACACTGGGTTTTCGCTGATTTTGTCCGATTTCTCGAAGCCCCAGACTCCATGATGAGCTGCCATCACAACGGCGACAGCGCCGTGAAAGGAGGACCAGCAGAAAAACAGTATAAACCCAACAAAGGCGTTCATTGACTTCTTCGAAGCAATGAGCGCCTTTTGCCATTTCAACAAATGTCGGAGGTATTATGACGGAAACAATAAAAGATATTCCTCTGGAAGAGTTGCACCCATTTCCAGATCACCCTTTCGGAGTAAGAGATGATGAGGCC
>JAQXMD010000126.1 GCA_029012465.1 Oscillospiraceae bacterium | reverse complement strand
GGATTCCGTGGGTATTGACGATCTGGCCCGCTTCCAAATACTTTTGTTTCATGGGATTGCTCCTTCTATTGAAATGTCTGAAATAACCATATAAAAACATCCCCGCCAGAAGGACTTCGCTTGACGGGGGCTAACATAACCTTACAGAGGCATTACACTCTAAGGCCATTTTATCACGGTGGAAAAGGCTTGTCAATTTTATGAAAGGGTTTTTCTCTCTGGTTCGATTCCATCACAAAAGCCCATCTTTTCCTGTACACATCGTAAATCATGTGTTATAATAAAATGTAAGACTATTAAAGAAAGAGGAATCCTATATGGAAAAACTCATTGATTTGATCTCTCAGCAGGTGTCTGCCGCCTTCGAAAAGGCCGGTTATGACGCCGCCCTGGGCCGTGTTGCCGTTTCCGGCAGACCCGATCTGTGTGAATATCAGTGCAACGGTGCCATGCCCGCCGCAAAGCAGTACCACAAGGCTCCCATTGTGATCGCCGAGGAGGTTGTGGCCCAGCTGAAGGAGAACCCCGCATTCCTGTCTGTGGAGGCCGTGAAGCCCGGCTTTATCAACCTGCGTCTGGCACCCGAAACTGTCAGCAGCTATGTTAACGCCATGGCAACGGCTGAAAAGTTCGGACTTCAGACGGAAGATACGCCCAAAACCGTGGTCATCGACTACGGTGGAGCCAATGTGGCAAAGCCCCTGCATGTGGGCCACATCCGTCCCGCCATCATCGGCGAGGCCGTGAAGCGTCTGGAGCGTTATATGGGCAACACCGTCATTGGCGATGTGCACCTTGGGGACTGGGGCCTGCAGATGGGCCTCATCATTGAAGGCATTCGGGAGGAGCACCCGGAGCTGCCCTATTTCGACCCGGATTTTCAGGGAGAATACCCCACCGAGCCGCCCTTTACCATCTCCCAGCTGGAACAGATCTACCCTGCCGCCTCCGCAAGAAGCAAGGTGGACCCCGAGTTCTCCGCCCGGGCCCATGAGGCTACTTTGAAGCTCCAGCAAGGAGACCCTGGCTACATGGCCATGTGGCATCATGTAATGAACGTTTCTGTGGCAGACCTGAAGAAAAACTATGGCAACCTGAATGTGGATTTCGACCTGTGGAAGGGCGAAAGCGACGCAGAGCCTTATATTGCCGGCATGGTCCAGCGGCTGAAAGACGGCGGCTACGCCGTGGAGAGTCAGGGCGCACTGGTGGTAGAGGTTCAGGAGCCGGAGGATAAAAAGGAGATTCCTCCCTGCATCATCCTCAAGTCCGACGGTGCCACCCTCTATGCCACCACGGACCTTGCCACCCTGGTGCAGCGTGAGGAGGACTACCACCCGGACAAGGTGCTCTATGTGGTGGACAAGCGTCAGGCCCTGCACTTCGAGCAGGTGTTCCGTACCGCCAAAAAATCCGGCATTGTCCGCCCCGAGACCAAACTCCAGTTCCTGGGCTTCGGCACCATGAACGGCAAGGACGGCAAGCCCTTCAAGACCCGTGACGGCGGCGTCATGCGGCTGGAGTATCTGATCTCTGAGATTTCCGACACTGTCAAGGCAAGAATTTTGGAGAACAACATCATCACCGGGGATGCCGTGGATGAGATAGCGGGGGTCATTGCCGTTGCCGCCCTGAAATACGGCGACCTTTCTAACCTTGCCACCAAGGACTACGCCTTCGACATGGATCGTTTCTCCGCCTTTGAGGGCAACACCGGCCCCTATATCCTCTACACCATCGTCCGGATCAAGTCCATTCTGGCAAAGTATGCCGAAAAGGCAGGCCAGATGTCCGATGACCTTCAGATTCTGCCCCCCGAGAACCAGATTGAAAAGGATCTGATGCTGCAGCTGAGCCGCTTTGCGGACAACATCCATCTGGCTTATCGGGATACCCAGCCAAATGTGATCTGCGCCTATATCTACGACCTTGCCAGCGCGGTGAACCGCTTCTATCACGAGACCCGCATTCTGACCGAGGCCGACGAGAAGAAGCAGCAGGGCTACATTGCCCTTATCACGCTGGTGAAGCGTGTGCTGGAGACCTGCATCCACATTCTCGGCTTCGAGGCCCCCGAAAAGATGTAATCTGGCCCCCGATGAATCACAAGGAGTATCATGCACTATAAAACCATCATCTGGGACTGGAACGGCACGCTGGCAGACGACGTCTACCCCTCCTTGCTGTCGGTCAACGACATTCTGGAAAAGCGCGGCCTTTCGCCCATCAACATGACCCAGTATTACGAGTATATCGACACCCCCATCAGCCGCTTTTATGCGCACATCTTCGATTTGAACAAGGTTCCTCTGGAGGAGCTCACCCGGGAGTTTAACGAGGGCTATGCCAAATACTTTGACCGGCTTCACGAGGGTGTTCCCCAGCTGCTCAAAAAGCTCAGGGAGCAGGGCATTCCCCAGGTAATCCTCACCTCCGGCAATCAGACCATCATCGAAAACGATACCGCCCGCTTTGGCATCCGGGACTATATGGACCAGATTCTCGGTGCCAGCGACCTGCTGGCCACCGGAAAGATTCAGCGGGGTATGGACTGGATCAAGCGTCAGAGCATACCCCCGGAGGACATGGTTATGATCGGCGACACCCTTCACGATCTGGACACCGCAAAGGCCATGGGCGTAGACTGTATTCTCTGCGCCATCGGCCACCAGTCCGAAGCAGATCTTCGGGCAAGTGGGGTCCCTGTTGTTACCAGCTTCCTGGATCTGGAGCCGCTGCTGCTGGGAAAGGTTCCGTCTGTCTCCCCCTGTTAATCAGAAACAACACCAAATATCGGACTAATTCCCGTACAAATCAACATGAGGTGATTCCCTTGGACAAGAACGAAATCTCATTTTATGAAGAGCTCCAGTGCAATGCCTTTCCCGCCCTGCAAAATGTATTCTATGACGGCTGGAGCGTCCGCTTTGGCGGCGGCTTCACCTACCGGGTAAACTGCGCCAACCCCATGTATCCGGAGACCCTGCCTCCGGAGGAAAAACTCCGGTATGTAGAAGGTCTGTACCGGGAATCCGGTCTGAGCATGTCCATTTTCAAGCTCCATGAGGGCATGGAGCCCCAGCGGCTTTCCCGCTGTGAGGAGCTGCTCACGGAGATGGGCTACGGCACAGAGCGGCACGGCAACATCTTCGTCTGTGATCTCACTTCCTTTGATCGCACCCCCAACACCCCCACAGAAATCAGCGACGTGATGACCGGAGAATGGCTGGAGGGCTTTCTCACCATGAACGGCACCGCCGACGCCCAGCGTCAGGCCGCCGAAACAATGCTCCAGAATATCCACTATCCCATCGCAGCCGCTTCCATTGTGGAAAACGGGAAAATGGTCGCCTGCGGTCTTGGGGTCATGGAACGGGGTCATGTGGGGCTATATGACATCTATGTGGATGCCTCCTGCCGCCGCCGTGGTCTTGGGGGAGATATCTGCACCGCCATTATGAACGCCGGAAAGGCCCGGGGCTGCAACACTGCTTATTTACAGGTGCTCTCCGACAATCTGGGAGCCAGAAAGCTGTATGATACTCTGGGCTATCAGGAAACCTATGCTTACTGGTTCCGCACCAAACGTTTTAACACAATTTGAAAGGGGTAATTCAATCATGCGTACTGCTCGGTTTGTTCTGAAAATTGTCGGCGCTTCTCTGGCTCTGGCCAGCGCCGTATGTCTGATTATCGGCTTCTGGGACCGCATTATGGATGCGTTCCGCCCCGGTGAGGACTGATTCTATATTATCAAATTGGGAGGCCGCGAAAGCGGCCTCCCTGTTCTATGCATTCATTTGTAACCGCTCAGGCGATCAGCAGCAGCTGTTTCTGTCGCAGTCACAGCCACCACAGCCGCAGCCATTGCCGCCGAAGGTGGTACCGCCGCCGCAGCAGCAGAACAGCAGAATCAGGATGATAATCCACCAGCAGCCACCGAAACCATTGTTGTTACACATAAAAACGTACCTCCAATTCATTTTTGCGGGCCTCTCAGCCGCGCTATTCCATCTTATTCCGAACCCACAGAATGGTTCCTTGTCTCACGCCTCATCCCCATACAATTCTCCCAGGGTTCCGAAGGTATAGCCCATTCCCTCCCACTCGGTCAGGAGCCTGTCCAGTATGGCGGCATTGGTGGTGGAGGTGTTGTGGAGCAGCACCACCGCACCGTTGTGCACCCGCTGGGTGAGCTTCTCCAGGGCTTCGGACTCCGTGGGCTGGGCGTCGGTTTTCCAGTCCACATAGGCAAGAGACCAGAACACCGTCCGATAGCCCAGCTTTTGAGCCATTTTCAGATTGTTCTCACTGTATACGCCCTGAGGCGGCCGGTAGTAATTGGGCATTTCCGCTCCGGTGGCCTCCCTGTATGCAGCTTTCACCCGCTCCAGCTGCTCGGAAAAGGTCTTTTCATCGGAAATCGACGACATATCCGGGTGACTCCAGGTGTGATTTCCCACAATATGCCCCTCCTCCGCCATCCGGCAGACCAGCTCCGGCTGAGATGTGATGTAGTTGCCCACCACAAAAAATGCCGCAGGCGCATTGTGCTTTTTGAGAACGTCCAGAATGGTGGCTGTACAGCCGTTTTCGTAGCCGCAGTCAAAGGTCAGAAAGATGGTTTTCTTCCCGGTATCCCCGATGTACTTTGCGTCGTACTGTCCCAGCTGATCCGCTGTGGCATCTGCCACAGGAGGCTGTCCCGGTGTCTGAAAGCTCAGTCCCCATGAGCCGGTTTCCAACACCTCCGTCTCCGGGCTGCTCTGATGCAGTCCCAGATACAAGGCTCCGGGAATCAATATTGCCAGAAACATCGCCATCCACGACAGCAGCTTTTTCAGTTCAATGGTCAAACACATGTTTTATCCCCTCCGGTCCAGCCTATTCCTCTGCCTGTCCGGATATGCGGCAGCAACCTGCACAAATTCCATCTGTTTTGAACCACAAAATGCCGAAAAGGGCTTGCATTTCCTGCGGTGGGATGCTATAATGGGTACCGTAAGATCGTTAGACTAAGGGAGTGGGCTTCGGCCCACTCTTTCTTGCTGATAAAGGGGGCAATTATGAGTAAAAAAATCACCCAGCAGGTCTGGCTATTGGCACAGCCGGTTGTGGAAGGCTTCGGTCTGCGTCTCTGGGACGTGGAATATGTCCGTGAGGGCGGCGAGTGGTATCTGCGCATTTACATCGACAAGGATACCCCCGTTGACATCAGTGACTGTGAAAAGGTCTCCCGGGCACTGGACCCCATTCTGGACGAAGAGGACCCCATTCCTGACAGCTACAACTTTGAAGTCTGTTCCGCGGGCTGTGAGCGTGTTCTGAAGCGTCCCGGCGATTTTGAGCAGTTTATCGGAGCAAAGGTCCTTGTGAAGCTGTATCGTCCCCGGGAGGGCAGGAAAGAATATATCGGTACCCTCGCTTCTTACGATGATGGTGCCGTAACCCTGACCACAGAAAGTGAAACCATTACATTTGCACCGGCCGAAACCGCCCTTGTGCGGCTCTA
>JAQXMD010000125.1 GCA_029012465.1 Oscillospiraceae bacterium | reverse complement strand
GGCCGGCATTGATCTGTGGAGCTTCTCCCGGCTTACCAGTACCTTTGAGGCCATTCATCAAGACACGGATTCTTCCATGATTATCATTTCCCATCAGGAGCGGATCATCCGTCTGGCGGACGAAATCGTCATGGTCTCCGGAGGTAGACTGGTGGATCAGGGTTCCGTACAGGAGATCTTCCCCAAGATCCTTGCCAATACCACCGGTTCCTGTAGCTATATGGAGGGCTAAATCATGGCAGAGCTTAATGAAATTCAGAGAATGATGCTGGAAAAGGTGGCAAACCTGAAGCAGATGCCCACCGAGGGGGCCTATAATCTCCGCCTCAACGGCAAGGGCTTTGTGCGCCACTCCTCCGAGCATATTGACATTGTCCCCAAGGAGGACAAGCCCGGCATTGATATCTACATCAAGGAGGGTACCCATGGCGAGACGGTTTCCATTCCCGTAGTGGTCACGGAGTCCGGTCTTGACGATATGGTCTACAATGACTTCCATGTGGCAGACGGCTGTGATGTGACCATTGTGGCAGGCTGCGGCATTCACAACTGCGGCTGTGACGATTCCAAACACAACGGTATCCACACCTTCTATATCGGAAAGAACTGCAACGTTCGCTATCAGGAGAAGCACTACGGGGCCGGAGACGGCGTAGGCGGCCGTATTCTCAATCCTGAGACGGTTTTACACATCGGTGAGAATTCCCATGTGTTTCTGGATATGAGCCAAATTGGCGGCGTAGACAGCACCAAACGCTACACAAACTGTGACCTTGCCGACGGCGCGGAGCTTCAGATTCAGGAAAAGCTCATGACCCACGGTGAGCAGACCGCGGATTCCGAGGTGGATGTATTCTTAAATGGCTTTGATTCCCGTTGTCAGATCACCTCCCGTTCTGTGGCAAAGGATGCCTCCACACAGGTGTTTTACCCCAGAGTTCAGGGCAACAACCAGTGCTTCGGTCATGTGCAGTGCGACTCCATCATCATGGGCAGCGCAAAGGTACGGTCCATTCCTGAGATCAGCGCCAACCATGTGGACGCCAGCCTTGTCCATGAGGCAGCCATCGGCAAGATTGCCGGAGAACAGATTCTCAAGCTCACGACCCTTGGTCTCACCGCCGAGGAAGCCGAGCAGCGGATTTTGGAGGGCTTCCTGCGCTGATACTACACGATTCGTGTGAAAGTGTTTGCCGAATCCGGACAGCAGAAATAGAGACACAAAAGCGTGCTGCGAACCAGAACTTGCAGCACGCTTTTTTGGAGGGTGGAGAAATGACAGACGAATATTTCATGACCGAGGCTCTGAAACTGGCCGCCAAAGCTGCTGAGCTTGGGGAAGTCCCCATTGGCTGTGTGGTGGTAAAGGAGGATACCATTGTGGGCCGGGGTTACAATTGCCGGGAAACGGGAAAATCCGCCCTGTACCATGCGGAGGTCATGGCCATTGAGGAGGCCTGTAAAACCCTTGGGGGCTGGCGGCTGTGGCAGTGCCGGCTGTATGTGACGTTAGAGCCATGTCCCATGTGTGCCGGAGCCATCATCAATGCCCGGATACCAAAGGTGATCTACGGAGCAAAGGATGCAAAGGCCGGGTCCCTCCAGTCCATTGTAAACCTCTTTGAATTGCCCTATAACCATCACCCGGAGGTGGTCTCCGGGGTGCTGGAGGAGGAATGCAGCGGCATTCTGAAGGCGTTCTTCCGGGAGCTGCGGCTGAGAAAACAGAAGAAAAGGAAAGACAGTCCCACAGACAGCCTGTAGGGGGACGGCTTTCCGGAAAATGAACGCATTTTCATATGATAGCGTAGGGGACGGCCGGGAGGCGGCCCCCTACAAATCATTATGGATCATTTCGTAGGGGCGATTATCAATCGCCCGGTTATTGCAGTGCGTACTGCGGGCGAATTGTATTCACTCCTACAGTGTTATGTAAACTATATATACATGAAAAACCCCGGATTTCTCCGGGGTTTTCGTGCTTTTACAGAGCTTTCAGCCGCTCCACGATTTGATCCACCATGTTTTCTATGTCATTGCGGTTGGGATCGGCTTCAATGGTTAGTTCTGCCCAGCTTTCATAGATGGGCACCCGATAGGCATACAGGGTATCCAGAGTTTCTCCCGGGCCAAAGGCAATGCCACGGGTCTTGATGTTGCCGAGGCGCTTTCGCAGCTCCTCCAGCCCCACCTTCAGATAGATCACTGTGCCCAGTTCCTTCAGATGTGCCATGGCTTCCGGTTCCATGGGAACAGAGCCGCCGGTGGCAACCACCGTCCGGGTGGGATTCAGCCGGGATACAATCTGGTTTTCCAGCTTCAGAAAGGCGTCCTGTCCTTCTTTGTCCAGAATGTCCTGGAGGGTTCGGCCTGTCTCCTTACAGATCACAAGATCCGAATCCACAAAGTCCATGGCAAGGGTTTTGGCGAGAATCACACCGATGGTGCTTTTTCCGGCCCCAGGCATCCCAATCAGAATGAGGTTGTCTTTCATTCTTCCCCCTCCATGTCGTAGAGGAGATACCAGATGCCCTTGTCACCCTCCTGATTCTGGGTCAGCTGCAGGGTAATGTCATTGCGGCCCGTGAGCACGTTTTCGTTGTGATCGTAGGCAATGGCAATGTATCCGGCCTTGTCATAGTACAGGTAGTAGTAAACCACCTGATCTTTCACCGCCAGATTGTAGAGCCGTAGACCTTCAATGGGTTTGCCTGCGGTGGTTTCCTGCCCATAAAGGGCGCTCTCCGTATTCATCATCTCTTTGAGGGAACGCTGAACGTCCTCCCCAAAGAGTTCATCCGCATTGACCAGCTCACCGTTCCAGGAGGCAAGCATACCGTCCCGGTCCCTGTTGCTGTACAGGCGCAGTCCGTCCATGTCCAGCATGTTGATGGCGGTATTCATGTAGGAATCCAACTGGTTGGGGTCTGCAAACATGCTTCGCGTGGCGGCCATATAATCGGAATAGGTGCTTGTGGTAATTACGGAATCATCTGTTCCAAAGAGGGCTCCAAGACCATTTCCCAAAAACAGGCCAATTACAAAGGCAGCAATGACGCTGACAATGGCCATGGCCATGGTTTTTGGAAAGGGATTTTCCTGCTCAGGAAATTTAATGTCCATATTACTTCTGATCCTTCAAGAGATCACGAATCTCAATCAGCAGCTCCTCAGTGGTGGGACCCTTGGGAGGCTCGGGAGCAGGAGCTTCCTCCTTCTTTTTGGACAGCCGGTTCACGGTCTTAACGATCAGGAATACCACAAAGGCGGTAATCAGGAAGGTGATGATGGCATTGATCACAGCGCCAATGCCAAAGGGGCCGACCATGTAGCTGGAAAAATCCATGCTGCCCATAGCCAGTGCAATGACAGGTGTCAGCAGGTTTTCTACGATGGAGGTGACGATTGCGGTGAACGCAGAGCCTACAACCACGCCAACAGCCATATCCAGTACATTGCCGCGCATGATGAATTCCTTGAATTCTGCAACGAAGCCTTTCTTTTCAGACATTTTTATGATCCTCCTTATTTGATTTTACTTTTTATTGGGAACCATAACCTCGAGACCACCCATGTAGGGACGCAGTACCTCGGGAATTACCACGGAGCCATCCTCCTGCAGGTTGTTCTCCAGGAATGCAATGAGCATACGGGGAGGCGCCACACAAGTGTTGTTCAGAGTATGGCACAGCTGCATCTTGCCGTTTTCGTCCTTGTAGCGAATCTTCAGGCGGCGGGCCTGAGCATCACCCAGATTGGAGCAGGAGCAGACCTCAAAATACTTCTGCTGACGGGGGCTCCATGCCTCAATGTCGCAGGACTTGACCTTCAGGTCAGCCAGATCGCCGGAGCAGCATTCCAGCTGGCGTACAGGGATGTCCAGAGAACGGAACAGCTCCACGGAGTAGTTCCAGAGCTTCTCATACCACTCTTTGGAGTCCTCGGGCTTGCAGACCACGATCATTTCCTGCTTCTCGAACTGATGAATCCGGTATACGCCGCGCTCCTCAATGCCGTGGGAGCCCTTTTCCTTCCGGAAGCAGGGAGAATAGGAGGTCATGGTCTGGGGCAGCTTCTCTGCGGGAATGATCTGGTCGATATAACGGCCGATCATGGAATGCTCAGAGGTGCCGATGAGATACAGGTCCTCGCCTTCAATTTTGTACATCATGGCGTCCATATCCGTCTGGCTCATAACACCCTCCACCACGTTTCCGTGGATCATGAAGGGGGGAATGCAGTAGGTGAAGCCCTTGGAGATCATGAAATCTCTTGCATAGGCCAGAACTGCCTCATGGAGCCGGGCAATGTTGCCCAGCAGATAGTAGAAGCCGCTGCCGGATACACGGCCCGCCGCATCCATATCCACGCCATCAAAGGATTCCATAATATCGGTGTGGTAGGGAATGGGGAATTCGGGCACCTTCGCCTCGCCGAACCGCTGAACCTCCACGTTGCAGCTGTCGTCGGGGCCGATGGGCACGGAGGGATCAATGATGTTGGGAATGGTCAGCATGATTTCCCGGATGCGGGCCTCGTCGGCAGTCTGCTGCTGCTCCAGAGCGGAAAGCCGGTCAGCGTCAGCCTTGACCTTTGCGTTGTTTTCCTCAATCTGAGCCTGAATAGCGGGCTTTTCCTCATCGCTGGCCTTCTTGAGACGGCCATAGAGGGGGCCGTTGGCCTTGGAGAGCTTGTTGCGCTCGGCCTTCAGGGCTTCCGCCTCCTGCTGGGTGACACGCTTCCGGGCGTCCAGCTCGATGACCTCGTCCACCAGAGGCAGCTTCTCATCCTGAAACTTCTTTTTGATGTTTTCCTTGACGATGTCCGGATTCTCCCGGACAAATCTGATGTCTAACATAGTTACTCCACCTTATTTGAAATATATGAATTGTTTTGATTACATCTTTTCCAGTGCATCCATCAGGGTCTGCAAATCCTCGTCCCCGTAGTATTCGATGGTGAATTTGCCCTTCTTTTTCCCGGGCTGAATGGAGACCTTCCGGCCCAGAGCCTTGGAAAGGGCCTTTTCGCACTCCTTGTAGTAGTCCACCTTCAGCACATCCACAGGCTTTTCCTCCGGTTCGGGCTTTGTGAGCCGCTTTACCAGCGCTTCGGTTTGACGGACGGACAGCTGCTGCTGAATGACCCGGCCTGCGGCCTGCCTTTGCAGCTGTTCATCCTCCAGTGGAATCAGCGCTCTTGCATGTCCGGCGGACAGGGAGCCGTCCTCCACAAGAGAAATGATGGATTTGGGCAGCTTTAACAGCCGCAGGGCGTTTGCCACGGCGGGACGGGACTTTCCTACCCGCTGAGCCGCTTCCTCCTGGGTCATTTTGTACTCGTTCATCAGGGCTTCAAAGCCTCTGGCCTCCTCCATGGGGTTCAGGTCCTCCCGCTGGAGATTTTCAATGAGGGCCAGCTCGGCGGCCTCTTGATCGCCCACGGAGAGAATGTGAACGGGAACCTCCTTGAGACCCGCGTCTCTGGCAGCCCGCCAGCGCCGTTCTCCGGCGATGATCTGGTAGTATCCGGACTCCAGAGGCCGAACGGCAATGGGCTGGAGAATGCCATGCTGGGCGATGGAGTCTGACAACTCCTGCAAGGCCTCCGGATCAAATTCCCGGCGGGGCTGATTCCGGTTCGGCTCCAGCTTCTGTATGGGTAGGGTCTGGGACTGCTCCGGGGCAGTCAGCGGCGTCTCCGGTTCTGAGAACAGCGCTCCCAGACCACGGCCAAGACCCTTTTGATTATTCTTTGCCATATTGAATATTTCTCCTTGATGAGGAAACCTTGAATAAATCAGCAAGGAGGCTTGGCGAGAGAGTTTTCGTCAGGAAAAGGTGTAAACCCGCAGGAATACTTTGTGTATTTCAAGGGTTTACAAACGCATTTCTGGCGGAAAGAATCCGTCAAGACCCGCAGATGCATTTGTTCAGGGGTTCCTTAATAATTATGCCCGTTTCAGAACTTCCTCAGCCAGCTTCTGATAGGCCTCTGCTCCACGGCTCAGCTTATCATAGACATTGATGGGCTGACCGTAGCTGGGGGCTTCACTGAGACGGACGTTTCTGGGAATCACCGTAGCGAAAACCTTACCGGGGAAATGCTTTCTTACCTCCTGCGCCACCTGCATGCTGAGATTGGTGCGTCCATCGTACATGGTCAGCACCAGTCCAAAAATGTTCATACCCGGCACATAGGACCGTTTCACCGCCCGAAGGGTGGTCATCAGATCGCTGAGACCCTCCAGCGCGTAGTATTCGCACTGAACCGGCACAATTACCTGATCGGCGGCACAGAGGGCATTCAGGGTCAGCAACTCCAGAGATGGGGGACAGTCGATGAAGATAAAGTCGTAATTCTCCTGAATGGGCTTCAAAGCGTCCTTCAGCCGGAATTCTCTCCGGTTCAGGCTCACCAGCTCAATGCCTGCTCCCGCCAGCTCAGAGGCGGAGGGGATCAAATCGCCGTATTTTGTGTGGATCACGGCATCCTTTGCGGGAACATCGCCTATGACCATGTCATAGCTGCTGTGCTTGACGGTGGTTTTCTCCACGCCGAGACCCGAGGTGGCGTTGGCCTGTGGATCAAAGTCGCAGAGCAGCACCCGCTTGCCCATGGCATGGAGCGCCGCAGTCAGACTGACTGCCGTGGTGGTTTTGCCCACACCGCCCTTCTGATTGACCAACGATAAAACCATGCTCCGTTCCCCTTCCCTGTTTTCAGCATCCCGTTTCATTTGATTCAGTAACCAATATTATATCAAGGGAGCCATAACAATGCAAGGACTAATGTGGGTTTTCACGAATGTTTCACGTGAAACATTCCTCTTGCGTAAGCCCCTGTTTTGGGATACAATGAACAAAAACGAAAGCAGGTTTAATACTATGACTGATACGATGGAATCCTCCGCACAGTGGCTGGAGAAGGAACTGAAATTTATCAATGAGACCATGGCCCATACCCTGAACGGTCGGATGGAAGCCTCATTGGAGTCTGTAGACGATGAAACCCAGGAGCTTGTGCTGCGGTTTCCTCTGAAGGACTGGCAGGTGAACGGCCTTGGCACCCTCCACGGGGGCATGACCTACAGCATGATGGACCTTGCCATGAGCATTGCGGTATATTGCTTCTCCCGGCAGACCATTCCTCCCACCATTTCCATGAGCGTCAATTATCAGCGTCCCATTCCCATGGAGGAAAGTGTGCTCATCCGCACCCGAATCACATCTCTTGGCAGAAAGAATGCCACGGCCTATTGTGAGGCTATCATTCCGTCCTCCGGGAAGATCGCCTGTACGGCAATCGGTACATATGCGGTAATTACGAAGTAGTTGCGAACAGGGGTGCTGTCGCACCCATAGTCCATCCTCAGTCAGCCTGACGGCTGACAGCTCCTTCTCCAAGGAGCTTTTTGGTGCCGGTGCTTTGTTGTGGTGCGTACTATTGGGGCGTCGAGGACGCCGCCCTCTAAAGACATTTCCAAAATTTTAACATGGTAAAAAAATAGCAGCGGCCTGAAACCGCTGCTATTGCCATCTCTGTATGCCATTGTTTCACGTGAAACATTCTGTCTTTTCTGTCCATGCGGCCAAAGGTGAGAACAGCCGCATTTTCCTGGGCAGAACGGTGATCTGCACATCATCCGTCATCAGCAGCTCTCCGTCCAGATTCACCGGCTCCGGCTCCGGGGTCACAATGCGGACATCATTGGTGCGGTAATGGGTAATCAGCTCAGGAAATCTGGAATACTGCCCCTTCTGATAGGCGGAAATCAGCTGAGCCACCTTCAACCGGGAGACCTTCTCCACCACCAGCACCTCCAGAATGCCGTCGGTCATATCCGCATCGGGCACAGGATTGTATCCGCCCCCATACCAGCTGCCGTTGCAGACACAAACAAGGGTCAGCTTCCGGTCGGCCACCACCTGTCCGTCAATCTCCACCCGGCAGTGCTTTGCCACACCCTTGATGAGATTCACCACCACGCTGGCGGTATAGGCTCTGGAACCGTTCAGGAGAGGCAGCCGCCGGTATGCGTCAATGGCGGTGCCGATTCTGGCGTCGAAGCCCACGGAGCAGATATTTGCCGAGTACCGGTCGTTCACCTGCATGAGATCAAAGTCATCCACCCGGCATTCGGTGAAGTTGCTGAGGTCGTGAAAACCACCCGGATTTGCAAACTGCTTGATAAAGTCGTTGCCGGAGCCTCTGGGAATGCTGGTGAGACTGAGATTTTCATAGCCCACTGCCCCCTGAAGGGCTTCGTTAAAGGTGCCGTCGCCGCCGCAGGCGTAGATGCGTGTTTCTATGCCGCTCTCCCCTGCCTCCCGGACAAGCTCCGTGATGTGTCCCTTGTGCTGGGAAACTGCAATGGAGACTTGCTCCCCGGAAAAAACATCGGCAATTTCCTGCTTGAGGGCGTTTGTGGCGTTTTCCTTACCGGCGATTGGATTGATAATAAAGAAGTGTCTCATTTGTTGTACCTGCTTTCGGAAGTATTTCGCGGAAGTAGGGGTGAATTGGGGCTCACCCATTTGCCGGGGCATTTCAAAATTGTACAGGAGTCTTGAAAAGGGATACTACGGTTCCCGCAGGCCTATTTTCATGGGAAGATAGACAGTGAGCACCATGGTGCCGAAGCAGCAGAGACCACCCACCACGTTGGAAACGGCTTCCGCCAGAAATACCCCCTGGACGCCGATGCCGGGAATTCTGGGCAGGAGAATGGTCAGGGGCACCACAATAATGACCTTGCGGAAGATGGAAAAGAAGGTGGCCTGCCTGCTTTTGCCCAGAGACAGGAAGGTGGACTGGCCCGCAAACTGCATGGCCATCATAAAGAAGGTGATAAAGTACAGGTTCAGGGCGGGAATGGCAGCGGAGATCAGCGCTGGGTCATCATTGAAAATGGAGATCATGGGGCCGGGAATGGCACGAATCAGAACCCAGACTCCCACAGAGTACCCAACCGCCACACAGGTGACAAACCGAATGGCCTGCAGCACCCGGTCGTTGCGCTTTGCCCCATAGTTGAAGCCCAGCACAGGCTCTGCGGCACTGGTGATGCCGTGGACGGGCATGGATACCACCTCCCGGATGGAGCCAATGACGGTCATTACCCCCACATATAGGTCTCCACCGAAGGAGGCCAGCACGGAATTGCAGACCACCTGCACAATGGAGTTTGTCATGGCCATTACAAAGCCTGAGAAGCCAAGAGACAGGATTCTTCCCACCCGTTTTGCTTCCAGACCCATACAGCGGACACGGAGCTTCAGCTCTGCCTTTTTCCCCGTCAAAAACAGGAGCACCCAAAGGGCGGAGCAGCCCTGGGCAATCACAGTGGCAGCGGCTGCGCCCTTCACGCCCCAATGAAAGAGAAAAATGAAAATGGGGTCCAGAATGATATTGATTACAGCCCCCACCAGGGTCGTGGCCATGCCAATCCGGGCAAAGCCCTGGGCATTGATAAAGCCGTTCATACCAAGGGAGATCAGCACGAATACATTTCCCGCCAGATATATCCGTCCATATTCCATGGCATAGCCAATGGTGCTGTCACTGGCGCCGAATAAGTACATCAGGGGCTGCAAAAAAATCTCGCCAAAAATGGTCAGTCCGGCGGCGAAGATCAGCAGCAGGGTAAAGGAGTTGCCCATGAGCATTTCCGCCTCATGAAGGTCTCCCTTGCCCCGTTCAATGGCACAGAGGGGACTTCCGCCCATGCCGCTGAGCCGGGAAAAGGCCATTACCGCGGAAATCACCGGCAGGCATAGGCCCAAACCTGTGAGAGCCAGGGTACCTGCCCCCTCAATATGACCGATATACATGCGGTCAATGACGTTATATAGAATGTTGATCAGCTGGGCCAGGGTCATGGGGATGGCCATACGGACAATTATTTTCCAGACACTCCCAATTGAGAAATCGTGGGTAGATGTTGCCTTTGCCAAGGAATAGCCTTCTTTCGCGTGTGTTCTGCGTACATTATATATGGTATCCGGGACAAATTGCAACACCATTCGGGGAAATATGCGGGGTTGGGAAAATCTGAGGGAGGTAAGGCCCTTTCTTGACAATCCCACAGGACTGTAGTACCTTAGTTTCAACAAAAGATAATGTTGGAGGAAAAACCATGCATACCTATCAAAGTCTTATGGAGATGATCGGCAATACGCCGCTTCTCCATATGGTGCGCAGCGGAAAACAGTGGGGAACCGTTGCTCCCATATTCGCAAAGCTGGAATACTTCAATCCCCTTGGGTCTGCCAAGGATCGGGCGGCCCTGTATATGATCGAGGCCGGGGAACAGGATGGCTCCATCCGGGAGGGCACCGTCATCATTGAGCCTACCTCCGGCAATACGGGCATTGGCCTTGCCTATATTTCCGCTATCAAGGGCTATCGTCTGATTCTGACCATGCCGGAGAATATGAGCCTGGAGCGGCGGAATCTGCTGGCTGCTCTGGGAGCAGAAATCGTCCTGACCCCTGCCGCAGATGGCATGAACGGGGCTGTTCAGAAGGCCCAGGAGCTTCATGCCCAGAATCCAAATTCCGTGATTCCCGACCAGTTCAGCAATCCTGCCAACGCCATGGCCCATGAAAAGACCACCGCTCAGGAGATTCTCCGGGATCTGGACGGTCAGGTGGACGTATTTGTGGCCACCGTAGGCACCGGCGGAACCCTCACCGGAAACGCAAGGGTGTTTAAGGAGAAAAATCCCAATTGTCATGTGGTGGCGGTGGAGCCTGCCGGCTCTCCCCTGCTGTCTCAGGGCAAAACCGGCCCCCATAAGATTCAGGGCATCGGCGCAAACTTCATTCCCGACCTGCTGGATCAGAGTTTGATGGATGAGATCATCCCCGTCACCGACGAGGATGCCTATGACGTCTGCCGTCATGTGGCCAGAACCGAAGGTTTGCTGGTGGGCGTCAGCTCCGGGGCTGCTCTATGGGCTGCAAAAGAGGTGGCAAAGCGGCCGGAATTTGCCGGAAAGAATGTGGTGGTGATTCTGCCGGACACCGGCGAGCGGTATTTGTCCGCGAATCTGTACAACTGATTGCGTTTGGAACATGATTTGAAGGGCATTCTCCAATAATGGTGTAGTACGTTGTAACATTGAAATATTAGCGAAATGACTTCGTTGGCTGCTATGGCGCTTATCACACGCAAGCAGAACCATTGTACTGCATTCGTAAAAAATGAGCCGTTACAGAGTAGTAGGGGCGAATATCATTCGCCCGCAGTACGCACTACCAGAAACGGGCGAGTAATACTCGCCCCTACAAAGTTATGTAAACTAAATTGATGAATAACCAAAAATCTCCTTGTTCGGGGTAGGGGCGCACCCGTGTGTGCGCCCGCCAAACGAGGCAGGCATTCCCCCGATCGTCATTCTGAGCCAGTCCGCAGACTGGCGTAAGAATCTCCCAGCTGCTGAAACGAGGAATCCTGTATTTGTAGGGCGACTTGCCCTCAAGCCGCCGTTTGCAGGTAGTTCAAATTCGCTGGAACATGTCCGTGAACGGCCCGCTGTACGGCAGGGTGGGCTGAGGACAGCCCGCCCTGCGATTCGTTGCGGATGATGACAGTATGATAGATGGCATTACGTTCCGAAAACGGTTGACGAAGGCGAGAAAATCGTATATAGTTGTACCAGACGTTTGGAGGGAGTTACGATGAGAAAGACCAAGATTATCTGCACCCTTGGCCCCGCAGTCAAGGATAAAGCCGTTCTGGAGCAGCTTTGCCTCAGCGGCATGAACGTTGCCCGGATGAATTTTTCCCATGGAGATCACGACAGCCATCTGGAAATGATGTATCTGCTGCAGGAGGTTCGGGAAAAGGTGGGTCTGCCCATTGCGGCTATGTGCGACACCAGGGGTCCCGAGATCCGCACTGGAAACTTTGAGGGAGGCAAGGCCAGTTTGGAGATTGGCCAGACCTTCACCTTCTACGGAGAGGAACGTCTGGGGTCCGCTTCCGGCTGCTCTACCACCTATGACAACCTCTATAAGGTGGTCAAGCCCGGCAGCCGCATTTGTATTGACGATGGACTCATTGAGCTGTTTGTGGAGGAAATTCAGGACCGGGACGTGATTTGCACCGTTGCCAACGGCGGCGAGGTGAAGGACCATAAAAGCGTCAATCTGCCCGGAACTCCGGTGGATATGCCCTTCCTGTCCCGACAGGACCGCAGCGACATTCTCTTTGCGGCGGAAAACGGCTTTGACTTCATTGCCGCGTCCTTTACCCGTTCTGCCGCTGACGTGCTGGAGATTCGTCATTTGCTGGACTCCGTTGGCGCAAAAAGCATGGAAATCATTGCAAAGATCGAAAATCAGCAGGGCGTGGACAATCTTGACGAGATCATTCAGGTTGCCGACGGCATTATGGTTGCCCGGGGTGATCTGGGCGTAGAGATTCCCTCCCATCAGGTGCCCATCATCCAGAAGGAGATTATCCACAAGTGCCGCCGGACAGGACGCACCGTCATTGTGGCAACCCAGATGCTGGATTCCATGATGCGCAATCCCCGCCCCACCCGGGCTGAGGTCAATGACGTGGCACAGGCGGTCTTTGACGGAGCCAGCGCTGTGATGCTCTCCGGAGAAACCGCCTCCGGCAAGTATCCTATCGAGTCCATCAAGACCATGGCCTCCATTGCCGAGCATGTGGAGGAGCGGATCGACTACTGGGCACAGTTCCGTTCACTGGAGATTGAGAAGGGAACGAGTGTTGGGCTTGCCATCTCCCGGGCCTGCTGCACCACTGCCATGGAGCTGGATGCAAAGGCTATTATTACCGTCACCAACCGGGGTCTCACCGCAAAGGCGGTTGCCCAGTTCCGTCCGAGCTGTCCTGTTCTGGCGCTGACCGTTGACGAGCGGACCCGGCGGATTCTGAGCATTGTCTGGGGCGTTCAGACAGCTCTGGTCCCGGTGGTGGATTCCACGGACAAGCTGCTGAATCTGGCCCGTTCCTACGCATGGGACCTCCATTATGTGGAGGAGGATGATCTGGCTGTGGTCACTGCCGGTATTCCCGTTGGCATCAGCGGCTCCACCAACCTCATTAAAGTGGTTCATTTCTGATTGCAAGATCGTATCAAAAAAGCTGTCCCGAGTATTCGGGGCAGCTTTTTTCCAAAAATCCATCAAGGGGTGTAGG
>JAQXMD010000124.1 GCA_029012465.1 Oscillospiraceae bacterium | reverse complement strand
ACCATTCTATCACTTCCGCCCGTCGAAAAAGGAAATAAGGGACAGGGCTTCCTCCAGAATTTCCGAAAAGGTCGTGTCCGGCCTCCGGGTGATCCAGTGGATGTTCGGATTTTTCCGGAACCAGGTCAGCTGCCGCTTGGCGTACCGTCTGGACTCCTGCTGAATTTTCTCTTTGGCGTGGCTCAGGGTGTCCTCTCCCCGGAGCACAGGGATCAGCTCCTTGTAGCCGATGGCCTGCAGGGCAGTGTTCCGGTAGTCCCGGCTCAAAAGTCCCTGAACCTCCTCCAGAAGTCCCTCCTCCAGCATCTTTTCCACCCGCCGGTCAATGCGGTCATAGAGATCCTGCCGGTTCTGGTCCATGAGGCCGATCCAGAAGGGGGTGTATTTGGGCGGGACCTGCTGAGTCTCCAGATTGTGCTGGGTGATGGTCTTGCCCGTTTCGGCGTAGACCTCCAAAGCCCGGAGCACACGCTTCCGGTCGGCGGGATGGAGCCTTGCGGCGCTGTCCGGGTCCACCCGGCGGAGTCGCTCCAGCATTTCCTCCATGCCCAGCCGGTCTGCCTCTTCCTCCAGCAGCTGCCGTTTTCCGGTTTCCGGATAAGGGGCGAAGGTTCGTCCGGCCACCAGCGCATCCACATACAGTCCTGTGCCTCCGGCAATGATGGCCGTTTTGCCCCGGGTCAGAATGTCCTGAACAATGGGGTCCGCCTCCGCCACATACCGGGCGGCGGAATAGTGCTCCCAGGGCTCGATCACATCGATCATGTGGTGGGGAACCCCCGACATTTCCTGAGGCGTGACCTTGGCGGTGCCGATGTCCATGCCCCGGTAGAGCTGCATGGAGTCCGCGGATACCACTTCGCCATTCAATTTCTGTGCCAGCGCCACCGAAAGGGCGGTTTTGCCCGAGGCGGTGGGGCCGACGATCACAATCATTTTATCCATATTACAGTCGCACCATACGGGGCACATGGCCCACAGCCGGCAAAAACTTCTCCAGCAGGTCTTCCTTCCGAATTTTCATACTGGTGGTACTCATGCAGGGGTGGCAGCCCACATAGGGCAGCTTCAGAACATCCTCGTCCATAAGCAGCTCCACATGATGCTCCCTGTCGTTCATCAGGCCCATGACGCTGACGGAGCCGGGGAGAATGTCCAGATACTCCAGCAGCTTGTCCGAACCTGCAAAGCTCAGTCTGGTGGTGCCGATCTGCTTTGACAGCTCCTTTGTGACGAATTTCTTGTCTCCGGGGAGCATCAGCAGGTAATAGGCACTTCCCTTGGAGTTCCGGAGAAAGAGGTTCTTGCAGATGGCCGTATCCTCCCCCAGCAGAGCGTCGGCTTCGGCACAGTCCTCCATGGTCCTGGCGGCGTCATGATCCACCCGCCAGAAGTCGATTTCCAGGCCGTCCAGCAGATCGTAAACCCGTATTTCCCGCATTTCCCGTCCGGTCTCATCTGTGGGACGGCCATGCACAAGCTGTAAGTTCATTGGTATTTCCCCTTTACCGGACAAACAGCCATACCAGCAGCACCAGAATGCCCAACGCAATCCGGTACAGGCCGAAAATCGCAAAGCTGTGCCGCTTTACATAATCCATAAGCTTCCGGATGGCCACCATGGATACCACAAAGGCCACCACACAGGCCACCAGCAGGCACACCCATTCCTGACCGGTCATGGAGCTGCCACTCAGAATGAACTTCAGTCCCTTCAGGGCGCTGGCGCCCACCATGGTGGGACTGGCCAGGAAGAAGGAGAACTCTGCGCCTGCGGTGCGGCTCATACCCAGCAGAATGGCGCCCAGAATGGTTGCGCCGGAGCGGGAGGTGCCGGGCACCATGGCCAGCACCTGGAAGCAGCCTACCAGCAGCGCGGTGGTATAGGTCAGCTGTCCGGTGGAGGTGATCCGGGGCTTTCGGCCCTGATTGTACCTCTCCACAAGCAGGAAGGCCACGCCGTAGAGCACCAGCATCAGCGCCACCACAACGGAATTGTAAAGATGCTCGTCCATCCAGTCGTCCAGCAGCAGTCCCAGCACCACCGAGGGCAGCACTGCCACGATCACCTTGAACCACAGGCTCCAGGTGTCTTGTTTTTGCTGCCTGTTTTTCCGGGGAGAGAAGGGGTTGAGCCGGTGGAAGAACAGCACGATCACCGCAAGAATGGCACCCAGCTGAATCACCACGTCGAACATTTCCATAAAATCCTCAGAATTGCTCAGGGGCAGCAGCTGCTCCAGCAGGATCAGATGGCCGGTGGAGCTGATGGGCAGCCACTCGGTGATGCCCTCCACCACACCATATACGATCGCTTTGATAATCGTCAAAAGCATAAAAGGTCTCCTTTCCTATGGGGGCTTATATTTGGTGACGATTCAGTCGCCAGAAATACCAGACGAACAAAGTTCGGGAGATAGCCCAGCAAACCGGGAGATTGCGACACCAGTGTGCGCACTGGTTCGCAATGACTTGATAATTAAATCGTTCCTATATACGTTTGAATTGACGTTCGATGGTTTTTCGGGACAGCTGGATGCACACAGGTCTGCCATGGGGGCAGTATTTGATGTCATCCCGGCTCATAAGCTCCGCCACAAGGGCACTGAGCTCTCTGGGGTCGGACTTCTGCCCACCCTTGATGGCGGCTTTGCAGGCCACCGTGTGGAGCAGCTCGTCATAGACCGTCTCGGGACTGAGCTTTTGCCCCTGAAGCAGCTTTCCCGCCACTTCGCTGAGGCAGGCCTCCGTGTCGCCCTCGCCGATGTCTCCGGGGATGGCCCGCACCAGCAGGTCCCCGTCTCCGAAATCCTCCACCACAAAGCCCAGATGCTCCAGCAGCTCCGCCTTCTCCAGCAGAACGCTCTGTTCCTCCCGGCTGAAGCTCAGCCGGAGGGGCTCCAGCAGCACCTGACTCATGATCTCGTGCTTTTTCTCCCGGAGCCGTTCAAAGAGAATTCGCTCATGGGCCGCATGCTTGTCGATCAGCAGCAGCCCGTCGCCCTGCTCCACAATAATGTATGTGTCCAGTGCCTGCCCGATGATTCGGTAGGGCTCTTCTGTGGGGAGCTTCGGGGTTTCCAGCGGCTCCTGCTCCGGAAAGGATGGGGTCTCCAAAGGCGGAAGCTCCACTGACAGCTGGGACGGCTCCTGAGGCTCCTCCGGAACAGGCACAGGGATTTCCGGTACGTTTTTCGGAGGAAGCTCCGGCTCCAAAACAGCGGGAGCCGGTACAGGCTCCGGTGTTTCCTCTCTGCTGTGAACCCGGAAGGTGCCGTAGTCGGTGACGACCCTGTTCCCTGTCTCCGGAGATTTTTCCGGTACCGGAACCTGACGGACACTGTCCCGCAGGGCAGCGCTGTTTTTGGATGATTGCTGCTGAGACCTTTGAAGCTGGGCGGCAAGCTCCGGGCTGGGCTTTGCCTCCCGGCCTCCCTCCAGTGCGGAGGAAATAGCCCGGTACTCCTGGGCCGTGACCCGCTGGAAGAAATCCTGTCTGGGCTGGGGCTTGGGAGATGGAGCCGTCCGGGGCTCTCTGAGCTGCATTTCCGGCCGGCCGGGAGCACGGCTGAGGCTTCCGAGAACGCCGTAGTGCACCGTGTCAAACACATCGGATTCCCGAAGAAATTTCACCTCGGTTTTGGCGGGATGGACATTCACATCCACCGCCTCCGGAGGCAGCTCCAGATGGAGCACACAGATGGGGAACCGTCCCACCATCTGCTGATTTTTATAGGCCTCCTCCAAGGCGGAGGTCATCATGGGGGACTTCACATACCGCCCATTGACGAAAAAGTGCTGATAGCTGCGGCTTCCACGGCTGGCGGTGGGCTTTCCCACGAAGCCGGCCAGGGTCATGCCGCCGGTTTTGGATTTGACCTCCACCATCTCCTTGGCGCAGCTCCGGCCCATGACCGCGTAAATGGCGCTGATGAGCTTTCCGTCTCCGGGAGTGGTCAGCTCGGGCTTTCCATCCCGGATCAGCCGGAAGGCGATCTCCGGGTGTCCCAGAGCCTGACGCTGGACCGCGCCGGTTAAGTAGCTGCCCTCCACGCTGTCCCGCTTCAGGAACTTCATCCTTGCGGGAGTGTTGTAAAACAGCTCCCGGACGATC
>JAQXMD010000123.1 GCA_029012465.1 Oscillospiraceae bacterium | reverse complement strand
ATCACTCCAATTCCAGTGGGAGATAGAAACAGTCCTTCTCCCAATTCAAGGGATTATTGTCGATATACAGCCAAATTCGTCCGTAGTCTTCGTCATTGCGGATGATGTGGTCATGAAAGGAACGCTGCCAGATATTCCTTCCTATTCTACGATTGCAGATTCTTTTTATCGTCGAAATCATCCGTGGAATCTCAGCATTCGTAGGGGACGGCGTCCTCGACGTCCCGCTGTAGGCAGTCCCTTCTTCTGCTGCACCGATGGATACAATAAGATGAACATGATTTGGCATAATCACATATTTATCGATCCGAGAGTTTGAATATACTGAATTGACCGCCTCGATCTGTTCTTTTACAATTTGTCCGTATTGGGAAAGTCGTACCTCCGGGACGTCGAGGACGCCGTCCCCTACAATTCTACAAAGTAACGCTTTCTTGCCTTCTGTACAAAACGTGATAAAATACGCCCCGTTTTGGCTGTAGTCGTATTCTTGCAGCCGGTTACGCTTTCTGACAGGATAATCGCGCTCCATCTTTATTCACCTTTTTTCTGTGGGAGAAATACGGACCTCGTCCCCTACTCGATGCACAAAATACACCTGATCTGCCGCCGGGTCGTCATAGCCTGTGTCTGTTTTCACAATGCCCCCGCCTGCGGCGTTGTAGAACTTCATGGCGTTTTGATTATGGGGATTACAGCTGTTGTAAAATGACGTATACCCGTTCTGTTTACACCAATCCCGGACGAAATTCATTGCCGCAGTTCCGTAGCCCTTTCGGTGGGCCTCCGGCACCAGATACAGAGAATGCAAACAGGCCGGGGCAAGCAGTTCCGTATCTGCGGCTCCAAACACCGCAAATCCTACAATCTCCCCCTCTTCCAGCACTATGACATTCAGGCTGGAATTGTCCATCTGCCGGAGAAAGCGCTGCTCATGGCCGGCATAATCAAATGCGTCAATCAGCTTATCCGGGTATATGCCCCGGTAAGCCGCCTCCCAGGCCCGCTGCCGTACCCGGGCCAAAGCAGCCGCATCCTCCGGAGCTGCAAGTCTGATACGCAATGGGTCGCCTCCATTCCAAGGCAGCACCGCATAATTTGGCAAGAGCGGATGGCCAGATTATTTTCGTCAGAAAAAGGTGTAAAGCCGCAGGAATACTTTGTGTATTGCAAGGGTTTACAAACGCATTTCTGGTGAAAATAGGCGGTCATACGCCGCAGACACAATTGTGCGGGGTTGCCACAAAAGAAATACCCGCCTCCTGATTCTGCTCAAGAGGCGGGTAAAATACACTCGCGGTTCCACTCTGATTTATCACTTTGACGTTTACGCAGCCAAGACGGGGTCTCCCCTCGCTCCCGGGCGCACTTTCACAGTACATGCTCCGCCGCGGCTTTCAGCCGGTGACCGCAGCTCTCTTGGGATCATGGGTTACTGTTACTCTTCCCGATCAACGCGATATTCAGTTGGTAATCATAATACTAGCACGGAAGAAAAGTCCTTGTCAAGCATTACTTTTTCATGTCCAGAACATCCCAGTTTTTCACAAAATACTCCACACCGGACACCAGCGTTGTCAGCACAATGACGATCATGACCACCAGATCCAGCAGGGCATAGCCCTCAAAGAAGATCATGAAGCACAGGCCCACCATGGTGGAGGCGGTCTTGATCTTTCCGGACCAGCCGGCAGCAATGACCTTGCCGCCCTCAGAGGCCACCATGCGGAGGCCGGAAACGGCAAACTCTCTTGCCAGCACCACCATTACCGCCCACGCGGGCATGCGGCCCCACTGGACAAAGATCACCATGCAGGAGATCACCAGCAGTTTGTCCGCCAGAGGGTCCAGAAACTTGCCGAAATTGCTGACCTGATTATAGTGCCGGGCAATGTAGCCGTCCACAAAATCCGTGCAGGAGGCAATGATGAACACCGCCAGCGCCGCCACACTGTGATAGGGGAAATCCACCAGCATCAGGGCCATAAACACCGGGATCATAAGCACCCGGACAAGGGTGATTTTACTGGCTGTCGTCATGCCTCATCCTCCTCCACCATCGTGCCGATCAGGTTGCCGTCCATGGTGTCCTCGATCTCAACCATCACGAAGCTGCCGGGCCGGGCCTTATAGGAGCCGGTGAAGAACACCATGCCGTCAATTTCCGGAGAATCGGCGTAGGTGCGGCCAAACTGACACTCTGCCAGCCGGTCATAGCCTTCCACCAGCACCTCCACGGTTTTGCCGATCATGGATTCGTTGTAGTCGTCCATAATGCGGCTCTGAAGCTCCGCCACGATCTCTGCACGGCGCTGGGCAACCTCACTGTCGGGGTAGTCCATCTTGGCCGCCACAGTGCCCTCCTCGGGAGAGAAGGCGAAGCAGCCCACACGCTCCAAACGGTGCTTTCTCAGGAAAGCACACAGCTCCTCGAACTCCTCCTCGCCCTCGCCGGGGAGACCGGCAATCAGGCTGGTGCGGAGCACCAGTCCGGGAATCTTCTCCCGGAGGTGGGGAATCAGCTCCTCCAGATATTCCTTGTTGCCCCGGCGGTTCATATGCCGGAGAATTTCATCGTTGCAGTGCTGAATGGGAATGTCCAGATAGCTGCAAATCTTCTCCTCCTGGGCGATGGTTTCAATCAGCTCTTCATCCATTTCGTCGGGATAGAGGTAGTGGACGCGAATCCAGTGGAAGCCCTCGATTTTGCACAGCTCCCGGAGCAGCTCGCTGAGGCGGCGCTTGCCGTACAGGTCAATGCCGTAACGGGAGGTATCCTGAGCAATGACGATCAGCTCCTTAATGCCGTCCTCTGCCAGCATTTTGGCCTCGTCAATCAGGTCCTCGAACTTCCGGCTCCGGTACTTACCCCGGAGGGAGGGAATCACACAGAAGGCACAGTGGTTGTCGCAGCCCTCGGCGATTTTCAGATATGCATAGTAGTCGGGGGTGGTGAGCACACGGCCCATTTCCTCCAGCTCTCCGTTGATGTCGCCCATGTAGGTGGGCTTATCGCCCTCCAGCACCCGGTCCACAGCGGATACGATGTCGCCGTAGCTGCCGCAGCCCAAAATGCCGTCCACCTCGGGCAGTTCCTCCAGCAGCTCCTCCTTGTATCTCTGGCTCAGGCAGCCGGAAACAAGGATCTTTCCAATCTTGCCCTCGTTTTTCAGCAGGCCCAGCTCCAGTATCTCCGTGATTGCCTCACTCTTTGCGCTTTCGATGAAACCGCAGGTGTTGACAATGGCCACGTCGCAGTATTCCACCTCTGTGGTGATCTCATAGCCCGCCTCATGGAGCAGGCACAGCATCTGCTCGGCATCCACCTGATTCTTGGCGCAGCCAAGAGATACCATTGCAACCTTCTTGCCCATATGAGTTTCCCTCCAAAAATCAATAATCAAAATACTCCGGTTCATCCCAGACTTCCCCGAGCCGGTCCCGGCAGCGCCTCATGGCGCGAAGTATCACATCATAGCTGTGGCCCCGCCGAAGCAGGGCATCTGTCAGCTTTTTTATGGTTTTCTGATCGGGCTCCTGCCCCCGGAGACGGCGCTCCAGAAAGGCCTCCACCCAGTCTGTCATATCTGGCAGCTCCTCCAGAGCCTCGTCCCAATATTCCCTTGGGATGCCCTTTTTGTAAAGCTCCTGCCGGATTCGGGCTTCTCCGTAGCCCTTGTCAATGGAGGCCCGAACCACCCGGTGGGCCATGGCCGCATCATCCACCGCCCCCAGCTCCTTGAGCCACTGGGCTGCCTCCTGGGCATCCTCAGGGCGCTCGCCCCGCTGGATCAGCCGCTGCTTCAGCTGCCGCTCGGAAATGCTGGACGCGGACACCATCCGCAGGGCACGGCTTTTCGCCGAGGCCAGCCGGGCGCTGTCCGACAGCTCTGCCAGCGTTTCTTCCTCCAGCTCCATGCCCTTGTACAGGCCGAAATCCGCCACCAGCGATGTGGAAACCCGCATTTTGGTGCCGTCATCAAAGTGCAGCATCACACGGTTTCCATCGGTGCCCACAGCGGTCATTTTCAAAAGGATCATACATCCAGATCGTCGTCAAAATCCTCGGCGGAGATGTTCACCGCCGCCGTTGCGGCAGTGGCAGGCACGGCAGTTTTTCCCGCACGCTTGGCAGCCCGTTCCTCCTGGGCCTTCATGGCCTCAGCACGGATGGCAGCCTCCAGCTTTTCCGCCTCCTCCGGATTGTCCCGGAAATAGTTCTTGGCGTTGTCACGGCCCTGGCCAATGCGTTCATCGCCCAGAGAGTACCAGCTGCCGCTCTTCTGCACCAGCTCATACTTGACGCCCAGATCCACCAGCTCACCCAGATGGGAGATGCCTTCGCCGTACATGATGTCAAACTCCGCCTCACGGAAGGGAGGTGCCACCTTGTTTTTGACCACCTTCACACGGGTGTGATTGCCCAGCATTTCGCCGCCCACCTTCAAAACCTCGGTCTTACGGATGTCCAGACGGACAGAGGAGAAGAATTTCAGAGCGCGGCCGCCGGTGGTGGTCTCGGAGCTGCCGTAGATCACGCCGATTTTGTCGCGAATCTGGTTGATGAAGATCACCAGGCAGTTGGTCTTGTTGATGGAGCCGGCCAGCTTCCGGAGGGCCTGAGACATGAGTCTTGCCTGAAGGCCCACCACATTCTCACCCATTTCACCCTCGATCTCCGCTCTGGGAGTCAGGGCAGCAACGGAGTCCACAACCACCACGGAAATGGCGCCGGAGCGAACCAGTGCATCGGTGATCTCAAGAGCCTGCTCACCGTAGTCCGGCTGAGATACCAGCATATTTTCAATGTTGACGCCCAGTGCGGCAGCATAGTCAGGGTCAAGGGCATGCTCCGCATCCACATAGGCCACCTCGCCGCCCATCTTCTGGGCCTCTGCCACCACATGAAGGGCAAGGGTCGTCTTACCGGAGGATTCCGGCCCGTAGATCTCCACGATTCTGCCCTTGGGCAGACCGCCAACCCCCAGCGCCAGATCCAGCGTCAGGGAGCCGGTGGGGATCACGTCAATATTCATATCCGCCTTATCGCCCAGACGCATGATGGAGCCTTTGCCAAAGTTCTTCTCGATCTGCGCCATTGCGGTTTCCAGCGCCTTTTTCTTATCAGCAGCGGGAGCGGCAGCCTCATAGGCGGTCTTTGCCTTTGCCATGAAAATCAATTCCTTTCATCTGTTGGAGTTTTCGTCTTTCATCGTTGGGGATCGCTTGTCCTGGCCTTTCTGGCTATGACCGCTCTGGCCCGCTCACCGGAGTCCCGGCGGAGCTGTTCCAGCTCATAGCCGCTGTTCATCAGGAGGGCACACACATCCGCCTCCTGTCCCATGCCGAATTCAAAGCAGAAATATCCCCCCGGCTGGAGCACACAGTCAAAGTTTGAGAGAATGGCCCGGTAAAAATCCAGTCCGTCCGCACCTCCGTGGAGGGCCAGATGGGGCTCATAGTCCTTTACAGAGGAATCCAGGGTCTCCATCTGATCCGTGGTCACATAGGGTGGATTGGATACGATCAAATCGTATTTCCCCAAAAACTTCGGAGCCGGCTCCAGAGCGTTCAGCTCAATGCAGCTGACCCGGCCGGACAGGTGGTTATCCTGAATATTTCGTCTGGCCACCCGAAGGGCATCGGGAGAAATATCCCCCAGCGTCACCCGGGCATCCCGGATTTTCGAGGCAATGGCCAGTCCAATACAGCCCGATCCGGTGCAGAGATCCAGCACCCGGGGATTGGCCTGTAGGGCACGGGCCTTTTCAATGGCCAGATCCGTCACCGCCTCAGTGTCATCTCTGGGGATCAGAACCCCGGGGTTCACCGTCAGGCTCAATCCGTAGAAATCCCACTTGCCCAGCACATAGGCAAGGGGCTCGCCCTTCAGCCGCCGTGCCACCATTTCGTTTACCCGGGTAATGTCCCGCTGGAATACGGACAGCGCAAAGTCTGCCACCAGCTGGGCAAGGGTCCGGTCCGTGGCAGCCGCCACGATCTGTCGGGCCGTGAACTCCGCGTTCTCGCCATCCACTGTCCGAAGGGTGTTTTTTGCCGCCATATAAAGGTCACGATAGGTGTAGTGTCCCATGCTTACCAGTTGTCCGCCCCTTCCTTCTCGGGAATCACAGCTTCCAGTGCGGCAATCGCACACTCGATCATGGAATCATCCGGCTCATTGGTGGTGAAATTCTGGAACCACAACCCAGGAGCCGTGAGAATTTTGGTAAACCAGTTGTCATGGCGTCCCACAAGGCGGTTGATCTCATAGCTGATGGCCACCACGGGGATCAGCAGTGCCAGATGGCACAGCATCCGCAGCAGGGTATTGCCCACCTGAATGACGCTTCCCACCAGAATGCTCAGGAAGATCACCACAAACAGGAAGCTGGTGCCGCAGCGGGGATGCTTCCGGGTACAGGGACGAACGTTTTCCACCGTCAGAGGAAGCCCCATTTCGTAGCATTTGATGGTCTTATGCTCAGCCCCATGGTAGGAAAACACCCGCTTCATATCCTTCATCCGGGACACCAGCACCATGTAGGCCGTAAAAATCACAATTTTTACAATGCCCTCGCAGAGATTCCGGAGAATGTACACATCATGGATGGGCTTCACCAGTCCCACCAGGAAGGTGGGCAGCAGGAAAAACAGCAAAACGGAAAAGCCCAGACCCATGGCCACTGCCAGATAGATAATCAGGCTTTCCAGCTTTTCCGAACCGATGTGCTTTTCCATCCACAGCTCGAATTTTCCCGGCTCCAGATCATCCTCTTCCGGGTAGAAGGAGGCGGAATACATCAGAGCCTTGACTCCCGCCACCATGGAGCCGCCGAAGTTCACAACGCCCCGGATCAGGGGCAGTCCCAGAACGGGATAGCGGTCCTTGATGAATTTCAGTTTTTCGGTGGTCAGAACGATTTCGCCCTCCTGATTCCGGACAGCGATGGACTGGGCCTCCGGCCCCCGCATCATAATGCCCTCAATGAGTGCCTGACCGCCAATGGTTGTACGCTTTTCCTGATTTGCCACAGCGTATTATCCTTTCTGTCGTGAAATGCTGTGGCTTGAATCATCCACAGTATAGTCCATGTTTAGTACCAAAAACGTCACTCTTAGCCCAACGGGAGACAAATTGTGACCTGACAGCCCCCTTCGCCGTCATCGGCGTTGGCAATGATCAGTTCACCGCCGTGCATGGAGACGATCTCCTCACACACCGCAAGGCCAATGCCGCTCCCCCGGGCCTTGGAGGAGCCTTTGTAGAATTTTTTCTTGACCAGCGGCAGCTCGTCCTCGGGAATGCCCGGGCCGTAGTCCCGGATGCAGACCTGGAGCTGATCCTCCACCACATGGAGCCGGCAGAGCACCTTCTTCCCCGCACCGCCGTACTTGGCAGCGTTGTCCAGAATGTTCAGGAACACCTGCTTCATACGTTCGGGGTCGCAGCTGATCTCCGGAATGTCCTCCAGACTGTCCTCATACTCCAGCTCAATGCCGTCCTGGGCAAGGCGGCTGCCGTACATGAAGATGGTGTCCTCAAAGACGCTACGCAGGTCGCATTCCTCCACGTTCAGCTTGAACCGGCCATCCTGAATTCTGGAGAATTCCAGAAGCTCCTCCACCAGAGAGGTCAGCCGCCTTGTCTCCTTCAGCATGGTGACAATGCCCCGGCGGGTCTCCGCAGGGTCCATGGTCTCACTGTTGAGCAGGGTCTCACCCCATCCGGAAATGGCTGTCAGGGGTGTCCGCAGCTCATGGGACACGGAGGAGAGAAACTCTGACTGCATTTTTTCCGTCTGGCTGATCTGCAATGACAGATTGTTTACCGCCCTTGTCAGCTCTCCGATTTCGTCATCGTATTCCTCATAGCCCTTCTGAATCTGGGTGCCGTAGCCGCCGGCGGCAATGCGCTTGGCCGTGTCGGTGATCTCCACCACAGGGGTTGCGATGGAGTGGATAAAGTACATGCCCGTGACCCAGATCAGCAGGATCACCACCAGTGCAATGGCTCCCATGATCGCAGTCCAGATGACGATCTTCCGATCCACCACCCGGAGGGAGGTGACGATCCGCAGGGCGCCTGCCAGCTCCCCGGTGGCGAAGCTGATGGGACCGGAAACGGACATGATCCGTTCGCCGGTGGCGGGGTCCTTTCCCTGATAGACGCTGATCTCCCGATGCTCCAGCGCCCGCTTAACATCCTCCGTCTGGGGTTCCGCCCCGGAGGCCAGTCCAAAGGAGGAGACCAGGATTTTCCCCTGGCTGCCTACAAACTCCAGCTCCAGCTGATTCTTCTCGTCAAATTCCTGAACCAGGGTGTACACGCCGCCGTAGAACTCCGCCTCGGAGCCGCTGACGTAGGTTTCAAAGAATTCTGTGGTGGTCTTGAGTTTTTCCTCAAGGCCGGTACGCATAAAGTTATAATAGTATCTGGCCATGGCCAATGACGCAATCACAGCCGCAGCCAATACCAGTGCCACCACAACGCTGAAATTATGGGTCAGCCAGCGGTAGCGGATTCCGGATGCTTTTTTCATGGTGCTCAGGCGCCCCACTTATAGCCGTAGCCCCACACTGTGGTGATGTACACAGGGTTGGAGGTGTCGTCCTCGATCTTGATACGCAGGCGGCGGATATTCACATCCACGATCTTCAGCTCTCCGTCGTAGTCCCGGCCCCAGACAGCGGCCAGAATATCCTCTCTGGACATGGCTCTGCCGGGATTCTGCATAAACAGCTTGACGATGGAGTACTCAACCTGGGTCAGCTTGATTCTGGCCCCGGCCTTTTCCAGCGTACGGTTCCGGGTGTTGAGCACAAAGGGCCCCTGCCGAAGCTCGTCAGAGGTGCCTCCGGCCTCTCCGCCGATCCGGCGGTACAAGGCGTCGATCCGGGCTGTCAGCTCCGCGGGAGAGAAGGGCTTTGTCACATAGTCATCGGCGCCGGTCATCAGGCCAGTGACCTTGTCCATCTCCTGGGTACGGGCGGTAAGCATGATAATGCCGATAGATTTATTGGTGGCACGAACGGTCCGGCAGACCTCAAAGCCATCCATACCGGGCAGATTGATGTCAAAAATCGCCACGCCAATGTCCGGATTCTTCCTGAGCTGCTCCAGCGCCTCTTCGCCGCTGCTGGCCTCGATGGCTTCATAGCCTGCCCGCTGCAGGTTGATGACAACGAAGCTGCGAATACTCGTTTCATCTTCCAAAATAAGAACTTTTTTCATGATGATTCCTCTCTTATCTGATGGTTCGGTTCGGGTTTCCCCATACCGAAGCCCTGTATTTTGTAAAGCCGAATTCGGCAATGTTTACCCTTCCTCTGTTTTCCGGATCTGATGGAAGCCCTCGGATACCTGTGCCATGGAAATGCTGCCATCCCATTCCTTCGCATCCTGATTGACCTGAACCGCAATGATGTTGTCATTGTCGCTGTAGAGACTGGTGAGATTTTCCGCCTCCACATATTCCCGCTTCTCCTGTCCGGTGACCACATAGACGGTCATAATTTCCTCTCCGGGCTTTTCCTGCTGGTCCAGCCGGTAGAAGGAGGTGCAGCTGACCGCAGTGGTGGAGGTGGCCAGATCGCTCTGGCGCACCGTGACCTGTCCCCGCCAGCTTTCCGGCAGGGACAGATACCAGTTTTCCGCAAAGCTGTGATAGGTGGTTTCCACCAGCACATCATCGCCCCGGTTTCCAAGGCTGTACCAGTCAATGGCCCACTGGACATTGCTGCCCTCTCCGTATAGGGGCAGCTGCCGGGTCTTTGCCACCTCAATATAGCCGTCGTCGTTGATGTCGCAGGGATACACATAGGTTCCCCGAATGGCCTCGGCGGAGAGGATCTCCTCCTCGGGGATCACGGCGCAAAAGCCGTCGTCCACCAGTGCGTAAACATCCGTCGCCATGGGGCCATCTCCCTCAGCACCGGAAATCAGCATGGCCTCTGACCCGTCAGAGAGCTTTCCGCTGCTGACAGACAGGATGCCGCTGTAGCTGCCTGAGAGCTTTTCCGACCCCTCCAGAGCCATCTGCTCCCCATCGTAGCGCCAGTAGGAAACCTCGGCGCTGACCTCAGCGCCGCCGTCGGTCAGGCAGAAGATCTCCTTTGCACCGTCGTCGTCCAGATCCACCAGACGATACTGACCGCAGGAGGCAGACAGAATCTGCCGCACTCCATCGCCTTCCAGCCGGTAGGCCTCCAACGCCTGGGTAACGCTTTCGCTGACCGAGCCGGTCATCATCAGGCTCAGATTGCCGCTGCCGTCCAGGTCTGTATACTCCACAGCCCCCACGGAGTTGCCCGCGCAGGCAATGGTGGCCGACACCTCATAGGCATCGCCGTTTTTGGAAAAGATATACGTCCAGACACCGCCCTCGGCTTCATTTTTGAAGAAGGCCACTGCCTCCATGACCCCATCTCCGGTGAGGTCCACCAGCTGAACGGGCTGCCGCCGGGCGCCTGCCGTAGGCGCAAGATATCCATAGCCCTGAGAGAGCACACCGCTGAGAGCCTCCTGAAGATCATAGTAATCCTCCGAGGCCGCAGGCAGGCAGTAAAGCTCCTCCGTGGTGCTGCCGCAGCCGGACAGAAGCAGCAGCGCAGCAAGGGCACATAAAACGCGTTTCCACTTCACAGTGGTCATTCCCTCCTATGTTTAAGGGTTTGCATACTTTTTTAGTATAGCACATTCTGTTACAGAATGGTAGCTTTTTTATCCGTTTTCAAAAAAATTGACCGACTTTTGTTTCTTTTCCATGGGGCGGGGCCGAGATTTTGTTTCAGCTCCGTATCAGAACCCCTAAAAATTCCTACTCTCCCGTCACCGGCCCTTTCTTCCGCAATTCCGCCGGGATTCCTGCAAAATTACCTTCCCCATACGGGGATTTCGTGATATAATGGATTGTGAATGATTATCCTTTTTTATGGAGGAACAATAATATGCGACATCTACGGGAGCTTATCACACAGCTCCAGCTTTCCGATATTGCTCTGAAGCAGGGCGAGCTCATGTGCCGCCACACCTCTTTCCAGATCGGCGGCCCTGTGGCAGTCATGGTATTTCCCGCCAATGCCCGGCAGATGCAGACCATTTTTGCACTGGCTGCGGAGTACCGGATTCACCCCATGCTTCTGGGTGCCGGCAGCAACATGCTTGCCCCCGACGAGGGGCTTGACACCCTGATGGTCGAAACCCGTACCAACATGAAGGAAATCTCCCTTTTGGAGCCGGGTGTGATCTCCGCAGACTGCGGCGTGACCCTTGCCCGGCTGGCAGCCTTCGCCGCAGAAAACGGTCTCACCGGTCTGGAATTCGCCCACGGCATCCCCGGCACAGTGGGCGGCGGCATCTATATGAACGCAGGAGCCTATGGCGGCGAGCTCAGTCAGGTGCTCCTCTCCGCCACGGTGATGAACCGGCGGGGAGAGATTTCCGAGCTTCCTCTGGAGGAGCTGGACCTTGGCTACCGGCACAGCCGCTTTATGGAGGAAAACCTTGTGATTCTTTCCGCAAAGGTTCGTCTCCAGCCCGGGGACCCGGAGGCCATTCGCGCCCGAATGGCCGAGCTGATGGGCAAGCGAAAAGCCTCTCAGCCTCTGGAGTATCCCTCCGCAGGCAGCACCTTTAAGCGTCCCGCAACCGGCTATGCCGCCGCACTGATCGAGGAGGCCGGGCTCAAGGGCCTCACGGTAGGGGGCGCTCAGGTCTCCAAAAAGCATGCCGGTTTTGTCATCAACACCGGCCGGGCCACCGCAAAGGATGTGCTTAAGCTGATGGAGCAGGTGCAGCAGCGGGTGAAGGAGCACTCCGGCGTGGTTCTGGAGCCGGAGGTTCGGATTCTGGAGGTAACATAACATGCGTTTTCTCATTGTAACCGGCCAGTCCGGCGCCGGAAAGAGCCGGACCGCATCCACACTGGAGGATCTGGGCTACTACTGCGTGGACAATCTGCCCCCGGAGCTGATTCCCCAGTTTGCCCAGATTTGCCTTGCCACCACCGGCCGTTTTGAGCGGGTGGCACTGGTCAGCGATGTCCGGGCAGGCCGGACCTTTGACGGTCTCCTGTCCGCCCTGAACGAGCTGGACAGCATGGGATGTGATTACACCATTGTTTATATTGAAGCCTCCACGGAGGCCATCATCAAGCGCTACAAGGAGACCCGCCGTTCCCACCCCCTCAGCAAGGACGGCACCGCCCTCCCCGAGGCTGTGGAAAAGGAGAAGCAGCTGCTCTCCGCTGTCCGTGCCCGCTCCAACTTCATCATCGACACCACCGATCTTTCCACCGCCGGGCTCCGGTCTCAGCTGATCCGGCTCTTCGAGGATCAGCCCCAGCGGGCCATGGTGGTGAATGTCATGAGCTTCGGCTTCAAGCACGGCATTCCTCTGGAGGCAGATCTTGTATTTGACGTGCGGTTTCTGGCGAATCCCTACTATATCCCGGAGCTTCGACCCAAAACCGGCCTTGCGCCGGAGGTCAGGGATTTTGTATTCTCCTACCGGCAAACCACAGAATACCTCCAAAAGCTGGAGGACCTTCTCACCTACACCATCCCCCTGTATTACGAGGAGGGAAAGACCTCTCTGGTCATTGCCGTGGGCTGCACCGGCGGCCAGCACCGTTCCGTGGCCATCGCCAAGGAGATCGGCGACTTCGTGGCCAAGCGGGGCTATCCCACGGTGGTGAACCACCGGGATATAAACCATGGATAACCTGCTCCTCCAGGAGGAGGACATCCGCCTTTACAAACGGCCCCTCCGGGTGGTGGCTCTGGGCGGGGGACATGGACTGTCCACCATGCTCCGGGGCCTGAAGCACTACACCCGTGACCTCACCGCCATTGTCACCACCGCCGACGACGGCGGCGGCAGCGGTATGCTCCGGCAGGACCTTGGTATGCTGCCCCCCGGGGATGCAAGAGACTGTGTTCTGGCCCTTGCCAACACGGACTCCATCATGGAGGAGTTGATGGCCTACCGGTTTGCGGAGGGGAGCCTGTCCGGCCAGTGCTTCGGAAATCTCCTGCTGGCTGCCCTCAACGGCATCTGCGGCTCCTTCTCCGAGGCTGTCCGACAGATGGGGCAGGTTCTGGCCATCACCGGCCGGGTGCTGCCCGTCACCGAAGAGGACATCCATTTGCAGGCTCAGTTCGATGACGGCTCCACCATTCTGGGGGAAAGCGCCATCTTCTATCATAAAAAAGAGACCCGAAAGCAGATTCGCCGGGTGGTGCTCACCCCTGAGCATCCCGCCGCCTTTCCCGAGAGCATCCGGGCAATTGACCGAGCAGACCTGATCCTCATTGGACCGGGAAGCCTTTATACCAGCATCATCCCCAATTTCCTTGTAAGCGGCATCACCGAAGCGGTGAAAAACGCAAAGGGCTATAAGCTCATGGTCATGAACCTCATGACCCAAGACGGAGAAACCGAGGGCTACACCGCCTCAGACCATCTCCGGGAGCTGATCCGCCACAGCGCGCCGGGCATTGTGGAGGGTTGTCTTGCCAATTCCAGCCCCATCCCGGAGCATCTGCGGCAGGAATACCTGCGGGAGGGTGCCGGCGTCATGGAGGTGGACACCCGGCAGACGGAGGCCCTTGGAGCAAAGGTCTACACCGCTCCCCTGCTCAGCTCCACCAGTGAATATGCCCGTCACGACCCCCAGCTTCTGGCCGCCGCCATTGTGGACGTCTACCATCGTCAGGGCCGGCCCCGCCGCCGGAGCTGACACCACCCCGGAAGGAGGAACTACCATGCACAAAATGTCCTTTGCAGCAGAGGTGCGGGAGGAGCTTTGCCGAAATATTCCAGAAAAGCGCTGCTGCCGTATGGCAGAGTGCTATGGCATTCTTCTGTATTGCAACACCTTCTCCCGGGATGAGATCAAGATCATCACAGAGAACCGGAGCTTTGCCGAGCTGCTGCCCAGACTGTTTTACAAAACCTTCGGGCTGGATTTCGACCAGTTTCCCTCTCTGGAGCAGCCGGGAAAGATGAACTTTATCATCGACGATCCGGATAAAATCGACTATATCTTCTCCGTCTACGGGCAGGAGCACCAGAGTGTGGCCCATTATGTGAATTTCAGCGTTCTGGAGGAGGACTGCTGCCGCCAGAGCTTTATTCGCGGGGCGTTTCTTGCAGGCGGCAGCGTCACCGATCCGGACAAACGCTACCATTTGGAGCTTGCCACCACCCATCTGAAGGTCAGCAGCGAGACCTGCTCCATTTTGCAGGAGCTTGGCTTTGAGCCAAAAACCATTCTTCGGGGCGGCAGCAGCATTTTGTATTTCAAGCAAAGCGAAATGATCGTGGATCTGCTGGCCACCATGGGCAGCCACGTTTCCGCCATGAAAATCATCGAGGCGAAGGTGGAGAAGGGGCTTCGGAATGACGTGAACCGCCGCTGCAACTGCGACGCCGCCAACCTCACCAAAACCGTGGATGCGTCCATCCATCAGCTCTCCGCCATTGCCCATCTCCGGGAAACCGGACTTTTGGAGCAGCTGCCCGCCAAGCTTCAGGAGGCCGCCCGGCTCCGGGAGGAGAACCCCGAAGCCTCCCTTGCGGAGCTGTCTGCCATGGCTGACCCGCCCCTCAGCAAGCCGGCCATGAGTCATCGCATGAAAAAACTCATCGAGATCAGTATGGAAGGGCAGGGATAAGGATGCTGGAACGATCCTGCGGCGCAGTGGTATACACAGAGGAACAGGGCCAGCGCCGTTATGTGCTGGTTCGGGGCGGCTATACGGGCCTTCCCAAGGGTCACATGGAAAAAGGCGAAACCGAGCAGCAGACCGCCATCCGGGAAATTCAGGAGGAGGTCTGTGTCCATACTGAGATTCTGCCGGGCTTTCGCCGGGTGGTGCAGTACGGTCTCCCCGGTGGGAACCGGAAGCAGGTGGTCTATTTTCTGGCCCATTATCAGGACCAGACCCCCCATCGGAACCCGGAGGAATTTCTGCGGGTACAGGTTCTGGGCTATCAGGACGCCCTTCGGGCGCTGACCTTTGAAAATGACCGGCTGACCCTCCGGCTGGCAGAGCGTTTCCTCCGCCGTGCCGCCCGGGCATCCGAATCAGAAAGGAAGTAACCAAATGGCTTTTGTCCATCTACATGTGCATACGGAATACAGCCTTCTGGACGGAGCCTGCCGCATTGGCCGGCTGATGGACCGGGTCAGGGAGCTGGGACAGACCGCCGTGGCCATTACTGACCACGGCGCCATGTATGGCGTCATTGACTTTTACAAAGCCGCCAGGGCCGCAGGGGTCAAGCCCATCATCGGCTGCGAGGTCTATGTGGCCCCCAGAAGCCGCCATGACAAGATTCATGGCATCGACAACGAAAACCATCATCTGGTGCTGCTGTGTGAAAACATGACCGGCTATCAGAATCTCTGTTATATGGTCTCTCAGGCCTATCTGGAAGGCTTTTACGGGAAGCCCCGGATCGACTATGAGCTGCTGGAGCAGTATCATGAAGGGCTGATCGCCCTTTCCGCCTGTCTGGCAGGAGAGATTCCCCGAAAGCTTCTGCAGGAGGACTACGAGGGCGCCCTTGCCTCCGCCAAAAGACTTTCCGGCCTGTTTGGCCCCGACCATTTCTATCTGGAGATGCAGGATCACGGCTATCAGCAGCAGCCTGCCGTGAACCGGGGCATCCGCCGTCTTGCCAGAGACACGGGCCTTCCCATGGTCATCACCAACGACGCCCACTACATTGCCAAAGAGGACGCCGCCATGCAGGATGTCCTCATGTGCATTCAGATGCAGAAAACCGTGGACGACCCGGACCGGATGAAATTCGAAACCGAGGAATTCTACATCAAAAGCGAGGCGGAGCTTCAGGAGCTGTTCCCCCACGATCAGGAGGCTCTGGACAACACCGCGAAAATCGCGGACATGTGCAATGTGGAGTTTGAATTTGGCCACTATCATCTGCCGGATTTCTTCCCTCCGGAGGGCATGACCAACGACGAATACTTTGAAAAGCTCTGCTGGGATGGCTTTGCCGTTCGCTACCCCAAGGGGGGGCAGCGGGAAAAGGATCAGTTGACCTATGAAATGGAAATGATCCGGCAGATGGGCTTTGTGAACTACTTCCTGATCGTTTCCGACTATGTGGACTATGCAAAGACCCACGGCATTCCCGTAGGTCCCGGCCGTGGCAGTGCCGCAGGCAGCATGGTCTCCTACTGCCTGTATATCACCGATCTGGACCCCCTGAAATACAACCTGTATTTCGAACGGTTCCTGAATCCGGGCCGTGTGACCATGCCCGATATCGACATTGACTTCTGCGTAAACCGCCGGGGTGAGGTCATCGACTATGTCACGGAAAAGTACGGCAAGGACAACGTGGCCCAGATCGTCACCTTCGGCACCATGAAGGCCAAGGGCGCTGTCCGGGATGTGGGCCGTGCTCTGGGCATGACCTACGGCGAGGTGGATCAGGTGGCCCGGCTGGTGCCCGCCACCCTGAACATCACGCTGGAGGATTCTCTGAAGCTCTCTCCCCAGCTGAAGGAACGCTACGACAGCGACCCCACTGTGAAAAAGCTCATTGACACCGCCATGGGTGTGGAGGGTATGCCCCGGAACACCTCCACCCACGCCGCCGCCGTGGTCATCACCAAGGAGCCGGTGTATCACTACGTTCCCCTGAGCCGCAACGACGACACGGTGGTGATTCAGTACACCATGACCACCGTGGAGGAGCTGGGCCTTCTCAAGATGGATTTTCTGGGGCTTCGGAACCTGACGGTCATTGACGACGCGGAGAAGCTCATCCACCGGCACACTCCGGACTTTGACATTCACACCGTTCCCGATGGAGACGTGGCTACCTACGAGATGATCTCCGCCGGCCGCACCTCCGGCGTGTTCCAGATGGAGTCCACCGGCATGACCGGGGTCTGCGTGAGCCTCCACCCCCAGAGCATTGAGGATCTCACCGCTATTGTGTCCCTGTACCGGCCCGGCCCCATGGATTCCATCCCCAAATTCGTGGCCAACAAGCACAATCCCCAGGCCGTCAGGTATATCGACCCCAAGCTGGAGCCCATTCTCTCCGTCACCTACGGGGTAATGGTCTATCAGGAGCAGGTCATTGACATTTTCCGTACCCTTGGCGGATACAGCCTGCCCCAGGCAGACAACATCCGCCGGGCCATCTCCAAAAAGAAGCAGTCCGTCATTGAGGCCGAGCGGAAAACCTTCGTCCATGGAGACCCGGAACGGGGTATCTCCGGCGCAGTGGCAAACGGAGTTTCCGAAACTGCCGCCAACGAGATTTACGACCAGATTCTGGACTTCGCCAGCTACGCCTTCAACAAGGCCCATGCGGTATGCTATGCTCAGGTGGCCTATGAAACCGCCTATCTCAAGTGCCATTACCCCAGAGAATACATGGCCGCTCTGATGACCTCCGTGCTGGACAGCACCACCAAGATTTCCGAATATATCGCCGAGTGCAAGGAGCTGGGCATCGCCCTGCTGCCTCCCGACGTGAACCAGTCCGATGACCAGTTCACCGTGGTGGAGGAGGGCATCCGCTTCGGTCTTGGCGCGGTCAAGAATATCGGCGTGGGCTTTGTGCAGAATCTCATGGAGGAGCGGAAAACCGGCGGCCCCTTTACCTCTCTGGAAAACTTCTGTCAGCGCATGAGCTCCCAGGATCTCAACAAGCGCACCGTGGAAAACCTCATCAAATGCGGCGCCATGGACTGCTTCGGCGCCTATCGGAGCCAGCAGCTCATGGTCTATGAGGCGGTCATGAGCGCCGTGGCCGATGCCAAAAAGCACAATGTGGAGGGCCAGCTGGGTCTGTTTGACCTGCTGGACGACTCCCAGGATCTGAAGCCTGCCGCTGTACCTCTGCCGGACATTCCCGAGCTGACCGCTCAGGAGCGGATGCAGATGGAGAAGGAAACCACCGGCCTGTATCTGTCCGGCCATCCCATGGACGACTACCGGGCAAAGACCAAACGGGCCGGAGCGGTTCCCATTGGCGAGCTGCTTTCCGCCTTCTCCGAGGAGGCAGAGGGGCAGCGCTTTGAGGACGGACAGGCCGTGGCTGTGGCGGGCATCGTCACCAAGGTCAAGTCCAAAACCACAAAAAACGGCTCTCTCATGGCCTATGTCACTCTGGAGGACAGCACCGGCGCCATGGAGCTCCTGTGCTTTTCCCGGGTGCTGGGTCAGTACGGCGGATGCCTCACGGAAAACTCCGCCATACTGGTAAAGGGCAAGATCTCCGTTCGGGAGGAAAAGGAGCCTCAGCTGATGACAGACAGCGCCGTACCGCTCAGCGAACTGACGGAGGCAAACCCCTCCGGCCCCGATCCCTACGGAGACCGGCCCCGCCGTTCCTATTCCCCGGCTCCCCCGGAAATCCGTCCCGTGGCGGAAAAGCCCCAAACCCTGTATCTTCGGCTGCCCTCTCAGGACAGCCGGGAATTCCGGAAGCTCCGGCCCATTTTCCACATGTTCCCCGGCAGCAGCAAGGTGGTTGTGTTCTTCGCAGACACCAAAAAGCGCATGGGCAGCAGCTGTCTCATTGACGGCTATCTCCTTCAGGAGTTGAAGGAGCTTCTGGGGGAGGAAAATGTGGTATTGAAATGACCATTCCCGGCAATCCTGTTTTCAGGCCGAGTACGCTTATATCCACTGTGAAAGCAAGGTGAAACCATGAAAGTGAAGAACTGGCTTCTGGCCATTCTCCCGCTGATTCTGATCTCTCTGTACCCCTGCCTGTTCCAATACAGCACCAACCTGCCGGAGTCCAGATTTCAGGACGCGATGATCTTCTTTGGGATTTTTCTGGCCATTGCGCTGGCCACCTTTCTGGTGCTGCTGGCAATTTTCCGGAGGCCCGGCCCCGCCGGCTTTCTGGGATGCCTCTGTATGCTGATCCTCATTAATTTCGGCATTGTCAAGTCCGGCGTTCAGAGCGTTTTCCCCAGCTTCCCGGGGCTGGTGCTTCTGGGGCTGTTCGCCATTCCGGTGCTTGCCATCGGGCTATTGCTGCTGAAGAAAAAGTACCGGTGTCTGATCCCCTGTGTGCTTTTGACGGTGATGTTTGGGGTCCTGTGCTTTTCCGGCACCGCTCTGGCTGTGCCGCAGCTGCTGTCCAATGACCACCGGGACAGCCCCCGTATGGAAGAGGGAAATCCCGGCGGCAAGGATCGGGACAGTCGTCCCGAAGGCCAGCAGGGCGGGAAGCTCCCCAACGTGTATTTCTACCTCTATGACGAATACTGCGGCCCGGAGAGCCTCCAATACTACTACGACTACGACAATTCCGGGTTCTATGAGGAGCTGGAATCCCGGGGCTTTGCCTGCTCCATGAGCAGCTACAACATGGAATCCTGCGCCACTACCCAGCTGGTGCCCAATCTTTATAATCTATCCTATGCCCAGCCCCCCTTCAACTCCGGCGACGGCGAATCCCCCCGAATCTACCAGCTGTTCCATGACATGGGCTATCAGGTAAACCTCATCAGCCACAACGACTTTCTGGACACAGACGGCGCCCGGCCTCTGACGGAAAATCAGGTAGAGGATTCCATCTGCATTATCCTCTATCAGAACTCCCTTCTGCCCAACACGCCCCTTTCCGGTCTGATCGAGGAACTGCCTCAGCTCCAGGCAGCCTACCAGTATACGGCTCTGGTGGAGGAGGTTCTGGAGGCCATGGATACCGCATGGAAGCACACAAAGAACGCCCCCACCCTGACCCTTGGCTACATTCAGATGCCCCACACCTGGTTTATCTATGATAAGGACGGAAACCCCGTCCCCGAGGAGGACCATCTCAACTGGGGCGACCCCCAGTTCTATCTGGGTCAGCTGGAATACACCAACAAGCGGATTCTGGGAGCCGTGGACAACATTCTGGAGCACGACCCCGATGCCATTATCATCCTCATGTCCGACCACGGGGCAAGACTTGGCTATCATCTGGCGGAGCTGTATGATGCTCCCTACGACTATGAGACAGACACCATTCACCAGCAGAACATTCTAAACTGCATCCGTGTGAAGGATCATGCTCTGGATATTGAAGGACTCAATGGCGTCAACACCCTGCGGCTGATGATGTCGGAGGTCTTTGGGCTGGATTTCCCCCAGTATCCCGATCCGGAACCAAAGCTCAATCCCTATCCTTGAGAAAAAGAGGTTATCCCTATGAACATGCAGAACACCACCCAGGGGCTGTTTGACTATATTCAGAAAAGCCCCACAAGCTTTCACGCGGTCTCTGCCGCTGCCGCTGCTCTGGAGCAGGCAGGTTATCGTCCCCTGCTGGAATCGGAGCGCTGGGACCTTCAGCCGGGAGACCGGTACTATGTGACCCGCAATCAGTCCAGTCTCATTGCCTTCCGGATGCCCGAAAGGGTTGAGGGCTTTATGGTGGGCGCAGCCCACACCGACTCTCCCTGCTTCCGCATCAAGGACAACGCGGCGGTCACTGTGGAGGGCTACACCAAGCTGGACGCCAACAAATACGGCGGCATGATCTACACCTCCTGGCTGGATCGTCCCCTGTCCATTGCCGGCAGGCTGCTGGTTCGCTCGAACCGGGGCGTGGAGTCCAGGCTGGTGAATCTGGATCAGGATCTGATGGTGATTCCCGGTCTTGCCATCCACATGGATCGGAGCATCAACGAGGGCAAGCATCTCTCCGCCCAGGTGGACCTGATGCCTCTGCTGGGCAAGGGCAAGGTGGACTTCTTCTCCCTGGCCGCAGAAGCTGCCGGGGTCCGTAAGGAGGACATTCTCTCCCACGATCTGTTCGTTTACAACCATGACCGGGGCACCCGGGTAGGCGCAGAGGGAGAATTCATTCTCTGCCCCAGACTGGACGATCTCCAGTGTGCCTACGGTCTTTTGGAGGGCTTCCTCCGGATGGAGGAGCCCAAGGCTGTTCCCGTTCTCTGTCTCTTTGACAGCGAGGAGATTGGCAGTCAGACCCGGCAGGGCGCCATGTCCACCTTCCTGTCGGATACCCTCCGGCGGATCACCGGAGCTGTCGGGCTTTCTGAGGAGGATCATCTTCGGCTCATCGCCGGCAGTATGATGGTTTCCGCGGACAACGCCCACGGCGTACATCCCAACCACCCGGAAAAGGCCGCTCTCACAAGCCGCCCCAAGCTGGGCGATGGCATCGTGGTGAAATACGGCTCCGGCTACTGCACCTCCGGCGTGTCCGCCGCACTGTTTCTTGATATTCTGGAGCAGGCGGGAATCCCCTACCAGTCCTACTTCAACCATTCCGATGTGACCGGCGGCCGCACTCTGGGCGGGCTGGCAATGACCCAGGTTCCCATGTACTCCGTGGACATCGGCCTTGCCCAGCTGGCCATGCATTCCGCCTGCGAAACCGCAGGCACCGCCGACACCGGCTATCTGATCGATGCCATGAAGCGGTTTTTTGCTGCAAAGGTCACGGAGACCGATGTGGGAAGCTACATTGTGGAAGGATAATATAAGCCAAACAGGGACTTGCCGCGAACGAATTGCAGCAAGTCCCTGTTTTTTCGGGTTCGAGCAAAAAACGGAGGAATTCCGGAAACCCGAAATTCCTCCGCCGTGGGTTAATGATTCTTAGAACTGATCGTAATCGTCCTTAGCCATGGAGCCCATGGGCTCAGCCATAATCAGCTTGCAGCCGGTCTTGGCCTGAACCTCTTCGGGAGTTACGCCGGGAGCAACCTCAAACAGCTTGAGGCCCTCGGGAGTAACGTGGAAGCAGCCCATCTCAGTAACGATGTAGTCGATGCAGTGATAACCGGTGAGAGGCATATTGGTCTTCTCAACGATCTTGGGGTTGCCAGCCTTGTCGGTCTGGGTGGTCATAACAACGGTGATCTTGGAGCCGGTAACCAGGTCCATTGCACCGCCCATGCCTGCTGCGGTCTTGCCGGGGATCATCCAGTTGGCCAGGTTGCCCTCAGCGTCAACCTCATATGCGCCCAGAACGGTGCAGTCAATGTGACCGCCGCGGATGAAGCCGAAGGAACGGAAGGAGTCAAAGCAGGAGCCGCCAACACGAAGGACAGAGGCCTTGCCGCCAGCGTCAACAACATTGGGATCAGCGTATTCGCCCTCCTTGGGAGCGCCGGTAAGACCGACAACACCGTTCTCGGAGTCACACCAGACATCTACACCCTCGGGGAGATATTCCAGGCACTTCGTGGGCATACCAATGCCCAGGTTTACAACGTCGCCATCCTGAAACAGGCGGGCAGTTCTGTAAGCGATAAGATCTTTTCCAGTCAGAGCCATTTCAAGTACCTCCTTAAGCTTCGGTCAGGGCACGGCCCTGAACAACTGCGTCAACAACAAAGCCGGGAGTCATGATCTGATCAGGATCCAGCTCGCCGATCTCAACGATTTCCTCAGCCTCTACGATCACGTGGTCAGCTGCGGTAGCGAAGGCTTCGTTGAAGTTACGGGAAGTGCGGCGGTAAACCACATTGCCCATCTTGTCAGCCTTCCATGCATGGACGAAGCAAACGTCGCCATGGAGAGGAAGCTCAAGGATAAAGCGCTTCTTGGAAGCATCGGGCACGATCTCGCCCTCGAGGAATACGAACTTGCCGGCTTCCTCATCCCACTCAACGACCTGCTTGCCGTCCATCATGGGGGTGTACAGACCGGTGGGGGTCAGAATGCCGCCAATGCCGGCGCCGCCTGCACGAACCTTCTCGCACAGGGAGCCCTGGGGCACAAAGGTCAGGTTGATCTCACCATCTACAACCTTCTGCACGGTAACAGCGTTGTTGCCGATGTGGGAAGCGGTGATCTTCTTGATGACGTTAGCGTCAACCAGCTTGCCGATGCCACGGTGGGGAACGGAAGTGTTGTTGGAGATAACGCCGATGTCCTTAATGCCGGCAGCGATCAGGCCCTCGATGAGGGTCTCGGAAACACCAACATTTACGAAACCGGGGAGGAGGACAGTCATACCGTCAAAGCAGTACTTTGCGATGGCTTCCTCGACTGTGGTAACTTTAGACTTAGCCATTGGTATCATTCCTTTCAGATTTTTAAGAGTGCATTACACACTCGATTGTACCATATCTATGATACTTTTATTTCGACGGAATGTCAAGGGTCTGGATATGGAATCCCCTCCCGTGACACCCGGGAAACAACACTTTTTTGATGTAGTGTCTCAAATCAGAATAAACTGCTCCTTTGCATAGCGGGTCAGCTCTTCCCGGGCCTCCGGGTGGGAAATGGCGATGAGCTGCAAAGCCCGCTCCTTGACGCTGCGGCCCCGGAGATGGGCAATGCCATATTCCGTGACCACATAATCCACATAGTTCCGGGGGATGGAAACCACCGCGCCGGGCTTCAGCTGGGGAGAGATCTTGGAAATGCCCTTTTTGGTGGCAGCCTGAAAGGCCAGAATGCCCTTGCCTCCCCTGGAATGCAGGGCGCCGTAGGCAAAGCAGAAGGCGCCGCCGGTACCGGAAAACTGCTTGGGGCCAATGGATTCCGAACAGACCTGACCGGTGATGTCCATTTCAATGATGGTATTGATGGAGATCATATTGTCGTTTTTGCAGATTTCCCCGGGGTCCACCGCCTTGAAGGTGGGCTGAATGCGCACATTGGGATTGGTGGCCAGGGTGTCATAAAGGGCCTGATCTCCTCCGGCAAAGCAGCCGATGTGGAGGCCCCGGTTGTAGTTTTTCCTCTGACCGGTGATGACGCCCTTGCGGATCATTTCCCCCATGATGGAGGTAAACATCTCCGTGTGGAGACCCAAGTCCTTTTTGTCCATGAGATGATGGCCCACGGCGTTGGGCATGGAGCCGATGCCCAGCTGGATGGTGTCTCCGTCATGGACAAGCTCCGCCACATTGGCGCCGATGCGTTCCTCGATTTCGGTGGTCTCCGCGTCGGGAACGGTCAGAGGCGGGTAATCCACCTCTGTCAGCACCGTCACATCCCGGATGTTGATCCGCAGGCCGCCCTTTACCCGGGGCAGCTGGGGGTTGACCTCCAGAATGATGGTGTCGCAGGATTTGAAGGAGGCCTGCTCCCACATGTTTGTAAGGCCAAGCTGGAAATAGCCATGTTCATCCATGGGACTGACGCAGGCCACGAAGGTATCTCTGGGCCGGTGCTCCGCCAGAAAGGTGCCGAAATCCGCAATGTCCGCAGGAACAAAGGATACGTTTCTGCGGGTGTGGCCCACCATCAGCTCTCTGCCGTAGAGAAAGGTGGTGAAGCTGATATGGCCGTTCATGGCAGGGTCGGTGACACACCGGAAATCACCGGCATGACCCTTGATGCAGTGCATT